>NZ_MKKF01000050.1:0-214309 GCF_001942435.1 Serinicoccus sp. CNJ-927 | reverse complement strand
GTCAGGGTCGCACGATCCTCATCGCTGATCTCCAGAGCAGGTGACGGCATACGCCATCATCCCATACTGTCAATGAATTAATGACGCGCGACACTAGGACGCCCAGGTGGTCGACAACGATGTCCTTGACCCTGAGGGACCGCAGGTCCGGGGTCGCCAGCCCCGCTCCTAGGCCAAGGGCCAGAATGACCCGAGAGTCGAGTCGGCGCGCTGCCGTGGTCTGCCCCTGCGCCCAGGATCGGAAGCCCCGCTGCTCGAACTTCGAGTAGGGACGCGGGGGAGCGTCGTGGTTGAGCGGTGCCAGCGGTGCAACCCGCTCCTCTGGTGGGAGCACCGCCTCGGCCACGCGAAGGAGCATGGAGCGCCGGGTGGCAGCAGAGTTGAGTGTCATGTGCCCACAGGCGTCGCTGGCGTAGTCAGCCACGGTCTCGCGGTGGAAGATGACGCTGCGCTCCAGTGGTAAGCAGGCGACTGCCGACGCCCAACGGGCTAAGTCAGCGACTGTCACGAGCATGTCCTTGGTGTCGTACCTTCCGGCGTAGTGCGCCTGTGCTTCCGTGACAACCGCGCGGACGAACTCGGCGACGTCCTCCCATTCCGATGGCGGCATCCTGTTCGGGCGGTAGTCGGCAATGTCCATAGCCTCTGTCTCCCAGCGCCAATGATCGTAACTACGGTTACGGTAGCACCGTGAAGCGACAAGCGTCGGGTGAGCGCAAGGGGGACCGTCAAGCGTGGGTACGGTGGCCCCGTGGGCAGGAGAGAGAGACTTAAGCCGGTGGAGGTCAGCGCCGCCTGGCCACGCGAGCCTGTCCTCGACCCCGTGTACGAGAGCGTGCGGCGCTACGTGCTCAACCTCACCCGTGCCATCGGTGACGGGTCGATCCGTTCGGCGGCGGAACTCACGAAGGTCAACTACTCCACACTTCACGCGGTCTTGCGCGGCGAGGCCTGGCCGGACGCCATCACGGTGGCGCGCAGCGAGAAGGGCCTCGGGGCGCGCCTCTGGGAGGGGCCGGTTGCTTTGCCGAAAGACTAGGCGCGTCTGCTCCGTCAGATACGTCACGGCAGCAACCGTGGACTGAGGCCAAGGGGCCTCGGAAAGTCATTCGGGTAGGACGAGATCGGCGCACGGGTCGTACGGAAACGCTTGACGAAGAGTAATAGAGGGCTTACCGTGAGAGTGTCTAGTTCTACGGGGCCCCTGCGATCACTGATCGTGGGGGTTTCCTCTTGTCCGCGCGCCCACGGGCGCGGGCTCATGGTCTGTGATCAGTCCTTTCGTATGAGCGCGTGTAATCCGTCTTCGGAGTGGACCTCTCCGCGAGAGCGCAGGTAGGTCAGTGCTTCGGTGATCTGACGACGGTGGGCCTCGATCAGAGGCATGCCGCGATCTTGATGCAGTGTCTGCACGATCCGGTTCACCCCGTTCCAGATAGTGCTAACCCGGGTCGGGCCAGCGGTCTCAGTGAGAACTTGCCGCACCAGCGTCGCGATGCTCGTTCCCTGAATCTTGAGTTCTAACGCCAGGTCCGGCGTGGGCTGCGGGGTAGACCGTTGCATGTGCATCGCCCACTCCACTTGACGCCAGTCGACCTCTTCGGCGTCAGGTGGTTCCGACGCCTGTGCACGGACCAGGCGGTCGATCCGCTCTCGGACCTCTCGCTCCAGCACGGCGCGGGTGTCGTTGTTCATGTCTTCCACGGTGACGGGGCGGACGGGTGATCCGCCGTTCCTGGCCAGATTTGGCCCAGGGTTTAGCAGGTTCACCTTCATGGACGCAAGGGTCTTTCGGAGGCGCTTGCCCACGGTGTGATGGCGGGCCAGGCGGTCGAGTTCGGGGAGGGAGACCCACCGTTCGCCCGCCTCCAGACGCCGTAGTGATCGCTCACTGATATCGACCTCTCGCCCGAGCCTCTCCCAGGCCTCGATGCGATAGGTCGAGCCGTCTGAGTCATCGAACTGCCGCGCCTGCACCTCATCGAACAAGGCACGGGCCACCGCCAGGGCGATGCGCACGGCGAGCGGCAGAGACTCGACAGGCTTGTGCCGGTTCCCGCGTACCGCGAAGGCGATGTCTCTGGAGCGTGGGGAGATCGAGTTCAGTACCTGCCAGGGCTTCGCGTTCCGGCTGGAAGGACTCGCGCCAGGGCGGCTCACTTGGCCTTTTCGCCTGCTTTGCCCTCCCAGACGGGCGCGAGCAACTCGTCCAGGCTGATCTGCCAGGCTTTCGACAGCCGCAACCAGGTACGGAGGTCACCGTGGTAGCGCCCGTGCGCGACGTTCATCAGTGTCGTCCTCGTCAGGCCACTGCGGTTCGCGAGTTGGTCGTAGGACAGCCCGCTGGCCGTCTTCCGCTCGGAGAAGATCGCAGGTAGGCGGTCAAGTTCGGGCTCAGGGACCGGGAAGATGCTCACCGGGATAGCCCACTGGTTTTCGGCAGCGAGCACAGTACAAGCCCTTGCACCAATCTGGTTAAAGGTGCTTCACTGAGGGTGTCTCACCACTTGACGGTCCCCCTTGGGGCGGTCACGCCAGTGCGCAGGGAGGACTCACCTATGACTCACACCCGCACCGCCACGCTGATGGCCGTAACGCTCGTTACGGTTTCCGCTTGTTCGAGCGCGTCCGGAGGGGACTCGACCCCGAGCACGGCAGACGCGCAGGCCGTCACGACCAGCACCGCAGAACCATCGGAGCCCGCTGTCTCGCTGCCGGTGGCGGAGGTCTTCGCGGAGCCTGCCTGGGGGATCACGCTCGGGCTTCAGGAGGCTCCGTGGACGCCTGTTGTGACTGCCGAGCGGGTCGTGGTGCTCGACGGGACGCAGGTGCGTGCCCTGGACGCGGAGGGCCAGGAAGCGTGGTCGCGGGGCTGGGAGGCCTTCACCGCCGACGAACGGAATCCGGGCTCGCCTTACCCGCTGTTGCGTCAGGTCGCGCCAGAGGTCATCGCAGTGGTCGATGGTGGTAGGTCTGACGGCGAAGGCCTGGACGCCGACACTCAGGAAGTACGGGTGACTCTGCTCGACATCGCCTCGGGAACCGTGATCGAGGAGGTCACGGTGCCCGGTGACGAGAGCAGCCTGCCTCAGATCGGTGGGATGGGTCTCGGCTTCGTGGTTCGATCCGACCCTGGTGAGCGCGAGGCGGTCGCGGTCACTGCCTCCGGGGAGGTGGAGGCACTCCCGGCGACCGACGACCTCGTGGGTGTGGTGACGGTCGGAGATCACGCCTTCACACTCAGCGGCGGCACCGAGGAGCTCCCGAGCGGTACGCCGGGGAGTCCTACGACTCGGAGGACCTCGCCCCAGGGCCAGAGTTCGAGATCGGGGCCATCGAAGCCAGCAACGCCGAGGACCTTCTGCTGGTGCGCTTCGCTGTCCCCTACGGCAAGGGCGTGTTGCAGGTGCTGGACGTCGAGACCGGGGAGGTGCTCTCCAACCCAGAGTGCGATCCACCGACACCCACGCAGTTCGTCACCAGCCCAGGTCGTGAGTGGGGCGTCCTCGACTCCATGCGCATCGACGCCAACGGCGAGGTGGAGTGCGTCGGTGGCGGCGAGGGTGAGCGTCGCGTGATTCTGCACGCCATTACGGACTCGGGGCGAGCATTCGGGGTCGCCCACCAAGGAGCCAACGAGACGCGCTTCGTGGACCTGCCGCCGTCCGGCGAGCCCGTGGTGTCTGATCTGGCTGAAGGGGCACGGCTGCCCATCGGCGTCATGGACGGCGACATCGCCATCCACTGGGACCCCGAAGACGCCATCCTCACCGCCAACCAGATCAAGGAGTGAGCCATGAAAGCCAGCAGCGGAGCAGCCCTCGGCCTCGGAGCCGGGATGTTCGGCGCAACTGTCGGAGCCGCGAACCGCGCCTTCGAGAGGGCCGCGCAGGCCATGAACGCGCAGATCGAGCAGGACCTCTTCGTGCTCGGGCGGGACGGCCACCTGCCGTCCGCGCAGCCCGTCCTACCGCTCACGCAGAAGAAGCGCTCGCTACCGCTGCGGGTCGTCACCAGCCTCGCCCTGGGCATGGCCGTCGTCGCCGTCCCGGTGGGCATCTTCATGCTCGTCTTCGGCGTGGCCGACCCGGAGTGGCCGCTCCCGATGGACATCCTCGGTGCCGTGATGGGCGCGTTCATCGCCGCAGTTCTCACGGGCTGGCTGCCCGGCGCTGTCATCTTCGTCGTGCGCCAGTTGCGCGAGAACAACCGCCGCATCTGCTGGAACCTCAACGAACGCTACGCCGCCTACTGGGCGGAGCGCGAGTGGGCCGAGCAGGCACTGCGCTCAGGCAACCTGACCGCCTTTGAGGCCGCGCAGCGACTCCAGTCCCACCACCTCGATCACCTGGTCGACGTGTGAGCGAGCCAGAGCCTGTGCCGGACTGGATGGCCGACTTGGAGGCCGAGTTCGCTGCCGACGAGCGTGAGGACCGGCGTCTTGCGCGGAAGGCTCTGCGGGCCGGGCAGGGCGAGCGGCAGGACTGCCCCCGGACGTTTGAGGGCTGGGCGGACTTGGGGGTGATCGGAACAACCGAGTGACTCTCGACCGTCGTGCGGGGCGCGGGACAGCCAGCGACCTTGCTCTCAACTGGTCTGCGTCGCCGGACTACCACGGGCCCCAGAGGCCGCGCTATTGATGCAGAGTCTTGCGCTCGGGGGAGCGAGCGGCGGGCGGCGACAAGAGCCCACCATGTACCTTGGCCAGATGCAACTCTGGGACAGTGGGGACCGGGAGCCAACCTCCACCCTCGGACACTGGCTGAACACACGGCTGCCCGGGGCCACCGCGTTCGATCTCCAGACGGCCTACTACAGCGATGGGGCGCTGTTTCACGTCGAGGAATATCTTCGAGAAATCTTGGAAGGCGGTGGGTCATTCCGACTGGTGATCGGCGGGAATCAGGCTGCCGCGAGAGTAGCGGACATTGAGATTCTGTTAGACTTCATGGAGCCCCACGCCGCGGCCCAAGCCATTGTCGTCTACCCTGAGGTAGGCAGATTGTTAGTGCACTCCAAGGCGTATCATGTCAGTCATCCGGGTGGCGATAGTGCCTGGGTGGGTTCGGCAAACTTCACGGCTTTCGGAGTTGCGAACAATGTCGAGTTGGGCGTTTCGTTTTCCGGCGAGGCCGAGGCGGACGTCGTTCGAGAGGTTGCTGAGCACACGGAAGCACTGTTCGATTCGGGCCATCCACTGAACGGCAATATCATTCCGCTCAGCCGCGCAACGCTCCCTTTGCTCAGCGCTCGCGGAGTTCTCGTGAGAGGGCAAAGCAAGGACTCCGTTGGAGGCTCGGGGAAGAAGGGCGGGCAGGGCCCCTCGATCCCGTTCCTTGACCCGCCACGACGTCCGTCGCCATCGAAGGGGAAGGGGGCGGGCAAGCAGGGCAAGGGCGGCGCAGTGGGAGTGGTCAGTGCTGCATCAGGTGGTATGGCTGGGACCCCACATCCAGCCCTTCCGCCTGGCGTCGTCGCCACTGTGAAGACCCTCGGGAAGACTGACGTAAAGGGCATCAAGGAGCAGAGCGGGACGTGGTATCTCTCCTTCGGTCTGCCCTATCAGGGCTTCTTCCCGCAGAAGGTGGGGGCGGTTCCGGCGGACCCACGGATTGAAACGGTTGTCGAAGCGCGTCTCTGTAGTCAGCCGATGGACAGCGTTACCACTGCCCCCGGTGACACGACGTCCATCACTCTCGAAGGCGCTGCGGCGGGTACCAAGACGAATCTCAACACGAGGGTCAACCTGAGCAAACACCTCGCGAGCGAGTTCCGTGCCATGGCTGCTAGGCATACCGAGGCCTTGCCTGAGCCCGGGGACCTCGTGGTAGCCGAATATCTCGACAACAGTCCGGTCGTCGTACGTTTGACGTTCGTCCGCCAGAGCGACCCACAGTACGCACCCCTGGCCTCCCACGTCGGACAGGGCAGCGGTGCCGGGAACTTTGGCAGGCCACCCAACGGCTACGGTTGGCTGTCTGCCTCAGACGTTTCTGCGCTGCTGCCGCCGTGGTGAGGCGCTTGGCTCGATCCGCGCGGTCCGGGGCGAACGGGTCGCGGCTCGATGCGGCTGCCTTCGTGAGCGATGTCCCGTGCTGCAAGTTGACGGTACCGCTGCATGAGTTCGTGGAGGCTCTGAGGGTCGGGTGGAGTGAGGCTTATCAGTGCCCCCACGAGTTCGGCCCTGCTCGCGGTATAGCCCTGCTCATGCACCGCCGTCACCACATCATCCAGTCGGTCACTCACGAGATCGGGCAGGTGAAACGTCCTGTGTCGGCCCGGTGTGGACAGCACGGGTTCATCCGGCTGAATAGAGGGTCGCTGAGCCATGTGGGACATGCTATACGAGGATACTGGGTTAATACTGGGTTTCCGGTAGCATGTCGCACATGAGTGTCAGTGCCGGTCCCTCTCTCGCTGAACGGTTCGCGCAGGCCGACTGGACGTTCGCAGACGCGGCCGCAGGCTCCAGGAGTGAGTTCCACCCCTACCCGGCGCGCTTCATTCCGGCGATCCCGGGTCAAGTCTTGGACCTGCTCGACGTCAAGTCGGGGTTGGTGCTCGACCCCTTCTGCGGCTCCGGAACGACCTTGGCGCAAGCGCGGCAGCGAGGGCTAGACACCATCGGGGTTGACATCAATCCCATCGCCTGTTTGATCAGTCGGGTGCGCTCGATGGCGTGGCACCCCGTGTGGACTGGTGACCTGGACCGGCACCTAGAGGGACTCAGGGAGGTGGCGAGTTCATCGGGTGATGTCGGTCAGGAGTTCGCCACCATCCCACGGCTTGACCATTGGTTCACACTCGATGCCCAGCGGGCGCTGACCGGGGCTGTCCGCTACCTGCGGAGTCTCAATGCGGACGACCCCTGGCGGGACGTCATTGCGGTGTCGGTGTCGGCAGCCACGGTACGCATCTCGAACCAAGAGTCGGACACTCGATATGCGGCCATCAGCAAGGGGGGTGACTTCGAATCCGCGGTCGCTTCGATACTGAGGTCGCTCAGGAGGACGGTGGAGTGGTTGGACAGTAACGCCACACGCTCGCGTCCCGGCGAGGTCTCTGTGCTCCAGCGAGACGCACGCGATCTCGCGCCTATCGAGGACGCATCAGTCTCTGCCGTGTGCTTCTCCCCGCCCTACCCGAACGCCTACGAGTACTGGCTCTATCACAAGTACCGCATGTACTGGCTCGGCTTCGACGCTGTTCAGGTGCGGGGGCTGGAGATGGGGGCTCGCCCCCACTACTGCAAGCCCAACGGTTTGGACGAGAACGACTTCGCGGACCAGATGACCGAGGTCTTCGCCGAACTTCAACGAGTTGTATGCCCGGGGCGCACGTAGTGGCGGTGGTGGGTGACAGCACCATCGGGGGTCGCCCTGTGGATAACGGTCGGCTCATGACTGAGGTTGCTGGCAGGGTGGGGATGACAACGATCTACGAGGGGGTTCGTCCGATCGCTGTTGGGCGGAGTTCGTTCAACCGAGCCCACAGCCGGGGCCGGAGGGATGAGCATGTCCTCGTCTACCGCAAGGAGGCGTGAGACGCATGGAGTGGGTTGATTACCCCATGTTTGAGTATGAGAAGGCTCTCGGGGCGCGGGAGGTGACGAGCCTTCAGGGCTCGCTGAGTAGTGGTGGGGAGGGCAGCGAGGACCTTCTCATCGCGCGAGCCACCTTCCTGAGGGCCGTGGGGGGTAAGGCAGGGGGAGTCTTGCCTACCACGCAAAGCAAGATCGAAGAGTCGCACCGGGAACTCCGCAAGCGGCGCACGAAGCGTCAGTCGACGCGGTTCCTGGTCCACGGTTTGCATGAGTACAAGGGCAAGTTCAATCCTCAGATGGCGCGGTCCCTGATCAACGTGGTTGATCCGACTGCAACGTCTTTGATCGACCCATTCTGCGGGTCCGGCACCTCCCTGATCGAGGGTTTGCGGTTGGGCTTGCACGTGGGAGGGGTCGACAAGAATCCGCTAGCGGCGTGGATGGCGCAAGTAAAGTTGCGCACTCTGCGTGCAAGCGGCGATGTGTCGCTCGGGCTGCGCTTTGGGCAAGTGGTCGACCAGGTGACAGACCGAATGAGGGGGGCGCTGGGACGGGGTGCTGTCGTCACTCCACCACACGTTACTAGCGACGACGACGCCTATCTTCGCCACTGGTTCCCCGAGCCCGTGCTCGCCGGGCTGTGGGCCGCGCTCGATGTTGCAGACGAAGAGCCCGATGACGTCTGTGCGGATGTTGTTCGGCTGACCGTTTCCAACATCGTGCGCAGCGTCTCGTGGCAGTTGCCCGAAGACCTGCGCGTGCGCCGTCGACCAGCCACCTGGACTCCACCCGATGTGGTGGAGGTCTTCTCCAAAGCCGCAGGAGGGAACGCTTTAGCGCTGCAAGAAGTCGGCCTAGCCAGCAGTATCGACAGGTCACTGTCTTCAGTGGTCCTCCACGGCTCTAGCCAGAGCGACGATGTTCTTCGAGCGGTGGCGACAGAAGGACGTCGGCTTGTCCTGACTTCTCCGCCCTACGCAACCGCGCTGCCCTACATCGACACCGACCGCCTCTCGCTGGTCCTGCTTGGCCTCGCGCAAGCGCATGAGATCAAGGTGCTGGAGCGCGAACTCACGGGCAGCCGCGAGTGGACCGCTAAGGTGCACAGAGAGTGGGACTCAGCGCGGTCTGTGAACCGTGATGACTTGCCAGCCGAGGTGCTGACCCTCATACGAAGGATCGCGGCCTTCAACGCGCGAGATGATGCTGGGTTCAGGCGGGCAGCGGTTCCCTCGCTCTTGTACCGGTACTTCTCCGACATGGGCAGGACATTGACGGCGATGGGAACGGTCCTCCGCCCAGGGGAACGAGCCATCATGGTCGTTGGGTCGAACCGAACCGGACGCGGAGAGTCGCAAGTCGCTATCTCTACCCCCGAGTTGGTGGGAGCAGTCGCGGAGGACCGTGGATACGTCCTCAACGAGATAATCTCATTGGAGACCTGGCCCCGGTACGGGATGCACGCAGCCAATGCTGTCAACGAGGAACGGGCGGTCGTGCTGACGCGAAAGGACGAGCAACTGAGTGCATAGGCCAGCCGTACCAGGGGAAACGCGAAGGCGTTTCCGCGACCCGCTCGCGGCCAGTGAACGATTTGAGCGGTGAAGCCGGTCCTGCCTGGAAGCATCGAGCGAGCCCTGGAGGGCTTCCTCGGTAGAGATGGGGACACCCGTGCCTCGCCACGCCGTCGCGAGCGCTCCTGGGACCTGTGCTACTGCCACTTCCAGGACCACCCTGAGCCGACCAAGGTGATGGAGACCTCCTGCCTGCACCTGGGCTACTACCTGGCCTCCTGGGGCATGCTGCGCGGCTCGTCCTTCCTCTTCCACGAGACGAACGCACTTCACTATCAGGCCGTCATCGGGGTGATCGAGAAGCACAACAAGGCGTTGCGCGGCTGGGACGTTCCGGACTATGTGGACACCGCTCGATTTGAGGCGTTCAACGCCGCCTGGGACGAAGTGCGCGCTGCTCTGATCCCCGCCGACCGGACAGGATTGACCCTCGTCTCGAAGGTCATGATGGGGGTCTGGGGCTGCATCCCTTCGTTCGACACCTTCTTCGTTCAGACCTTCAAGGGACTATCGAAGGGCCGGACTGAGAGCGGGGCCTGGAACCGTGCAGGTGCGGATGCCCTCGGGATGCTGCACGACGTCTGGGTTCAGCACAAGGACGAGATCGAGCGCGTCCGGGCGCAGTACCCAGTCTGGGACTTCACCACCGGCTCAGCGACCGAGCGGCAGATGCCGGTAGCCAAGGTGCTCGACACCTACGGCTTCTACGAGTCGTGGAAGAGGTAGTCGCCGCCAACATCACCTGTGCGGAGTTGTTGCATGATCTGATCGGTCATGCTCTGCGCGATCCTCTCGACCTTGGCGTCCTCGTGCTTCCGCAGGGTCTCCATCAAGCGTTGAGCAGTCGGATCGGTGAGGATCGGCAGCCCTCGCTCAGAATTGCCTGCCTGTGGGTCTCGTTCTTCGTCGGTCACGGCGTGCACGCTCCATCCTTGTCTCACCAACAACGCGTTCGGGTGCCAGGGAAAGGTCGTGCGGCCAGGGGGTCCTGGGGTGGCGAAAGACGGTTGAGTGAGCGTCGCGAACCGCCAGTAGGTTGATGACTCGCGGCGGAGTTGTCACCCCGTACCGAGGCTGGACGAACAAGGGCGAGGTGCCCACGAGCAGAAGCCTGGGGGCCAGCGGCAGGAAGATGCTGCAACCATGAGGTACGAGACCCTTCCAGCCGAGTCCCTGGTGGGCTATGGCAACGACTGGAGCATCTGCGAGCACGAGGTCTTCATCGACCGTGACGACCGCCCACTCGTAGTGCTTCAGCCGACACGCGGCCTGGTCGTACACCCAGAGCGCAACGCGGAGCAGGCTGGCTTTAGATGGCTCCCCGAAGTAGTCATGGAAGAGACGCTCGGCCTGATCCCGTAGGTCGAGACTGCGCCCCTCGGGCAGGTCGGCCACTTTGACGTCGTTCATAGCGGCCCATCGCGCCAGGACGCTGGAGCCGCCCAAGGCGGGGGTGACATCTCGCTGCATCGCCTCTGCTTCGGCGGACCGGACCGCCAGGGCGGCGACGTAGCGAGCGATCACCTGGCCAGAGCCAGCAGGAGGCTGCTCGCCCGCAGCGAGGCTCGGGAGAAGTGCGTGGAACGGATCCTCGATCTCCTGCGAGAGCCAGACTTCGACGTCATCATTCCGGTCGCCTGCGTCGTCCAGCACCGAATAGAAGTGACGCACGACGGAGGCACGATCCACGGACTGCTCGAAGTCTCGTTTGCCGCGCCGACGGCACAGCACTTTGTCGCCGTCCGCGAACCCCCGCAGCAGAGCGCGGGGCACGGTGTGGTGGGCCTTGCGCAAATCACCCTGCGACATGGGGTCCATCCGGTCGGCTGGGCCCAGCGATACGCACTGGCGCGGGCGTGCATGGCGTCTTCGGCATGCAGGGAGACTGCCACGCCCGACTGACAGCCGCAGCCGATGTCGCCCCGACTCCCGCCAGCGTGAAGGAGCCCCGCGTCCCTACGGGTTCCCGGGGCTCCTTCACGAGGATCAGCCCTTCGGAGGGTGAGGATCGTTGCCGTAGGAGTTCCGCTCACCGATGGTGCCGTCCATCTTCTTGATGAGGTGCTCCGTGCCTCGCTCTCGGGCCATCTCTCGGCCCTTGACCTGCGCCTCCGCCTTCGTCCCGTGGGTGTTGCTCGCGCGCTGGTTTCCCTGCACGCGGTTCTTCCACGCGCCGTCCTCGCGGTAGGTCTCTACGCCGGGCTTCTTGCCTGCCATGATTCACCTTCTTCGTGTCGCTCACAGGCAGCATGCCCCCCATGTCTGACAGACCAGGGTCACGTGGTCGTCCGTGGAGGGCTGGGCCAGGAGGTGGAGAGTCGGGGAGCCCTGCTAGACGACTGTTACTGAGTGCTCGGCGGCAATCTCGTCCTCGATACGCACGAACTCGTGGCAGGCCTCGTTCTGGAGGATCATCGCTGCCTGAGAGGCCACCAGCCGACTGGGAGATGGGACGCCGGGAAGGGTGAGCATGGAGGCCGTGACCTGATTCAGCGCGATCAGCGCGCTCTGGGCAGGGTCAGCGAGTCCGGCATTCGTTCGCCCCGCCAGTTTCCACTGCCGCCCGTCAAGACCCGACTGGTTGAGCCTTACCCCCTTGGGGTAGGCGTGCACCTCGTGGCTTGCCCAGGTGTAGTAGGGGCGTAGGTGGTCGAGTCGCGCGAGCGCCTCCAACCCTCGGAAGTCCCGCTTCTTCAGTCCTGGAAGGCTGCCAGCCCAACCAAGTGGGGCATCAAGGTCTGGGAAACGCTCCAGCACTTCGGCCTTCGTGGCCCGGAGGGCAGCCATCTCTTCGTCGGAGAAGGGTTCATAGCCCAGACGTTCGGCGTGGCGCTGGTGCTCCTCGGCGTCCATGAGATTGGTCATGTGGTCGAACGACAGGAACCGCAGGCCGAGGTCCTCATGCCCAGGCGTCGTACCGAACTCGCAGAGGACCGAGGCAACCACAGCCGCCTCGTGCATGCTCCTGCTGATGACGTGCGCCCCCTTCGGGAAGCCTCCTTCCAGAAGCGCGTACACCTCCAACGACTGGCGACAGGTTCGCGCCTGAAGCCACTCACTGCTTCCAGCAGTGCACGTGTCGCCTCGTCTGCATCCACGTCTTGCAGCGCGTCTTGGTAGCCCTGAGCACCGATCTCCTGGTTGGCCACCGCCACCATCATGTAGAGGTCAAAGGCGCTGCCCCACCGTTTGCGAAGGCGCTTCCCGAAGCCACTGTCCAGGCGCTCACGGTCGGCCAGCATCCTGGGCGCATCCGCTTTCAGGGCCTCCGCCACGGCAGGTGGTCCGTTCTCGATCACGAGGTCCATCGCCTCGGAGAGTGACTGGTCCAGGGCGTCATCAGAGCGATCCCCCGAAGCCACACGCTTCTCGTGCAGAGAGGCCGCGATCCGGTAGAAGGAGTCATCCGCCTCGGCTCCTCGGCCCAGGACCCGCATGAGGGACGCCTTGCGCTCGCCCAGCCAGTAGCGCCATCGGGCCTGCCAGACCCGAGCAGCGGGGAAGTTGCTCATCTCAGGATCGTCGCAGGCGACACTGAGAAGGCCGTGCTCATCGGATATCAGACGGCACGTGGAGAGGCTGCGCCTCGCTCACTAGTCTCTGAGGATGACCGAGGAGACCGTGACCCCTGAGCAACTCGCAAAAGGACTGGGTGTGAGCGCAAAGACGATCCGCCAGTGGCTCAGAGACCAAGGCTGGCAGTCCGTGCCCTACGCACGCTGGTACCTCACCCCCGAGCAAGCGCAGCAGGTGCGCGCTCGGTTCGAGCACTGACGCGGTGATTCCTGCGATAGCCAGTCCTGGGAAATACGGCCCGCGAGCCTGGGAAGTGTTCCCGCCGATCCCCCGGAGGTGTCGTTGCGCCGCAGGTCAGCGCGCTAGGAGCGAACCCGCAAACGACCCACTGTGTCCTGTCTCAGGACAGGGAAACCCCCGGACCCTCGGTCCGGGGGTTTTTCCGTGAGTTCAGGGGCCGTCTGCACCAGGGTGACCAGGTTGCCGTCGGGGTCCTCGAGGGAGGCGAACCCTGCCACCGCCGTGCCCTCCTGCGCCTGGACGGTCACCGCGGCACCGGTGGGGCCGCGCGCTCCAGGAGGATGACGGTGTTGCCCTCGGAGTCGTCGAAGGTGAACATCGGCGGCATCCCCTCCAGCCGCAGGACGTCCTCGTGCGGACGGACCCCGCCTCCTGCAGCTGACGGTGGGCACGGTCCGCGTCGTCTGTCCAGTACCCGCACGCCCGTCGGCAGGCCGCTCTCTCGGGTGATGAGCGCCACGGGCACCGACCCGCACCGGCGGTCGAGCCATCGGGGCCCGCCGTCCAGGCGCCGATCACCGAGGAACAGGGGTCGGACTCCTGCGGGCGGCGGAGGGGCGATCTGGCTCAGCGCCGTGAGGCGTAGATGCGGCGCACGACGTCCTCGATCTCGGGCTCCTCGATCGCCAGGTCGCGCACCTCGCCACGCTGCGAGACCGCCGCGAGGACGGCCGCAGCCGTGGTCCGCTCGGGGTCGAAGGCGAGGCGCTGCTGCAGCCCGTGCCCCTCGCTGGACAGGTGCTCGGTCGACGGTATGCCCGTGAGCGGCTCGGCAGGCCGCTCCAGGTCCACGACGAGCACCCGGCGGGCGCCGACGGTGCGCGAGAGCCCGGAGAGCGTGCCGTCGTAGGCGAGCCGGCCGTCGTCGATGACCAGGACCCGCGGGCACAGGCGCTCGACGTCGCCCATGTCGTGCGTGGTGAGCAGCAGCGTCGTGCCGTGCTCGCGGCGCTCCTCGATGAGGAACTCGCGCAGCCGCTGCTTGGAGAGCACGTCCAGCCCGATCGTCGCTCGTCGAGGACGACGAGCCGAGGGGAGTGCAGCAGCGCCGCGGCGACCTCGGCGCGCATGCGCTGCCCGAGCGAGAGCTGCCGGACCGGGGTGTCGAGGTAGCCCCCCATCTCGAGTCGCTCGACCAGCTCGCCGGTGCGCACCCGCTCGGTCGTGGCGTCGAGGTGATGGATGGCCGCGAGGATGCGGAAGGACTCGGCGACCGGCAGGTCCCACCACAGCTGGGAGCGCTGCCCGAAGACGACCCCGATCTGCCGGGCCAGCGCGCGCCGCTGCCGCACCGGGTCCAGCCCGCAGGTGCGCACCTCGCCCTCGGTCGGCACCAGGATGCCCGCGAGCATCTTGATGGTGGTCGACTTGCCCGCGCCGTTGGCCCCGATGTAACCCACGGCCTCACCGGGCCGGATCGTGAAGCTCAGGTCGTCCACCGCGCGGACCCGCCGGCCACGGATCCGGTGACCGCGGGAGCGGACCACGAAGTCGCGGGTCAGCCCGCTGACCTGCACGACGGCGCCCTCACCCGCCGGACGACCGCCGGTACCTGTCGGATTCATCCGCCCGCCCCCTGGTAGTGCCGCATCCCCAGCCGCCAGCACCCGAGGGCCAGCAGCCAGCTCCAGCCGGCCACGACCGGCGCGAGCCAGGCGATCCAGCCGGGCAGACCGAAGGGCACCGGCAGGTCCAGCAGCGCCAGGGCGGGCAGGTAGCCGGTGAAGACCACCGGGAAGATCAGCCCGAAGACCAGCACCAGCGACCGCGGCCACACCGACGCGGGCTGGCTCGCGGCATACCTCCCGCCGTAGACGAAGGCGTTGGTGGTCTCGGCCCCGTTGACGAGGAAGAACTGGAGGCCCGCCGCGGCGATGAAGATCGCGGCGTAGATCGCGGTCGCCGCCGGGATCGTCAGCACGAGCAGGGTGACCTTCTCCGGGGTCCAGGTCACCCCGCTCACCGCGAGACCGACGACGAGGATGACGCCTCCCCCGAGCACCCGCGCGATCCGGCGCAGGTCGAGATCGCTGGTCATCAGCTGGGCCAGCACCGGCTGCGGACGGAGGTAGAAGATGTCGACCGTCCCGGCGCGCACGTAGGTCGGCATCCGGTCGCAGTGTCCGACGAGCAGGTCCGCGAGGCTGAACGTCATCTCGGCCAGCCCGAAGACCAGCATCACCGAGGCGAGCGTCAACCCACCGATCGCGTCGACCTGACCGAAGAGCACCCACACCTCACCGAACTCGACGAGGGTGATGAGACCGGCGCCGAGCAGGTCCAGCCGGAAGGACGTCGCGTAGGAGCGTTGCGCGCGGACGCGGGAGGCCAGGACCGCCCGGTATGCCCGCAGGTCGGCGACGAGTGCTGCCGTGTCAGCCACCCTGCACCTCCAGGTGGCGGCGCCCGGCGCGGGTGAGGAGGTGCCCGCCCGCGGCGACCACGCTGATCCACAGGACCTGGACGGCGACCAGGCGCAGCGCGTCCATGCCGGCGGCATACCCGGACAGGATCTCGACCGGCGTCATGAGCGTCGACGGGAAGGGGGTGATCCGGGCGAGCGTCTCCAGCCAGCCGGGGAAGAGGCCCACCGGGATGTAGAGCCCGCAGCAGAAGCTGGCCACGACCATGTAGGCCACCTGCAGGCCGCGGATCTCGACCAGCCACAGCGCGCTCATGGACAGGGCGTAGACGCACAGGTAGGACAGCGTCATCGCCAGGAGCACACTGAGCGTCCCGAGGAGGTAGGGCCAGACCCCCCGGGGCAGCGCCATGCCCGTCGTGAGCAGGCCGACGGTCAGGGTGGGCAGGCCGCGCGGGAGCAGCGTGAAGAGCCGGCTCCCGAGAAAGGTGGCCAGGCCGGCGAGCTGCAGGTCGAGCGGGCGCAGGAAGTCCACCGCGATGTCGCCCGACCGGATGCGCTCGGCCAGGACGTCGCGACCGTAGACGTTGACGAGGCCCAGCATCGCCTGGCTGAGCCAGACGTAGGCCAGCATCGTGCCGGTGTCGTAGCCACCGAGGGTGCCGCCCGCGGCGGCGAGGGTCGCGAGCAGGATGGCCGCCTTGAGAAAGCCGAAGGTGGCGTTGGCGACGAGCCCGCCGACGGCCGCGGCGAGGTAGGCGCTCTGCTGCCGGAAACCCGCCACGAGCAGCCGCAGGTAGGCGCGCGCCGGGCCAGGCGCGACCGGAGCAGCAGCCGAGGGGGTCACAAACGCACGAGCCTACCGGCGACGCGCCGGTGCCGCACCGGGTCGCGACGCCCGGGCGGGTCAGGCGTCGACGACCGCGCCGAGCGACTCGGCGAGCGCCAGCGCCCCGGCCAGGTCGAGCCTCGCGCCGCGCACGGCGGCGTCGGTGAGGTCGGCACCGACGAGGGTCGCCTCCCGCAGGTCGGCCCCGTCGAGCCGGGCCGCGCGCAGCAGCGCGCCCGACAGGTCGCTCCCGCGCACGGTGGTCTTGCGCAGGTCGGCCTCGGTCAGGTCGGCCTCGGTGAGCCGCAGCCCGCTCAGGTCCTGGTCGCGCAGGTCGGCGCCCCGCAGCGACACGCCCCACCACGAGCCGCCGGAGACGGTCAGCGGCCGCAGGTCGCAGCCGCCGAAGCTGGACCCGTCCAGCCGGCAGCCCTCGAGCGTGGCGTCGAAGAACGAGGTGTCGGTGAAGGTGCAGGCGACGAAGGCGCTGCCGCGGTGCACCGAGGCGTTGAACCGGCACCGGTCGAAGGTGCAGTCGGTGAAGCGGCACCCGGTCGTCACCGCCTCGGTGAGGTCGACCTCCCGGAAGACGCAGTCGCGCCAGGACGCCTCGGCGAGCTCGGCGGCATACCAGTCCTCGTCGAGCACGGTGCCGCCGACGACCTCCTCGCTGCTCACGGCAGCGGCTGGCAGTCGTTGCCGCAGCCGGTCGCGGACGGCGGCGAGCCCTCCCGGGGGCGACGGTGCAGGACCGCGTGGCTCGGCTCGACGTGCAGCTCGTCGCCGACCAGGGCCGCCTCGCCGTCGACGATCAGCGAGTAGCCGCCCGCCTCGGCCGGCGGCAGCAGCAGCGTGACGTGCGGACGGTCGGGGACGGTGCGCGACGCGGTGCGTCCGGGCCGCTCGACGACGAGGACGTCGTCGCGCATGCTCACCAGCACCTCACCCACGTGCGGGCGCTCCTCCCCGGACAGCAGGAGGTATGCCGTGGGGTGCCGCCCCAGCGCCTCGGCCAGCTCCTCCAGGTCCACCACGATGCTCATGGGGACATCCTGCCTCTAGCGTCCGACGGTGAAGCCGTCGGCGTCGAAGGAAAGGGTCAGGGCGTAGCGGTCCGCCCGCACCGTGGTCCGTCTGCACTCGACGGGTGACCCCTGCAGAGTCCCGGTGCGCTCGATGACCAGGCCGGCGGCCGGTGGGTCCACCTCGAGCAGCTCGGCGAGCTCGTCGTCGAGGACGGCGGCGGCGATCCGCTCGCGCCCACCGTCCGGGCGGGCGACGCCGTGCCGCTCCAGCTCCTCGTAGAGCGCGGTCCGGGTGAAGTCCGTGCCGACGAGGTCGCCGGCCAGCGACGCCGGCATCCAGACGCAGTCGTGGGCCAGGGGCACGTCGTCGGCGAGGCGCAGCCGCTGCAGCCCGAAGAGGTCGGTCGCCGGGGCCAGACCGAGCGCCTCGGCCGCCCGGGCCTCCTGGGTGATGCCGCAGGAGAGGACCTGGCTGCGCTGGGTCATGCCACGGGACTCGACCTGGGCGAACATCGAGTAGAGGGTCCCCAGCGGCTGCTCGATGGTGGTCGCCAGCACCTCGCTGCGCCGGCCCCGGCCGGAGCGCACCAGGCCGGCGGCGCGGATCCGGCGCAGCGCCTCGCGGACGGTATGCCGGGAGACGGCATACTCCTCGCGCAGCTCTCCCTCGGCCGGGAACCCCCGGGTGAACTCGCCCGCCTCCAGGCGCCGCAGCAGGTCCGCGTGCAGCTGTGCCCAGAGCGGCTGTGCGCTGGTCCGGTCGAGTCTCACTCCATCCAGGGTAGCCACGGGAGGTTCACGAGGAGAGGTCACCGTGCCAGGGCCGGGACGACGACCTCCTGGACGATGATGAACGCCGCCATGACCAGCACGAACCATCCGAACATCGTGCGCAGCCGGTCGGGCCTGATGCGGCCGGCGAGCGGGCCGCCGAGCAGGGCGCCGACCACGGCCGCGGCGGTGACCGCCCCGGCCGTGGTCCAGTCGATGTGGACCGAGGCGAGGTAGCCGCCCAGGCCCGCAGCGGACTTCATGGCGATGACGACGAGCGAGGTCCCCACGGCCACCGGCATCGGCAGGCCGCCCAGGAGGGCCAGCGCCGGCACGACGAGGAAGCCGCCGCCCGCGCCGACCAGGCCGGTGACCAGCCCGACCACCAGCCCCTCCAGGACGACCTGGGGCACGGGGAGGTGGTCGTGGACCTTGCGCGGGTCCACCTCGCGGCGTCCGCGCAGCATGGCGAAGGCCGTGGCGAGCATCATGGCCGCGAAACCGACGAGCAGCCAGTGGCCCGGCACGTAGGCGGCGAGCCGGCCACCGGCATACGCCCCCGCCATCCCCGCCACGCCGAAGACGAGCCCGGTCCGCCACTGGACCCGCCCCGCGCGGGCGTGCGAGACCGCACCCACGGCGCTGGTCACGCCGACGACGAGCAGCGAGGTGGCGATCGCCTCCTTCGTGTCCATCCCGGCGACGTACACGAGCAGCGGCACCATGAGGATCGAGCCGCCGCCGCCGAGCAGGCCGAGGGTGACCCCGACGAGCGCGGCGAGGAGGAGGACGAGCACGGTCAGCGTCCGGTCAGCTGGGCGACGAGCTGGGCCGGGTCGGTCCCCTTGACCTGGTTGTAGGGCAGCTTGGACAGCAGCATCCCCATCGCGCAGGTGTTGCTCAGCGCGGCGAAGGTGAGGCCGGCGCCGATGCCGCCGGCGACCCACTTGGCGCCCGGCACGACGGTGCTGGTGAGGATGCTGGAGAGGACGATGCCGCCGGCGACGAGCCGGACCTGGCGCTCGAGCTCCCAGCGCTGGGCGCCGCGGACGACCCGCTGGCCCGAGCTCTCCCAGGCGCCCATCCCGCCGCGCAGGACGTGGAGGTTGTCGCTGCCGGCGGCGCTGAGGGTGACGTCGGCCTGTTCCGCCCGGGCGCCGGACCGGCAGACGAGCACGACGTCGGTGTCCAGGTGCCGGGCGATGTCGGCGCGGTGCTCCTTGAGCGTGTCCAGCGGCACGTTGTAGGAGCCCTCGATGTGGGCCGACTCGAACTCGGCGGGGGTGCGGACGTCCAGGACGAGCAGGTCGGCTCCGGCGGCGCGGCGCTCGGCGAGCCACTGGGCGTCGACGGTAATGCTCGTGCTGGCGGGGGTGTTGCTCACGTTCGCTCCTCGAGTGGTGGGGAAGATGTGAAGGGGTGGTGCTGTTGCACCGGGCAGCAATAGTACGTACATTTAGGTACGCCGCCAAACCGAAGGAGAGAGAGCACCCCTCATGAACGTCACCGTCATCGACACCTCAGCCCTGGGCGACCGGTCCTACCTCGTGCACGACGGCGAGGTGGCCCTGGTCGTGGACCCGCAGCGCGACATCGACCGCGTCACCGCCGCCGCAGCGCAGGCAGGGGTGCGGATCACCCACGTCGCGGAGACGCACATCCACAACGACTACGTCACCGGTGGGCTCGAGCTCGCCCGGGCGACGGGAGCGGCATACCTCGTCAACGCCGCCGACCCGGTGCAGTTCGACCGCACCCCGATCAGCGACGGCGAGAGCGTCGCCGTCGGCGGGCTGCAGGTGCAGGCGGTCGCCACGCCGGGTCACACCGAGACCCACCTGTCCTACGTCGTCACGCACGAGGGCGAGCAGGCGGTGTTCTCCGGTGGCAGCCTGCTCTTCGGCTCGGTCGGGCGCACCGACCTCGTCGCGCCGGCCAAGACGACCGAGCTCACGCACGCGCAGTATGCCTCCGTGCGGCGGCTCGTGGGGGAGTCCCAGGACGACGCCGCGCTCTACCCCACCCACGGCTTCGGTTCGTTCTGCTCCAGCGGGCCGGCGACGGGTGCCGAGAGCTCGACGATCGCCGAGCAGCGGAAGCACAACCACGCCCTGACCGACCAGGACGAGGCCCACTTCGTCGAGCAGCTCATCGCCAACCTCACGGCTTACCCGACCTACTACGCGCACATGGGTCCGGCCAACCTCAAGGGCCCGCAGCCGGTCGACCTGGCCGTCCCCGAGCCGCTGGACGCCGAGGAGCTGACCCGGCGCCTGGAGCAGGGGGAGTGGGTCGTCGACCTGCGCGAGCGCGTCGCCTTCGCCGACGGGCACCTCTCCGGTGCGGTGAGCTTCGAGTACGGCGACGGCGCCAGCTTCACCACCTTCCTGGGCTGGGTGCTGCCGTGGAACGACCGCATCACCCTGGCCGGCAGCCGGGAGCAGGTCGAGGCGGCCATCCGCGACCTGTCCCGCATCGGCATCGACTCCCCGGACGCAGCGCTCGGCACCGACCCCGCGCAGCTCGCCCCGGACGCCGCCACCGCGTCCTACCCCCGGGTCGGCTGGGAGCAGATGCTCCAGGAGCGCGGCGCGGACGAGGCCGTGCTCGACGTGCGCCGGACCGACGAGTTCGCCGCCTCGCACGTCGAGGGCGCGGTCAACGTGCCGCTGCACGAGCTGCTGACCCGCATGGACGAGGTGCCGACCGGCACCGTCTGGGTGCACTGCGGCTCGGGCTACCGCGCCGGCGTGGCCGCCAGCCTCATCCAGCGTGCCGGTGGCTCGCCGGTCCACGTGGACGCCGGTTTCGGGGATGCCGAGGCCGCGGGCGTGCCCCTCGCGAGCTGAGGTCCAGAAGGCGCCGAGAGGCTGCTCCGTCTGCAGGGGAGACGGGGCAGCCTCTCGGCCGTCTGGGGGGATCTGCGGTCAGGCCACGCCCTTGAGCATGCCGTTCCAGTACATCGCGGGCAGGCCGTACTTCTTGAGGTACCACATGTCGCGGCGCGGCCTCGTGGCATCGATGATCGGGAAGGTCGGGGCCGGCTCCATCGAGTAGTCGAACTCGGCCAGCAGCATGGTGCGGCGCGAGGTGGTCAGCGGGCACGAGGCATACCCGTCGTAGGAGGCGGTCGGCTGGCCGCCCAGCATTCGCGCGTGCAGGTTCTCCACCAGGACCGGAGCCTGCTTGCGGATGGCCGCACCCGTCTTGGAGTTCGGCGTGGAGCCGGCGTCGCCCAGCGCGAAGACGTCCGGGTATGCCGTGTGCTGCATCGTGTGCTTGTCCACGCTGACGTAGCCGCCCGGGTTGTCCGCCGCGGCCAGCGGGGAGGCCTTCACCCAGTCGGGCGCCGACTGGGGGGGCACCAGGTGCATCACGTCGTAGGGCAGCGTCCGGTCCGTCCCCTCGCCCGAGAGGTCGGTGACCGTGGCCGTGCGGGCCGCGGAGTCGACCACGGTGACCTCGGACTGGAGGTGGACCGTGATGCCGTAGTCGCGGGCCACCTTCTCCAGCGCCTGCGCGAAGACCGGCACGCCGAACATCCCCGGGGTGGGAAGGACGAGGTGCACCTCGATCTGGTCCAGGACCCCCTGCTGGCGCCAGTAGTCGCAGGCGAGGTAGGCGATCTTCTGCGGCGCTCCCGCGCACTTGATCGGGCCGGAGGGCATACCGAAGACCGCTGAGCCCGAGCGCGTGGTGCGGATGAAGTCCCAGGTCTTCGGGGCCAGGTCGTAGCGGTAGTTGCTGGAGACGCCGTCCTGGCCCAGGGTCTCGGTGAGTCCGTCGATCCGGTCCCAGTCGAGCTGGATGCCCGGCGCCATGACGAGGTACTCGTAGCCGTGGCGCGTGCCGTCGTCGAGCGTCACGACCTTGCTCTCCGGGTCGACGCCGACCGCGCTCGCCCGGATCCACTCGACCCCCTCCGGGATGAGACCCGCCTCGGCCCGCCGGGTCTGGGCCGCCGTGGCGCAGCCACCGCCGACCAGGGTCCACAGGGGCTGGTAGTCGTGCGTCTCGGACTTCTCGATCACCGCGACGCCCTGGACACCCTTGCGCCGCAGGCGTGCCGCGACACTGATGCCGGCCGTGCCTCCTCCCACGACGAGGACGTGGTGGTGCGTGGCGGGCTGGTCCATGGGCTCTCCTCGGTCGGGGGCGAGCACTCGGCGTCGTCGCCCGCGGCTCACGCTACCTGATGTACGGACATTTGTGGAGGGGTTGCCGATCTTCGTGTGGCGGCGGGTCAGCGACCCGTGCCGGGCGGCGTGCGGCAGGCACGGCACACTGGTCGCCATGTCCGCGCCGTCCGCCCGCACCACCGGCCTGCTCCTCGCCGCGGGGGCGGGGCGCCGCTACGGCGGGCCCAAGGCGCTGGCCAGAAGCGACGGCGAGGCGTGGGTGGTGCGCTCGGCCCGCGCGCTCCTCGACGGCGGCTGCGGCGACGTGCTCGTGGTGACCGGCGCCGAGGCGGACGGGGTCGAGCGGGTGCTCGCCGATGCGGAGGGTATGCAGCGGGTCGCGACGACGTTCTGCGGCACGTGGGAGCAGGGAATGGGGGAGTCGCTGCGTGCGGGCCTGACCTCGCTGGTCTCCCGCGGGCGCACCGTGCCACTGCTCGCCGTCGTGCACCTCGTGGACCTGCCCGATGTCGGCGCCGAGGTGGTCGCCCGGCTCCTCGACGAGGGCGGGGCACGCCCGTCGACGCTGGCGCGGGCGGCATACCGGGGCACGCCCGGCCACCCCGTGTCGATCGGGCAGGAGCACTGGCAGCAGGTGCTCGGCGGGGCGAGTGGCGACGCGGGAGCGCGGGCCTACCTGCGGCGCGCCCGGCCCGCGCTGGTCGAGTGCGGCGACCTGGCGAGCGGGCGCGACGTCGACGAGCAGCCGCTCAGGGGACGTCCGCGGTGACCGTCCCACCGCCGTAGCCGTACTGCTGGTCGCGGCCCTCGACCGTCACCTGCTCGACGTCGTAGGTCCCCTCCTCGGCCGGGACCAGCTCGGCCTCGACCACGTCCGGGAAGCGTTGCTCGGCGGTCTCGGACCCAGCTGTCGAGGTCGCCGTGGTCTGCCCGTCCTGCGCGGGCGCGTCCTGGGAACCGCCGCACGCACCGAGCGTCAGCAGGCCGGCGAGCGCGACGAGCGTCCGCCTCGGTGTCGTCCCCACCACGTTCACCAGCTCCGGCGGAGCAGCCCGATCGCCTGGGACAGGTCGAGACCGGCCGCGCGGGCGGAGCGGGCGAAGTCCTCGGCGGCGCCGCGGCTGGGCAGGGCGGGGGCCAGCTCGTCCCGCACGAGCGTGCCGCCGCGCCCGCGCGTCTCGACGTGCCCCTCCTCCTCGAGCTGGCGGTAGGCCTTGGCGACCGTGTTGGGGGCGATGCCGAGGTCGCCGGCGAGCTGACGGACCGGGGGCAGCTTCTCGCCGGGCACGAGGTCGCCGGCGCGCACCCCGGCGACCACCTGGTCCACGATCTGCTCGAAGACGGGGGTGGCGAGGTCGGGGTCGATCCGGATCAGCACGCCCCCGCCTCCTGCACCGCGGCGGGTATGCCGGTGCGCGCCCACCAGAACGCGAACAGACCGAGCACGGCCAGGGCGGTGATCCACCCCGCGAGCTCCAGGGCGATGGCCGCACCAGAACCCTCGAGCAGCGCGACCCACAGCGCCGTGCCGACGCAGCAGACCGAGAGCCAGAGGGACCCGGCGAGGTCGCTGAGGACCCGCGCCCGCAGCCACTCCTGCCAGACCAGGTCGCCCTCGACCAGCGCGGTCGTCCGCCGCCGCAGGACGGCGACGCCCATGAGCAGGGCGGCCACCAGCCACCCGGCCGCGACCACCAGGCACCCGGCACGAGCCACCCGGCCGACCCCTCCACCGAGCGGAGCTGCAGCAGCGCCCAGGGCGCGGCGACCGCCGTCACCAGCCCCCAGGCACCGAGCGCCACGAGGTGCGCCCGGCCGAGGTAGTCGGCAGCGCACCTCGGCACCGCCTCGGCGACGCGGGGACCCGTGGGGATCCGCCCGCCGGAGAGGTGCCCTGCGACGCCGCCGAGTGTCGACCCGCTCACGAGGCCGAAGCCCAGGACGCCGTAGGCGGGTTCGGGCAGGAGCGTCGCGAGGGCGAGCAGCGTCAGCACACCGCCCACGGCGGCCCCGGTGGTCACGAAGACCTGCTGCCGGGCCAGGCTGGTCCGCGCGCGCTCCAGCACGTCCTTCTCGGGCTTCCACCCCGCGGACAGGAGGGGCTGCAGCTGGCGCTCGGTGTCGGCACGACGCATGAGGTAGCCGACGGGCGGCACCGCCAGGCAGACGACGAGGGCGAACCAGAACACCACCGCTCCTTTCTGTAGCACTCGGGACTAATACATTAGTGGGTCATCCCTGGCGGGGCAAGCCTCCGCCGTGGACAACCCGGCACCGGTCCGCAATGCTGGCGGCCATGCAGCACGACGCCCTGACCAGCCCGGACACGCTGAGCGCCGCGCTGGCGGGGACGGCATACCTCGCCGACGACGGGCTCGCCACGGTCACCTGGCTGGCGCACTCGCTGCAGCGACCGTTGCTGCTGGAGGGGGAGCCCGGCACCGGCAAGACGGCACTGGCCGAGGCGGTGGCCGAGCTGGTCGACGTGCCTCTCATCCGGCTGCAGTGCTACGAGGGGATCGAGGCCAGTCAGGCGCTCTACGACTGGGACTTCCCGCGGCAGATCCTGCACCTGCGTGCCGTCGAGGCGCTCGCGCAGAAGGCGACGGCGGGGCAGCGGGTGGAGGAGCTCGAGGCCGAGCTCTTCGACGAGCGCTTCCTCCAGGCCCGCCCGGTGCTCCGGGCGCTGCGGGAGGCGCCGTGCGTGCTGCTCATCGACGAGATCGACCGGGCCGACGACGAGTTCGAGGCCTTCCTGCTCGAGGTGCTCTCGACGTGGTCGGTGAGCATCCCCGAGCTCGGTGTCGTCGCCGCCGACACGCCGCCATTCGTCGTGCTCACCTCCAACCGCACCCGCGAGCTGCACGACGCGCTCAAGCGCCGCTGCCTCTACCACTGGATCGAGCACCCCGGGCTGGAGCGCGAGCTCGCCATCGTCCGTGCCCGGCTGCCGCAGGTGGAGGAGACCCTCGCACGCGAGGTCGTCACCCTCGTCCAGCAGGTCCGGGACGACGAGAGCCTGGTCAAGCCGCCCGGGGTGGCCGAGACGCTGGACTGGGTGCGCGCCCTGGCCGCGCTCGGGCGCAGCCGGCTCGACCCCGAGGTGGCCGCCGCGACGATGGGGGCTGCGGTGAAGTACCGCGAGGACGCCGAGCGGGTCCGCGTCGCGCTCGACCGGATGCTCGCCGGCTGAGAGGTATGCCGTGATGCATCCGGACCGGGCGAGGGTCGAGATGAGCGCCGACGCCCATGACGCCGGGGCCGGGGCCGACGGCTCGACCCGGCCCGAGGGGTGGGGTGCCGGCCAGGTGCTCGCTGGCTTCGCCCGGGCCTGCCGGGGCGCCGGGCTCCCGGTCACCGCGGACCGGGAGCGCACTTTCCTGCAGGCCTGCGCCGCCGTCGGGCTGGGGGAGCAGGCGCGGGTCTACTGGGCCGGTCGGGCGACCCTCACCGCCTCGCCGGCCGACCTGGGTGCCTACGACCGGGTCTTCGCCGGCTGGTTCGGCGGGGTGCCGCTGGACGCGGTGAGCCGCGAGGAGCCGCCGCGGCCCACGACGGTGCAGTCGCCGCTGGAGGACGGCCGGGGCGAGGACGACGCCGACGGGCAGGAGATGCTGCACGCGCTCGCGTCCGCGCAGGAGGTGCTGCGGCACCGCGACGTGGCCGGGCTGTCACCGGCGGACCGGGCGGCGCTGCGCCGCCAGTTCACGACGCTGCGCCCGCGCCCTCCCACGCGGCGCGGGCGACGGCATACCCGGTCACGACGAGGGGAGGTGGACGGCCGGGCGACGGTGCGCGCACACCTGCGCAACCTCGGCGAGCCCACCCGGATCCGGTGGCGCGAGCAGGCGGTCCGGCGACGCGGCGTGGTGCTGCTCGTGGACGTCTCCGGCTCGATGAGCTCCTACGCCGACGCGCTGCTGCGGCTGGCGCACACGGTCGTGCAGTCCGCGCCGGCCAGCACCGAGGTCTTCACCGTCGGCACGCGGCTCACCCACGTCACCCGGGCGCTGCGCGAGCGCGACCCCGATCGGGCGCTGCTCGCCGCGGGGGAGACGGTGCCGGACTGGTCGGGCGGGACCCGGCTCGGCGAGGCCGTCGAGGTCTTCCTGCGGCGCTGGGGGCGACGGGGGATGGCCCGCGGTGCGGTCGTCGTCGTGCTCAGCGACGGGTGGGAGCGGCAGGCGCCCGAGGCGCTGGGGGAGCAGATGCGACGGCTGCGCTCGCTGGCGCACCGGGTGGTGTGGGCCAACCCGCACCGCGGCAAGGCGGGGTATGCCCCGGTCCAGGCGGGCATCGTCGCCGCCCTGCCGCACGTCGACGACTTCGTCGCCGGCCACTCGCTCGCGACCTTCGAGGAGCTGCTGGACGTCATCGCGCGCGCCTGACCCGCCGCCGGTCAGAGCGTCCCGTGAGAGTCGGGAAGGGTCACGACTTTCACGGGACGCTCTGGTCGCAGCGCGGCTCCCGCTCACCCGTCGGCGGGTTCCTCGCTGCGCGGCGCGGACCGCAGGCGCGCGATGCGCCCCTCGAGCCCGGGATGCTGCTGCAGCAGGTTCCACAGCCACCCGGTGCGCCGCTTCGCGACGTTGGCCTCGGCGAGGGCGTCGAGCGCCGAGGCGAGCCGCTCGGCGCCCACGGTGCGGGCGGCGTAGTCGTCCGCCCGCTTCTCCAAGGCGATGCCGACCACACCCTGGACCGTGATGAGCAGGACCGGCACGACCAGCCAGACCGCCGCGAGCACGCCCCACAGCGGCACCGTCTCCAGCAGCCGACCGAGCTGCTCGCGTGCGGCCCAGCCGCCGCCGACGATGAGCAGCAGGGGCAGCAGTGCGGCGCCGGCCTTGATGAGCAGGTGGTGACCCTTGCCGTGCCCCGCCTCGTGCGCGAGGACCGCCTCGAGGTCCTCCTCGCTCAGCACCTCCAGCGCGTGGTCGGTGACGAAGACGTAGCGCAGCTGCGGCAGCACACCGCTGATCGCGGCGTTGACCACCTTGCCGCCGCGGGTGTCGATCATCCGCAGGTCACGGACGCGGACGTCGTGCGCCTCGAGCTGCTCGCGCAGCCGGGACCGGTGCGGTTCCGGCAGCTTCCGGGTGCGCATCATGCGGCTGATGAGCATGGGTCCCAGAACCGCCACGACGACCATCACGACCACCAGGAAGGCGAGGTAGGCCCAGGTGTCCCACACCATCACCGCCCCGCCGATGCCGCCGACCACGCCGCCCAGGACGCCGATGACGAGAAAGGCCCGCACCGCCTCCCGCACGGCGCCGCCGGTGCTCTGCTCGGTCCGCCGTAGCTCCCGGTCCGCCGGGACGACCGCGAGGAGCACCGCCAGGACCACCAGCACGAGCGCCAGCAGCAGGAGCGAGAACCTCACCGCGATCGCGAGCCATCCCGGCGCCCCCGGGGCGACCGCGGCGAGCAGCAGGGTCACGCCGTCCTGGCCGCCCAGCAGTGAGCCGGCCACGAGGAGCAGCATCCCCCCGAGCAGCGTCGCGGACGTGGCCACCCGCAGCCGGTGCACCCGCACGTCGCGCTCCTCCTCGCTCGCGACCTGACGACGGGCATACCCGCGCAGCAGGAGGTGGATCACGACCGGCAGGACCACGAGGAGCAGCGCCGGCAGCACCGGAATCCACCACGCCTGGCGATAGGAGATTGCCTCGCCGCCCATGACGACGTCGCCGTCGTGCCGTTTAGGGTCCCCGTCGACGGTGGACCACCGGGGCAGCGACAGGTGCACCTCCCCGCTCTCGGACAGTCCTGCCCACTGCTGTGCCACGCTCGCCGGCACGGTCGCGCCCAGCAGGCTGGTGGCCGTGCCGACCGGCGTGGTGACCTGCACCCGCACCGTGTCCGGGCCGGAGTTGTCGACGACGTCGAGGTCGGCGACCTCCAGCCCGTTCGCCTCTGCGACGTCGCGGACCCGGGCCTCGGCGTCCTCGTGCGGGGTGTCCTCCGGGAAGACGACGCTCACCCGGTCGCGCGAGCCCGGCTCGTCGCGCAGGATCACCTCGCCGGGCCCGTAGTCGTCGTGCGAGGCCGCGGCGGGGCCGGTGGAGCCGGTCATCAGTGCCACCGTCAGCGCCACGAGGAGCGCGAGTGAGGTCGGGGTGGCTCGGCGGCGCGCTCGGCGCGGTGTCGACATGGCGCAGGTATACCAGCGCTGACCTGCGTCGTCGCTCCCGGACGGCATCATCCGATCACCGCGCAGCGTCCCGTGGGAGTCGGGAAGGGTCCCGACTCCCACGGGACCGTCAGGACGGCGCCGGGGGTCCGTGGCACGATCGGACCATGCGCGATGTCCTGGACCGCCTCGAGGGCTGGTGGGCGGCGGGGGAGACCGCCGCGATGGCCACCGTGGTGGGCACCTGGCGCTCCGCGCCGCGCCAGCCGGGGGCCTCGATGCTGGTGGGGCAGGACGGCGAGGCCGTCGGGTCGGTCTCAGGCGGGTGCGTCGAGGGTGCGGTCTACGAGCTGGGCCAGCAGGTCATCGCCGACGGCACCCCGGTGCTCCAGCGCTACGGCGTCTCCGACGACGAGGCGATGGGGGTGGGTCTGACCTGCGGCGGCATCCTCGACGTCTACGTCGAGCGGGTCTCCCAGGACGACTTCCCGGGGCTCGGCGAGGTGGCCGCCGACATCGGCGCGGGCCGACCGGTGGCCGTGGCCACCGTGGTCGCCCATCCCGATGCCAGCCACGTCGGACGCCGCATGGTGGTCCGCCCCGAGGGCAGGGACACCGCGGGCAGCCTTGGCAGCGACCGGGCGGACGCGGCCGTGTCCGACGACGCCCGGGGCATGTTAGCCCAGGGCCGCACCGCGACCCTGGAGTACGGCCCGGACGGTGAACGTCGCGGCGAGGGGATGCGCGTCTTCGTCGCCTCCTACGCCCCCCGCCCGCGGATGCTCGTCTTCGGCGCGATCGACTTCGCCGCCGCCGTCGCGCGCGTGGGGACCTTCCTCGGCTACCGCGTCACCGTCTGCGACGCCCGACCGGTCTTCGCCACGGCGTCCCGCTTCCCGGAGGCCGAGGAGGTGGTGGTCTCCTGGCCGCACCGGTATGTCGAGGAGCAGGTCGCCGCGGGCGCGCTCGACGAGCGGACGGTCGCCTGCGTGCTCACCCACGACCCGAAGTTCGACGTGCCGCTGCTCGAGGTCCTGCTCGGCGAGGACACGCCCGAGCTCGCCTACATCGGGGCCATGGGGTCGCGCCGCACCCACGAGGACCGGCTGGCCCGGCTGCGCGAGGTCGGCGTGACCGACCCGCAGCTGGAGCGGCTGCGCAGCCCCATCGGTCTGGACCTCGGCGCGCGCACCCCGGAGGAGACCGCGGTGAGCATCGCCTCGGAGATCATCGCCCTGCGCTGGGGCGGGCGCGGGGAGCCGCTGCGCGACACCGAGGGCGAGATCCACCGGCATACCGCGTGAGCCGGATTTAGCGCCCCTTCGCGTGCCCGAATGCCGGTGCGACCGGGCGTCCGCTCATCTGTTGCAGGGTGACCTGGGTCACGGCAGGATCGGCAGGGACAGCGACGTCCCGACTGCCCGACGGAGGGCTGCATGAAGATCACCGTGAAGGTCGACGGCACCAGTTACACCGACGACGTGGAACCCCGGACCCTGCTCGTCTACCACCTGCGCGAGACCCTCGGCAAGACCGGGACCGTGGTGGGCTGCGACACCAGCAACTGCGGCGCCTGCACGGTCCTGCTCGACGGTCGCAGCGTGAAGTCCTGCAACGTCCTCGCCGTCCAGGCCGACGGCCACGAGGTCACGACCATCGAGGGGCTGGCCGACGGGGAGTCTCTCACCCCGGTCCAGGAGGCCTTCCGCGACTGCCACGCTCTGCAGTGCGGCTACTGCACCCCCGGCATGATCATGCAGGCCACCGACCTGCTCAGCAGCAACCCGAGCCCCACCGAGGCGGAGGTCCGCGTCGGCATGGAGGGCAACCTGTGCCGGTGCACCGGCTACCACAACATCGTCAAGGCGGTCCTGCAGGCCTCCGGCCAGGGCACCGCCACCGGAGGTGAGCAGTCATGACCGCGGTCGACGACAGGCCGGCCACCGACGCGGCGTCCCCGAGCGGGGAGGTCGGCCGCGACCGGCGCCGCAAGGAGGACCAGCGGCTCATCACCGGCCGCACCAAGTGGACCGACAACCTCCAGCTCCAGGGGATGCTGCACCTGGCCATGGTCCGCAGCCCGGTCGCCCACGCCCGGATCACCGGCGTCGACGCCACCGCGGCCCAGGAGTCGCAGGGTGTCATCGCCGTGCTGACCGGCGAGGACGTCAAGGACCTGCAGGGCAGCCTGCCCTGCGCCTGGCCCATCACCGAGGACCAGAAGGCACCGCCCCACCCGGCCATCGCCGTCGACCGCGTCGCCTTCTCCGGCGAGATCGTCGCCGTCGTCGCCGCCCGCACCGCCGCGGCGGCCCGGGACGCCGCCGAGCTGGTCGACGTCGACTACGAGGACCTGCCCGCGGTGCTCGACCTCAAGGCCGCGGCCGCCGACGAGGCGCTGGCGCACCCCGACCTCGGCACCAACCGCTCGGCCACCTGGGTCTTCGACTCGGCCGAGGCCGGCACCGGCTCCAGCGTCGACGACGCGATCGCGGAGGCCGATGTCGTCGTCGAGCGCGAGTTTCGCCAGCAGCGGCTCATCCCCGCCTTCATGGAGCCACGCTCGACCGTCGTCGACCCCACGGGCGAGCAGTTCGTCATGTGGTCGGCCACCCAGGTGCCGCACATCCTGCGGCTCATGCTGGCGATGACCCTGGGCGTCGACGAGGGCAAGGTGCGCGTCATCGCCCCCGACGTGGGCGGCGGCTTCGGCGGCAAGCTGCAGGTCACCCCGGAGGAGATCATCACCTTCCTCATGGCCCGGCACACCGGCCGGCCCTGCAAGTGGACCGAGACCCGCAGCGAGAGCCTGCTCTCGGCCCACCACGGCCGCGACCAGTGGCAGAAGCTCACGCTCGCCGCGAGGTCCGACGGCACCGTCACCGGGCTCAAGGTGGAGCTGCTCGCCGACATGGGGGCATACCTCGGTCTGGTCACGCCCGGCGTGCCGATCCTGGGCGCCTTCATGTTCAACTCGATCTACAAGTTCCCCGCCTACCACTTCGCCTGCACCAACGTCTTCACCAACAAGACGTGGACCGACGCCTACCGCGGCGCCGGTCGGCCGGAGGCGACCTTCGCCATCGAGCGGATCATGGACGAGCTCGCGCTCGAGCTGGGGCGCGACCCGATGGAGGTGCGCGAGCAGAACTGGATCACCCACGACGAGTTCCCCTTCACCACGGTGTGCGGGCTGGAGTACGACTCCGGCAACTACGAGGCCGCCACCGACCGCGCCAAGGAGCTCTTCGGGTATGACGAGCTGCGGGCCGAGCAGCGGCGTCGCCGGGAGAGCGGCGACCGGGTCCAGCTCGGGATCGGCATCTCGACGTTCACCGAGATGTGCGGGCTGGCTCCGTCCCGGGTGCTGGGCTCGCTCAACTACGGCGCCGGTGGTTGGGAGCACGCCTCGGTGCGGATGCTGCCGACCGGCAAGGTGGAGGTCATCACCGGCTCCTCCGCCCACGGGCAGGGGCACGAGACCGCCTGGAGCCAGATCGTGGCCGACCAGCTCGGGGTGCCCTTCGAAGACGTCGAGGTGCTGCACGGGGACACCCAGATCAGCCACAAGGGGCTGGACACCTACGGCTCGCGGTCCCTCGTGGTCGGCGGGCAGGCGGTCATCAACGCCGCCAAGAAGGTCATCGAGAAGGCGAAACCGCTCGCGGCGCACCAGCTCGAGGCCAACGTGGACGACCTGGAGTTCCGTGACGGGAAGTTCACCGTCCTGGGCGCCGGCGAGGACCAGGAGGGCATCGGGCTCGCGGGGCTCGCGCTCGCGGTCTTCGCCGCGCACGACCTCCCGGACGGCATGGAGCCGAGCCTGGACGCCGACGCGACCTTCGACCCGGTCAACTTCTCCTTCCCGCACGGCACCCACCTGTGCGCGATGGAGGTCGACACCGAGACCGGGGCGACGACGATGCGGTCCTACGTCTGCGTCGACGACATCGGCAACGTGGTCAACCCGCTCATCGTCGAGGGCCAGGTCCACGGCGGGCTCGTCCAGGGCATCGCCCAGGCGCTGTGGGAGGAGGCGGTCTACGACGACCAGGGGACGCTGGTCTCCGGCTCGTTCGTCGACTACACGCTGCCGACCACGGCGGACACCATCAACTTCGTCACCGACCGCACCACCTCGCCGGCGACGTCGAACGACCTCGGGGTCAAGGGCGTGGGCGAGGCAGGGTGCATCGCCTCCACACCAGCCGTGGTCAACGCGGTGCTCGACGCGATCCGGCAGTACGGCGTCGAGGACATCCTCATGCCCTGCACCCCCGAGCGGGTGTGGCGGGCCATCCAGGAGGGGAACGCCGGAGCACGGGCCGAGACGGCGGAGGACGCCGCCGGTCACTTCATCCAGGGTGAGCCCAACCAGGACCCACCTGGTCCGTCCGGCACCGGTGACGCGCCGACGTCGACGACCACGACGACGCAGGAAGGCGGTCAGGCATGATCCCCCCCGAGTTCGACTACGCCGCACCCGCGACGGTGGCCGAGGCGCTCGCGCTGCTCGCCGAGCACGGCGACGAGGCCAAGGTCATGTCCGGCGGTCAGTCGCTGCTGCCGGTGCTGCGCATGCGGCTCAACGCGCCCGGCATCATCGTCGACATCTCCCGGATCGAGGAGATCAAGGGCATCACCGAGGTCGGCGACGCCATCCGGATCGGCGCGGGAGCGACCTACCAGGACGCCCTCGACTCCGACCTCGTCCGGGAGCACCTCGCGCTGTTGCACACCTCCCTCAAGGAGGTCGCCGACGAACAGATCCGGCACCGCGGCACGGTCTGCGGCGCGCTGGCGCACGCGGATCCGGCGGGTGACGTCGGCGCGCCCGTGCTCGCGCTCGACGGGCGCATGGTCATCCAAGGCCAGGACGGCGAGCGCATCGTCAAGGGCAGCGACTTCTTCGTCGACCTCTTCGAGACCGCGGTCGGCGAGGACGAGCTGCTCGTGGCGGTGGAGATCCCGAAGCACACCGGGTGGGGTGCGCACTACGAGAAGTTCGTGCGCGTGTCGCACCAGTGGGCGATCATCGGCATCGCCGCGGCCGTGAGGGCCGAGGGCGGCACCATCGCCGAGGCCAAGGTCGGGCTGACCAACATGGGTGCCACCCCGCTGCGGGCGACCGCGGTGGAGCAGGCACTGGTCGGCAAGGAGGCGACCGAGGAGGCGATCGCCGAGGTCTGCGCCCAGGTGGGCGAAGGCACCGATCCACCCTCGGACCTCAACGGCCAGGCGGACTACCGCAAGCACGTCGCCGGGGTGCTCACCCGGCGCGCCGTGCTGGCCGCGACAGGGGCCTGACCCCATGGCGATGGAGCTGCACCACACCTTCACCGTCGACGCGCCACCGGACCAGACCTGGGCGCTGCTCACCGACCTGGAGCAGGTCGGCGGCTGCTTCCCCGGCGCCACGGTCACCTCGGCGTCGGAGCAGGAGTTCACCGGCAACGTCAAGGTCAAGCTGGGCCCGATCGGCGTGACCTACCAGGGCGAGGGCAGGTTCCTCGAGCGCGACGACGAGGCGCACCGTGCCGTCATCGAAGGGCTCGGCAAGGGCCTGCGGGGCCTGGGCAACGCCTCGGCGACGGTCACCCTGCAGCTCGAGCCGGACGGGACCGGCACCAAAGCCGACGTGCTCACCTCGATGAACATCACCGGCAAGCCGGCGCAGTTCGGCCGCGGCGTCATGCAGAGCGTCTCGGACAAGCTGCTCGGCCAGTTCGTCGAGTGCATCGAGGGCAAGCTCACGGCGTGATCCGGTCGTGAGCGAGGACCTGCCGGCGGAGCCGGCGCGCGGCGACGGGATGCACCGGCTCGTCACCGGGGCGGCCGGCGACGACGCCTGGCAGCGGGCGCGCGCGACGTGCACCGCCTGCGGCAGTCTCGGCCTCGTGGACGAGGGGTTCCTCATCGGTCGCGGCGACGGCACGACCGGGCACGTGGAGTGGGTGGGGGAGCCGCCGTCGACCGAGATCTTCGGCTTCGCCGCGCTCGACCAGGCCGCCCGGCACCCGGTCCGCGCGCTGCGCTGCCGGGAGTGCCGCCACCTCGAGCTCTTCGCCGAGGAGCACGAGTGAGCCGGACGCCGGTGCCGTTCACGGCGACGGTTGACGAGATCGCGTGGGGAGCGGTGGCGTACCGGTGAGCATCGGTGCGGCTGGACCGGTCCTCCGCGCTATGCCGTGTCCAGACTGACTAGGGTGGCGCCATGACCTCGACGCATGACGACCTCACCGCCTCCAGCACCGCCGAGGAGGAGGCGGTCCGGATCTGCAAGGAGCTCATCCGGATCGACACCAGCAACTACGGCGACGGCAGCGGGCCGGGGGAGCGGGCCGCAGCGGACTACGTCGTGGAGCTGCTCCGGGAGGTCGGGCTGGACCCGCAGGTCACCGCGCCCGCGGACCACCCCGAGCGGACCAGCGTCGTCGTGCGGACCCCGGGCCGGGACAGCTTCCGACCGGGCCTGGTCCTGCACGGCCACCTCGACGTCGTCCCCGCGGCGGCCGAGGACTGGTCCGTCGACCCGTTCGAGGCCGTGGAGAAGGACGGGATGATCTGGGGCCGCGGCGCGGTCGACATGAAGGACATGGACGCCATGCTGCTGGCGACCCTGCGCCAGCTCGCCCGGTCCGGGGAGAAGCCTCCGCGCGACATCGTCTGGGCCTTCTTCGCCGACGAGGAGGCCGGGGGCACGCAGGGCGCCGGGCACGTCGTCGCCGAGCACCCGGAGTGGTTCGAGGGCTGCACCGAGGCGATCAGCGAGGTCGGCGGCTTCTCGATCACCCTGCCGGACCACGCGACCGGGGCGCCGACGCGGGCATACCTGCTGCAGACGGCGGAGAAGGGGATCGCGTGGCTGCGGCTGCACGCGCGCGGTCGCGCAGGGCACGGCTCGGTCCCCAACCCCGAGAACGCCATCGTGCGGCTGGCCGAGGCGATCGCCCGGATCGACGCCCACGAGTGGCCGCGCACCTACATCGCCTCGGTGCGCGAGCTCTTCGACGGGGTCGAGCGCGTCACCGGGGAGGGCTGGAGCGAGGAGCGGGTCGAGGACGTGCTAGCCCGGCTCGGTGGGGCGCGCCGCTTCGTCGAGGGCACGCTGCAGGACACCTCGAACTTCTCGATGCTCGACTCCGGCTACAAGATGAACGTCATCCCGCAGAGCGCCTCCGCCTCGCTGGACTGCCGCTTCCTGCCGGGGCACGAGGAGGAGCTGCTCGGCACGATCCGGGAGCTGGCCGGTGAGCACGTCGAGGTCGAGATCGAGCACAAGGACGTCGCGCTCGAGGCGCCGAGCAGCGGCGAGCTGGTCGACTCGATGAAGCGCGCGCTGCTGAAGGAGGACCCGGGTGCGCATGTCCTGCCGTACTGCCTGTCCGGCGGCACCGACAACAAGCATCTGTCCCGGCTCGGCATCACCGGCTACGGCTTCGCGCCGCTGCGGCTGCCCGAGGACCTCGACTTCGTCGGCATGTTTCACGGCGTGGACGAGCGCGTACCGGTCGACGCCATCCGCTTCGGCACGCGGGTGCTGGGCCAGCTGATCGCCGACTGCTGACAGACCGCGCGGCCGGTCGTCGCAGACCGTGCGGCCGGTCGCGAGAGGCGGTCAGGCGGTGCGGCGGACGCGGATGATCTTGCGGCGCAACAGCACGCGGCGCACGCCCCCGAGGTAGACCCGGACCCGGGCCAGCTCCCACGCGCCGTACTCCGCGTGCTCGGTGAGCGCCTGCCGCACCTCACCGCGCCCCTGGTCGCGGTGGAAGGTGAGCTCGCGGTACTCGTACTCCACCATGGCCGCCCAGCATAGGCACCCCTTCTCGGCCTGGAGAAACAACCCGCCGCGCGGAAGCGATCCGCGCTACCGTCACCCCATGACCGCAGACCCGCGTGCCGCCCTGACCGCCCTCGTCGCCGCCCTTGAGACCCACCTGGAGACCTCGGCCGTCAGCCGCGGCGAGGACGACCCGGCGGTGATCGAGGCCTACGAGCGGATCGCCGAGGCGTTCACCGCCTACGACGACGCGCTCATGGACGCCTACGGCGAGGTGACGCCGCTGGAGGTCTACGATGACGACCTCGCGAGCGACGACGACGAGGACGCAGATGACGGCGAGGACGATGACGACCTCGACGACGACCTGGACGACGACGATCTCGACGAGGAGCTCGACGACCCGGAGGTGGAGGACGACGACGAGGATCTCGACGACACCACCTCGGGACGGCACTGATCCGTGCGGCTGGGGCTGAGCTGCGGCTTCTGGGGGCAGGGACGCGACGAGGACAATCTGGCGCTGGTGCGCCGCGCCGACGAGCTGGGGGTGGACGTCGTCTGGGTCGCCGAGGCGTATGGGCCCGACTCCGTGACGATCCTGTCCTACCTCGCGGCGCAGACCGAGCGGATCGGGTTGGGCGCGGGCGTGATGCAGATCCCGGCGCGGACCCCGGCAGCGACGGCGATGGCGGCAGTCAGCCTGGACAGCCTGTCGAAGGGCCGCTTCCGGCTCGGCCTGGGCGTCAGCGGGCCACAGGTCTCCGAGGGCTGGCACGGCGTCCGGTTCGCCAAGCCGTTGGCCCGGACGCGGGAGTATGCCCAGATCGTCCGGACCGCGCTGCGGCACCGGCCGGTGAGCCACGAGGGAGAGTTCTTCACCCTCCCGCTGCCCGACGGGCCGGGCAAGGCCCTGCGGCTCACGCACGTCCACCGGCCGTCCATCCCGATCTACCTCGCCGCCGTCGGCCCGAAGAACCTCGAGCTCGCGGGGGAGATCGCCGAGGGCTGGCTCGGGGTCTTCGTGGCACCTGACTTCTTCGCCGAGCAGCGCGAGCACCTCGAGGCCGGGATGCGGCGGCGGGCCGACCCGCTGCCGGACGGTGGCTTCCAGACCGACGCCACCGTCGCGCTCGCCACCGGCGAGGACCTCGAGGCCTGCGCCCGCACCGTGAGCCCCTACCCGGCGCTCTACGTCGGCGGAATGGGCAGCCGGGAGCACAACTTCTACAACCAGCTCGCCTGCCGGATGGGCTACGAGCGGGAGGCGCAGCAGGTGCAGGAGCTCTACCTCGACCGGCGCTGGGGCGAGGCGGCGGCGGCGCTGCCGCCGCAGTTCGTCGACGACACCAGCCTGCTCGGCGACGTCGACCGGATCACCGAACGGATGCGGCGCTACCAGCACGCCGGCATCACCACCCTCACGGTGGCGCCGTGGGGCACGGATCTCGAGGCCCGCATGCTGGGGCTCGAGGCCGCCGTCGAGGCGCACTCCCGGCTCGGGGGGTCCTGATGGCGATCTGCGTCCTGGTGCGCCACGGCCGCACCCAGGCCAACGCCGACGGGGTCCTGGCCGGGTGGAGTCCCGGTCTCGGGCTCGACGACACCGGCGCCCAGCAGGCGCGTCGCGTGGGCGAGCGGCTCGCCGCGACGCCGCTCGCCGCGGTGGTCGCCAGCCCGCTGCAGCGCTGCCAGGAGACCGCCGCCGCCCTGCTCGCGGCGCAGCCCGCCGACCGTGCGGTCGACAGGCATACCGAGGACGGGTTGGGGGAGGCGCGCTACGGCGCGTGGACCGGCAGGCCGCTGAAGGAGCTGGCGGACGACCCGCTGTGGCGGGCGGTGCAGGACGAGCCCTCGTCGGTGACCTTCCCCGCGGACGACGACTTCGCGCACGAGTCGATGGCCGACATGGCTGACCGGGCGGTGCGCGCCGTCGCACGCTGGGACGCGCAGATCGAGTCCGAGCACGGCCCGGGCGCGGTCTGGGTCGCGGTGAGCCACGGCGACGTCATCAAGGCGATCCTGGCCGACGCCCTCGCCACCCGGCTCGACGACTTCCAGCGCATCGTGGTCGACCCGGCCTCGATCAGCCTGGTGCACCGCACGGCCGCCCGACCCTTCGTCCTGCGCACCAACGACACCGGCAGCGACCCGCTGGACCTCTCCGGACTGGTCGCCCGGGTGAGCAGCGAGGGGGCCTCGGGGGACGCCGACGTCGGAGGTGGCGCGGGACACGGGGGCGGTGGCGACAGCGGTTGCCGACCTCCCAGGACGTAGGCTGACGGCATGGCTGAGCACGTCTTCGACCCGCCGGAGCGGTGCGTCGCCGGCAGCGTCGGTCCTCCCGGGGGCCGCACCTTCTTCCTCCAGGCCAGCGACGGCCAGCGGGTGATGACGGTCTCCCTGGAGAAGGAGCAGGTGCGCCTGCTGGGGGAGTCCCTCGTGGAGATGCTGGACGACGTGGCCGGGGACGAGGGCAGCGAGGAGGCCGCCGAGGCCTACACCGACAACGCGCCGCTCGACACCCCCATCGAGGACGACTTCCGCGTGCAGCGGCTCTCCGTCGCCTGGGAGGCGGGGCAGCGCCGCATCGTGCTCGAGGCCTACGACCGTCCGAGCGAGGAGGATGTCGCCGAGCTGAGCGGCGAGGAGGAGCCGGCCGACCTGCCGTGGGCGGGTCTGCCCCCACAGTCCCTCCGGATCGTCCTGGAGCCCGGCCGGGCGCGCGCCTTCGCGCAGCGGTGCACCGCCTCGATCGAGGGTGGCCGCCCGTCCTGCCCGTTCTGCGGCCAGCCGCTCGACCCCGGAGGCCACATCTGCCCCCGCGCCAACGGCTACCGCCGCTGACGTGCGGGAGGACGAGGCGCTGGCCCTGCTGCGGGACTGCGCGCTGGAGCCGGTCGGACGGCTGACCCAGGCCTCCAACCTCACCCTCCTCGTCGAGCTCGCGCAGGACGGCGCCGCCACGGGTCACCGGGCCGTCTACAAGCCGGCGCGGGGTGAGCGACCGCTCCACGACTTCCCGCCCGCCTCGCTCGCCGCGCGTGAGGTCGCGGCGTATGCCGTGTCCCGCGCCGGTGGTTTCGACCTGGTGCCGCCCACGGTCCTGCGTGACGGCCCGCTCGGGGAGGGGTCGGTGCAGTGGTGGGTCGAGCAGGAGCCCGAGCGGCTCGTCGACCCCTCGGCCGGGCTGGTCGACGTGCTCGCGCCCGAGGACCTGGAGCCGGGCTGGCGGGCGGTCGTCCAGGCCGAGGACGAGCACGGCTCGCCGGTCGTGGTGGCGCACGCGGACGACCCCCGGCTGCGGACGATGGCCACTCTGGACGTCGTCCTCAACAACGCCGACCGCAAGGCTGCCCACCTGACGATCGACGTCGAGGGCCGGTTGCGTGGCTTCGACCACGGCCTCGCGCTGCACGAGGACGACAAGCTGCGCACCGTGCTGTGGGGCTTCGCGGGTGAGGCGCTGCCCGAGGAGGACCGGCGACGCGTGACGGCCGTGGCCGAGGTGCTGGCGGAGGCGGGGGAGACGGCCGACGTGCTCGCGACCCTGCTGAGCCCGGCCGAGCTGGCCGGGCTGCGGCACCGGACGGAGGCACTGCTCGAGGCGGGCATCCTGCCGATGCCGCCGGCCGACCGCTACCCGCTGCCGTGGCCGCTCTGGTGAGCGCCCGGTCCAGCCTCGGCTCCCCGGGCTCTGGGGGAGGGACGGACTGGTGAGGACGGGCGATTGGGGTGGCGTCAGGGGCGAGGGTTAGGCTCCCCGACGTGATGACCTGGTCGACCACCGACGTCCCACGGCTGCCGATCGACCACGACGGTAGACCCGTCCGGGTCCATGACACCGCCACCGGATCCCTGGTCCCGGTCGGCGGTGGCGACGGCGACGGCCGCGCGCGCCTCTACGTGTGCGGCATCACCCCCTACGACGCCACCCACCTCGGGCACGCCGCCACCTACGTCACCTTCGACGTGCTGCAGCGCGCCTGGCGGGACGCGGGTCTGCAGGTCACCTATGTCCAGAACGTCACCGACGTCGACGAGCCGCTGCTGGAGCGGGCCGAGCGCGACGGGATCGACTGGCGCGAGCTGGCGTCCCGCGAGATCGGGTTGTTCTTCGAGGACATGGAGGCGCTGCGGGTGCTGCCGCCGGACCACTACGTCGGTGCGGTCGAGGGCATCCCGGACGACGTCAGCGCGGTGGAGCGGCTGCTCGCGGCCGGCACGGCATACCGGCTGGCGGTGCCCGACGGGGAGCCGGTCGCCGAGGGAGCCACCGGCGAGGACGTCTACCTCGACCTGGCGACCCAGCCGAGCTTCGGGGCCGTCTCGGGCTGGAGCCGGGCGGAGATGATGGAGGTCTTCGCCGACCGCGGGGGCGACCCTGACCGGGAGGGCAAGCGGGACCCGCTGGACCCGCTGCTCTGGCGCTCCGGACGCGCGGGGGAGCCGCACTGGGACGGCGCCTCGCTCGGCCAGGGACGCCCGGGCTGGCACATCGAGTGCTCCACGATCGCCCAGCGCTACCTCGGCGCCGCCTTCGACGTGCAGGGCGGCGGCACCGACCTGGTCTTCCCGCACCACGAGATGAGCGCCGTCCAGGCGGCCGCGCTGTGCGGGGATGACTGCTTCGCGCGTGCCTACGTGCACCAGGCGATGGTCGGGCTCGACGGCGGCAAGATGAGCAAGAGCAGGGGCAACCTCGTGCTCGTGTCCCGGCTCCGGGCCTCCGGCGTCGACCCGATGGCGATCCGGCTGGCCCTGCTCTCGAAGCGTTACCGCACCGAGTGGGAGTGGACCGACCAGGTCCTGCGCGAGGCCGTGGAACGGCTCGAGCTGTGGCGCCGGGCGAGCGACATGGCTGCCCACGACACGGTCACCGAGATCGGTCGGTCCACCGTCCTCCGGCTGCGGGAGCGTCTCGCCGACGACCTCGACACCCCCGGCGCGCTCGACGCGGTCGACGACTGGGCGACGACCGTCGCGGCGGGCGAGCCCGCCTCAGGCCTGGTCCCGCGCGCGGTCGACGCGCTCCTCGGGGTGCAGCTCTGAGACCAGCGTCCGCCCGACCTCGGCGAGATCCGTCGGCGACAGCCCCTCCAGCGTGCCGACCTGCATCGCCCCGGGCAGGCTCGGCACCGCGACGGTGTGCGGGACCACCAGCGTCGGGACCCCGGCCGCCGTCGCGGCGGTGGCCCCGGTGAAGGAGTCCTCGACGGCGACCGCGCGTCGCGGCTCCACGCCCAGCCGGCGCGCCGCGTCGAGGTAGGCCTCGGGGTGCGGCTTGCCGTGGCTCACCTGGTCGCCGGTGACGACGGCGTCGAAGGTGCCTGCGGGGAGGTGCTCCACGAGCACGTCGGCGAGCTCGGTCCACGACATCGTGACCAGGGCGCACGGCACACCGGCCGCGCGGACGGCCCGCAGCAGCTCGACGGCTCCCGGACGCCACGGGACGTGCGCCCGGGTCCGCCGCACCACGCCGGTGAGGAGCCGCCGCACCACGTCCTCCGGATCCCCCTGGACCGGGGTGCGCTCGAGGATCATCCGGGCCGAGGTCAGCAGGTCCTGCCCGACGAGGTCGTGGGCGTCGTCGTCGGTCCACGTGCCCCCGGCCTCCTCGACGAGGAGGTACTCCTCGGCGATCCAGGACGGCTCGGTGTCGACAATGGTGCCGTCCATGTCCCACAGGACGGCGGCGGGCAGCAAGGGCTGGTCGGGGTGCTGGCGCGTCACGCCCCCACGCTAGAGCAGAGCGTCTAGGGTGGTCGCACGGTGCCGATCAGGAAGGTGAGGCAGTGATCGAGCTGCAGGACACGGGCGAGCTGCGCGACCCGATCGTCATCGCGGCCTTCGAGGGATGGAACGACGCGGGCGAGTGCGCCTCCAGCGTCGTGGAGCACCTGGCGCAGGTGTGGGACGCCGAGGTGGTCGCCGCGATCGACCCGGAGGACTTCTACGACTTCCAGGTCAACCGCCCGCAGGTGCTCACCGTGGACGGCCGCAGGATGATCCGGTGGCCGAGCACCCGGGTGATGCTCGCCCGCAACACCCCCTTGGGCCGGGACGTGCTGCTGGTGCTGGGCATCGAGCCCTCGGTCCGGTGGCGGACCTTCGCCAGCGACCTGCTCGCCTACCTGCTGTCGCGCGACGTCCAGCTGATGATCGTGCTCGGCGGCCTGCTGGCCGACGTCCCGCACACCCGACCCATCCCGGTCAGCGTCAGCTCCGAGGACGCCGAGCTGCTGGCCAGCAGTGAGGACATCGAGCCGAGCACCTACGAGGGCCCGACCGGCATCGTGGGCGTGCTCTCGGACGAGGCGCGGCAGCAGGACGTCCCGACCCTGTCCTGCTGGGCAGCCGTCCCGCACTACGCCGGGGGCCCGCCCTCGCCGAAGGCCTCGCTGGCGCTGCTGGGGCAGCTGGAGGAGCTGCTCGACTGCGTCATCGACGACACCGCGATCACCGAGTCGGCGCGGGCCTGGGAGCGCGGCGTGGACGACCTCGCCTCGACCGACGAGGAGGTCGCCGACTACGTCCGCCAGCTCGAGGAGGCGCAGGACACCGCTGACCTGCCGGAGGCCTCCGGCGACGCGATCGCCAAGGAGTTCGAGCGCTACCTGCGGCGGCGCGACGACGGCTCACCCCGCGGCTGACCGCGCGTCCTGCCCGGTGTTGACCCGCCCCGCCGACCGCGGGTCCAGCGCCAGCAGGGTCGCGCCCTCCGGCAGCGGTGGCGGCGTCCCACCCCAGGCCGGGCAGTGCTCCTGGAAGGAGCACCAGGTGCAGGCTCGGCCCCGCCGCGGGCGCCAGTCACCGGAGATGGCGACCTGCTCGATGGCCGCCCACAGCGCACGGATCTTGCGCTCGGTGGCCCGCAGCTCGGCCTCGGTGGGGTCGATCCACAGCACCGTCCGGTCGCCCAGGTAGACCAGCTGCAGCCGCCGCGGCAGGACCCCGCGGCTGCGCCACAGCGCGAGCGCGTAGAACTTCAGCTGGAACAGCGCCCGCCCCTCGAAGGTCTCCGAGGGTGCGCGACCGGTCTTGTAGTCCACCACCCGCAGCGCCCCGTCCGGCGCCTCGTCCAGGCGGTCGACATACCCGCGGATGACCAGCCCGTCCAGGTCGGCCTCGACGTAGAGCTCGCGCTCGGCCGGCTCCAGCCTCGTCGGGTCCTCCAGCTCGAACCAGCGCGCCAGCAGCCCGTCGGCCGCACCGGCGGTGTCGGCGACAGCGAGCCCGGCCAGCTCCGGCTCCTGCGCGACCATGCGCTCCCACTCGGCGGGGACCAGGGCGGTCGCCTGCTCCAGGGTGCGCTCCTGCGCCGGACGGTCGAAGATGCGGTCCAGGACCGCGTGCACGAGGCTCCCGCGGGCGGCGGCCGCGCTCGGCGGCTCGGGGAGGCGGTCGACGACCCGCAGCCGGTAGAGCAGCGGGCACTGCATGAAGTCGGCGGCCCGCGACGGGGAGAGGGCACGGGCGCAGTCCTCGGTGCCCGGCTCCATGCGCCGCACTCTACGCTCGGAGGATGGAGCGACAGCCCGGGTGGCGCATCGGCACCCTGTCCGGAATCCCGATCTACCTCGGCCGCAGCTGGGTCCTCGTCGCCGTCGTCATGATCGCCCTCTTCGGGCCGACGGTGGGGCGCGTCCTGCCCGAGCTGGGGCTGTGGAGCTATGCCGTCGCCCTCGTCTTCGTGCTGCTGCTGCTGGTCTCCGTGCTCGTGCACGAGGCGGCGCACGCCCTCGTCGCGCAGCGCGTCGGCTTCGGCGTCTCCCGGATCGTCGCCGACTTCTGGGGCGGCCACACCGCGCACGACGGGGCCGGCGGGACGCCCGGGCGCAGCGCGGCGGTCGCGGTGGTCGGGCCGCTGGCCAACGGGCTGCTCGCTGTGCTCGGCTGGTGGTCCTGGACCCTCGTGGACGGCACCGGCGTCCCGCTCCTGCTGGCGTATGCCTTCACCTGGGCCAACTCCTTCGTGGCGGTCTTCAACCTCGTCCCCGGGCTGCCGCTGGACGGGGGCTACCTGTTGGAGGCCCTGGTCTGGAAGCTGTCCGGCGACCGGCACGTCGGCACCATCACCGCCGGCTGGGCCGGTCGCGCCGTCGTCGTGCTCGTGGCCCTCGCGCTGCTCCTCCCGCCGCTACTCCAGGGCGAGCGGGTGCCGTTCACCCGCGTCGCGTGGGTGGCCCTCGTGGGGCTCTTCCTGTGGCAGGGCGCCAGCCAGGCGATCAAGGTCGGCGTCCACGGCCGACGTGCCTCCCGCCGACGGCTCGGCGACGCCGCCCTGCCCGCCGGTGTCGTCCGCAACGACGAGCCGCTGCACACCGTCGCCTGGTCCGAGCGGCCGGTGTGGGTCGTGCTCGACGCGGACGGGCGCCCAGAGGGCCTCGTCGACCCGCCCTCGCTGCAGCGGGTCCCGCGCGAGCAGTGGACCGGCACCCCGGTCTCGGCCGTGGCGGTCCGGCTCCCCGGCGGCTGGGCCGTGCCGATGGCGCCCGAGGCGAGGCTCGACAGCGTCATCGACGTCATGCGCCGGTCCGGGTCCGGCGTCGTCGCCCTGCTGGACGACGACGGCCGGCCCTGGGGCGTGGTGAGCACGCACGAGCTCACCGGCGCCCCGCTCGTAGACTGACCAGGTGAGCAGGCCGACGGGCGCCGACATGCGGCGCGGACCCTTCCGGGCGGGCGACCGCGTGCAGCTGACCGATCCCAAGGGACGGATGCACACCATCACCCTGGAGGTCGGCAAGGAGTTCCACACCCACCGCGGCCACCTGCGGCACGACGACCTCATCGACGCCCCCGACGGCTCGGTCGTGCGGCACACCTCCGGCGCCGAGTACCTCGCGCTGCGCCCGCTGCTCTCCGACTTCGTCCTCTCCATGCCGCGCGCGCCCAGGTCGTCTACCCCAAGGACGCCGGACAGATCGTGACGTATGCCGACATCTTCCCCGGCGCGGTCGTCGTCGAGGCAGGGGTCGGCTCCGGGGCGCTCTCGCTGTCGCTGCTGCGCGCCGTGGGGGAGTCCGGCCGGCTGCTGAGCTTCGAGCGGCGCGAGGACTTCGCCGACATCGCCCGGGCCAACGCCCGGTCCTTCTTCGGCCTGGACCACCCGGCCTGGACGGTGACCGTGGGCGACCTCGTGGAGGCGCTCCCGGAGGCGGTGGAGCCGGGCACGGTGGACCGGGTGGTCCTCGACATGCTCGCGCCCTGGGACTGCCTCGGCGTCGTGGGGGAGGCGCTCGCCCCGGGCGGCGTGCTCATCTGCTACGTCGCCACCACCACCCAGCTCTCGCGGGTCGCCGAGGCGGCCAGGGTTGCCGGCGGCTGGACCGAGCCACAGGCGTGGGAGTCGATGGTGCGCGGGTGGCACCTCGAAGGGCTCGCGGTCCGCCCCGAGCACCGGATGCACGGGCATACCGGCTTCCTCGTGAGCCTGCGCCGGCTGGCGCCCGGCACCGACGCGCCGCTGCGCAAGAAGCGCCCGGCCCCCGGCGCCTACGGGGAGGACTACACCCCTGCCACCGGGGAGTGGGAGCCCGCCGACCTGGGCGAACGCCCGGTGTCGGACAAGAAGCTGCGCCGCACCCGGCGCGACGCCGAGGCCACCGCCACCCGGGTGACCGGGTCCGACACCGAGCCGGAGGAGGAGACGTGACCGACCCGACGCCGCGCGAGCGGCACCTGCAGCAGCAGGTGCAGACCCTTACCTCCCGGGTGACCGAGCTCCGGGGGCGCAACGAGGCGCTGAGCACCACGCTGTCCAGCGCGAAGAAGCAGATCGAGGGGCTGCGCGAGGACCTGGACGCCCTCGCCTCGCCCCCGCTGACCATGGGCATGGTGCTGCGGCTCGTCGACGGCGACGCCGACGTCTCGGTGGCAGGGCGCCGGATCCGCACGACGATCTCCTCCGAGGTCGACAGCACGGCGTTGCACCCCGGTCGCGAGGTGCTGCTCAACGACGCCCAGGCGATCGTCGGCGTCGCCGGCTACGAGCAGGCCGGGGACGTCGTGACCTGCAAGGAGGTCCTCGACGACGGGCGGCTCACGGTGCTCGTGCGGGGCGAGGACGAGCGGATCGCCCACCGCGCCGGGTCGGTGGCGCAGGAGCAGGTGCGGGTGGGTGACGCGCTGCTGCTGGACTCCCGCAGCGGCTTCGTCACCGAGCGGATCGAACGCCCCGAGGTGACCGAGCTCATGCTCGAGGAGGTGCCGGACATCTCCTACGACGACATCGGCGGCCTGGGCGGCCAGATCGAGCAGATCCGTGACGCCGTCGAGCTGCCCTTCCTGCACGCCGAGCTCTACGAGAGCCACCAGCTGCGCCCGCCCAAGGGGGTGCTGCTCTACGGCCCGCCCGGGTGCGGCAAGACGCTCATCGCCAAGGCGGTTGCCGCCTCGCTCGCCCGGCAGGCGGCGGAGCAGAAGGGCCTCACCGCGGCGGCGCCCGCAGCTACTTCCTCAACATCAAGGGCCCCGAGCTGCTCAACAAGTACGTCGGGGAGACCGAGCGGCACATCCGGATGATCTTTCAGCGGGCCCGGGAGAAGTCGGCCGAGGGCGACCCGGTGGTGGTCTTCTTCGACGAGATGGAGTCGCTCTTCCGCACCCGCGGCTCGGGCGTCTCCTCCGACGTCGAGACGACGATCGTGCCCCAGCTTCTCGCCGAGATCGACGGGGTAGAGCGGCTCGACAACGTCATCGTCATCGGCGCCTCCAACCGGGAGGACATGATCGACCCCGCCATCCTGCGCCCGGGGCGCCTGGACGTGAAGATCAAGATCGAGCGGCCCGACGCGGAGGGTGCCCGTGACATCTTCGGCAAGTACCTCACCACCGACATCCCGCTGCACCCCAGCGTCCTGGACGCGCACGGCGGGGACCGGGCGGTCGGCGTCGCGGCGCTCATCGACGGCGTCGTGGAGCGGATGTATGCCGTGTCCCCGGCCAACGCCTTCCTCGAGGTGACCTACGCCGGCGGTGACAAGGAGGTGCTCTACTTCCGCGACTTCGCCTCCGGTGCGATGGTCCACAACATCGTCGACCGCGCCAAGAAGCTGGCGATCAAGGACGTCCTGACCCGCGGCGAGGAGGGGCTGCGCGAGCGGCACCTGGAGCAGGCATACCTCGACGAGTTCAAGGAGAACGAGGACCTGACGGGCACCACCAACCCGGACGACTGGGCCCGGGTGTCCGGCAAGAAGGGCGAGCGGATCACCTACATCCGCACCCTCGTCGGCGACGCCTCCGGCACCCAGCCGGGCCGCTCGGTCGACCTCGGGGAGCGCTGAGCGGCTGGACCGCCCGCGGACGCGGACGTGCGGGCGGGTGTGTCCGGCGGCGGGGATAGGGTCTGAGGCATGGCAGCCGGCGCGGACGAGAAGACCACCTCGAGGTCAGCCTCGCAGCCGCCGCCCGCCACCCCCACCACGGCGATCATCGTCGTGCTCGCGCTGTGCGGCACGCTCGTCTCGCTGCAGCAGACCCTCGTGCTGCCGCTGCTGCCCGACTTCCCGGAGATCCTGGGCACGACCAGCGACAACGCCTCCTGGCTGGTCACCGTCACGCTGCTCACCGCGGCCGTCGGCACCCCGATCGTGTCCCGGCTCGCCGACATGTTCGGCAAGCGGCTCATGCTCATCATCTGCATGTGGGCCGTCATCGCCGGCTCGGTCGTCTCCGCGCTCAGCAGCGAGCTCGCGCTCGTCGTCGTGGGCCGCGGGCTGAGCGGTCTCGGTGCCTGCCTGGTGCCGGTCGGCATCAGCATCATGCGCGACCACCTGCCGGCCGACCGGGTCGGCTCCGGCGTCGCGCTGATGTCGGCGACCCTCGGCATCGGCGGTGCCATCGGTATGCCGCTGGCCGGCGTGATCTACGAGAACCTCGACTGGCACGCCCTCTTCTACGTCTCCGGCGGCTTCGCCGTCGTCATGCTCGTGGCGGTCTACGGCGTGGTCCCGGAGTCGACCGTGAAGACCCACGGCCGCTTCGACCTCACCGGTGCGCTCCTGCTGTCGGTCGCGCTCACCTGCTTCCTGCTCGCGGTGAGCAAGGCCGGCACGTGGGGCTGGGGCTCGCCGATCACGCTCAGCCTGCTCGCCGGTGCCGGGCTCGTGCTGGCCGCGTGGGTGCCGTGGGAGCTGCGGACCGGGCAGCCGCTGGTCGACATCCGCACCTCGACCCGGCGCACCGTGCTGCTCACCAACGCCGCCTCGGTGCTCATCGGCTTCGCGATGTTCGCCAACTTCCTCACCTCCGCGCAGCAGGTGCAGATGCCCGCGGAGACCGGCTACGGCTTCGGGCTGTCCGTGGTCTCGACCGGGCTGGTCATGCTGCCCTCCGGCCTGCTCATGGTCGCCATGTCGCCGGTCTCGGCGGGGCTCATCACCCGCTACGGGCCGCGGGCGGTGCTCATCGCCGGTGCGGTGACCATCGCCGTTGGCTTCATCGGGCGCTCGCTGCTGCACCGCAGCGTGCTGGAGGTGGTCATCACCTCCAGCGTGGCCTCGCTCGGCACCGCCCTGGCCTTCGCCGCGATGCCGACCCTCATCATGCGGGCGGTGCCCATCACCGAGACGGCGTCGGCCAACGGCCTCAACACGCTGTTGCGTTCGCTCGGCACCTCCTCGGCCTCGGCGCTGGTCGCGGCGGTCTTCGCGGCCTCGATGGTGCAGACGTCCAGCGGGGAGATGGCGCCGCGCTTCGAGGCATACCAGCTCATCTTCTGGGCCGGCGCCGCGGCCTCGCTCGGAGGTGCGCTCATCGCGACCTTCATCCGCCGCCCGCAGCGCGCCCACGCCGGCGCCGAGGGTGACGCGCACGAGCCGGTGGGGGAGCGGACCGAGGTCAAGCTCGGCGGCGAGCTGCCCGAGCTGCTCGTGCGGGGGCAGGTCGTGGGCCCGCAGGGCCGCCCGCTGCGGCAGGCGGTCACCACCGTGCTGCGTCCCGACGGCCGCCACATCGACTGGGGCCGCACCGACAACGAGGGCCGCTACACCCTGGCGCTGCCGGAGCCCGGGCCCTATCTGCTCGTCGTGTCGGCCGACGGCTGGGCGCCGCAGTCCGCGCTGGTCGAGCTGTCCGTGGGCCACGAGGAGGACGTCGTGATGGCCAAGCGGCTGCTGCTGTCGGGGCACATCAGCGACGACGGCCGGCCGATGCCCGAGGTGCTCATCTCGCTCATCAAGCACTCCGGCGAGTTCGTCGGCACCTGCCACACCGATGAGGAGGGGCACTACGAGATCGGGCTGCCGCCGCCGGGGCGCTACGTCCTCACCGCGGTCGACCACGGGACCGGGCGGACCCGGTCGCGAGCGCTGACGGTGCTCGCGACCTCGACGACGCTCGACCTCGACATCGTCACCGGGGTGCCGCGTCCGCGCGTGGACGCCTGACCTCCGGTGCGGTAGAACATCACCCATGGGCCGACGCGGGGTGGGGGTGCTGCTCGTCGTCGGCCTGACCACCCCTGCCATGGGTGGTTGCGGGTTGCTGGACGGGGTGCCGCCCTGCTTCTCGCAGACGCAGCCGTCGCTGCCGACGCCGCAGACGGTCCGGGACCACCTGGACCACGCAGCCGCGGGCCAGCAGGTCTACGACGCCGTCGTGGACGGGGACGAGGAGCGCGTCGCCGAGCTGGTCCGCGGGGACGAGCAGCTCCTGGGCACGCGCGTGGTCCTGCCCGACGGGGTGCGGCCCGGGGACGGCAACGACGGCGACCTGCTCACCTTCGCCGTCGCCGGATGTGACGGCGAGATGGTGGCCACGCTGCTGGACCTGGGTGCCGACCCGGACGGCGAGGCCCCCGGCCTGGCCCTGACGTATGCCCTGCTCGCGGACGACCTCGACCTCGCCGAGCAGCTGCTCGGGGCGGGCGCCGACCCCGACGCGCACGGCCCGGACACGGCACCACCGATGCAGGAGGTCCTCCTCTTCGAGCGGCCGGCGTCGGTCGGCCTGCTGCTGGACCACAGCGCCGACCCCGACCGGGCCGAGCCGGTCAGCGGCGCGACACCGCTGGGGTCCGCGCTGACCTTCGGGGACCTGGAGTCCGCGGGCCTGCTCCTGGAGGCGGGGGCCAACCCCTGGCAGGTCGGGGTGCAGGGCACGCTGCCCGCGTGGCAGCTCACCCAGGAGCTGGAGGACGACGGGGCCGACCAGACCCGGCGCGAGCTGCTGGCCGAGGCACGCGACCCCGACCTCCCGTGGCCGCCCCCGGGCCCGCCGGAGACGACGGCCCGCTTCCTCTCCGGCGAGTGGCCGACGCCACGGATGGAGGCCGCCGGCTTCGTCGCGAGCGAGGGTGCCCTGCGTTCGATGCGGCGCAGTGCAGGGGAGTGAGCCCGCCGTGGTCAGGGTCGCTGCCGACCGGGGTCACCCGGTCCACCGGAGGGCGTGAGGAGGTCCGCCTCGGCGACGTCTGCCGCGGCGGCCACGCCGGCCAGCCGCAGGGCCTCGACCAGCTCGGCGGCCCAGGTCTGCTGCCAGCCGCGCACCCCGTCCTCGCCGTCGACCAGGCCGAGCACCGGAGCACGCCCGGCGAGCACGAGGTCGGCCCCGCAGGCCAGGGCGACGAGCACATCCAGACCGGTGCGGACCCCGCCGTCGACGTAGACCTCGGTCCCCGGTGCCACCGCCGCCCGGATCTCCGGCAGGGCGGTTGCGGTCGGCACGACCCGGTCCAGCTGGCGCCCGCCGTGGTTGGAGACCCACACGGCGTCGGCGCCCGCGTCCCGGCAGCGCACGGCCTCGTCGCCGCGCAGGACACCCTTGACGACGACCGGGAGGCCGGTGCGCTCCCGCAGCCACCCGAGGTCCTCGAGGGAGAGGTCGGTGGCCTTCTCCGCGCCAGGGGTCCGCTGCTCGTCGGGCGGGAAGTTCACCCGCAGCAAGGCCGGGTCCGTGACCTCCCAGACGGTGGCACCGGCATACCTCTTGGTGCTGACGACCGGGGTGTCCACGGTGAGGACCACCGCGCCGGCTCCCGCCTCGACGGCGCGCTCGAGCAGCGGCAGCGAGAGGTCGCGGTCCTGGGTGAGGTATGCCTGCAGCCACCACCGCACCCCAGTCGCCGCGATCTCGGCGAAGGTCGAGCCGGCGTTGCTCGAGACCACGAGCAGCTGGCCGGCCGCGGCGCAGGCCCGCGCCATCGCGACCTCGCCCTCGGGGTGCACGGCCCGCTGCAGGGTGGTGGGGGCCACGGCGAAGGGCAGGGCCAGCTCCTCGCCGAGCGCCCGGGCGCGCAGGTCGACGGTGGTCACGTCGCGCAGCACCCGGGGCCGCAGCCGGACCCCGGCCCAGGCGTCCGTCGCCTCGGCGGCGGACGCACCGTCCCCGGCACCGGTGAGGAGGTACTCCAGCACCGGGGTGGGCAGCACCTCCCGGGCGCGGGCCAGGGCCTCGTCGTAGCGGTAGGTCGCGCTCACCCGGGGCACGCTACCGGGGGCGGGCACGGCTCGTGACAGGATCGGCGCCATGGGAGTCCGCCGGGTCATGGGCATCGAGACCGAGCTGGGGATCACCAGCACCCAGCTGGACCCGGCCGGGCGCCCGGTGACCCCGATGGTGCTCTCCGGCCAGGTCGTCCGGGCGTATGCCGCGGGCGCGGCCCCGGGGGCGGCGCTCCCCTCCGGCGCGGGATGGGACTACGCCGACGAGACGCCGCTGCGGGACGCCCGTGGCTTCGAGATGGCGCGGGCGCTGGCCGACCGCTCCCAGCTGACCGATGTCGAGGACCCGACGATCGCGACGTCCGTCCTGTCCAACGGGGCGCGCTTCTACGTCGACCACGCGCACCCGGAGTACTCCTCGCCCGAGGTCACCGGGCCGCTCGCGGCCGTCCGCTACGACCGGGCGGGGGAGGAGGTCGCCTGGGGCGCGGTGCGGACCCTGGCCGAGGAGGGGCTGGAGGTGCGGCTCTACAAGAACAACGTCGACGGCAAGGGCGCGTCCTACGGCACCCACGAGAACTACCTCGTGCCGCGCTCGGTGCCCTTCGACCGGCTGGCGCGGCTGCTCATCCCCTTCCTCGTCGCGCGACCGGTCATCGCCGGTGCCGGGCGGGTGGGGATCGGCCAAGCGAGCGAGCGGCCCGGCTTCCAGCTGTCCCAGCGCGCGGACTACCTGGAGGCCGAGGTCGGGCTCGAGACGACGCTGCGCCGCCCCATCGTCAACACCCGGGACGAGCCGCACGCGACCCCGCACCTGCACCGGCGGCTGCACGTCATCGTCGGTGACGCCACGATGGCCGACGTCACCACCTATCTCGCGCTGGGTTCGCTGTCGGCCGTGCTCCGCGTCATCGAGACGCACCCCGAGCTGTTGGAGGGTATGCCGCTCGCCCACCCGGTCGCCGCCGCGCGGGCCCTCAGCCACGACCCGTCGCTGCAGGTCACCGTGCCGCTGGCCGACGGCCGCGAGATGACCGGCCTGGACCTGGTCGAGGCGCACCTGGAGGCCGCCGAGCGGGCCGCGGCCTCGGGCCACGAGGCCTGGGATGACCCGGACGACACCGAGACCGACGAGGTGCTCGGCCGCTGGCGCGAGGTCCTCGACACGCTGCGCCGCGACCCGTCGCAGGCCGCGGGACAGGTCGAGTGGGTGGCCAAGCACCAGCTGCTGGAGCGCTTCCGGGAGCGCGGGGGCGCGGGCTGGGACGACCCGCGGATCGCGGCCATGGACATCCAGTGGCACGACCTCGACCCGCGCGGGGCCTGGCCCGCAAGCTGCGCGCCGCCGGCCAGCTGGAGCGGCTGGTCACGCCGGAGGAGGTCGCCGCCGCCGTCACGGAGCCGCCGCCGGACACACGGGCCTGGTTCAGGGGCGAGGCGGTGCGGCGCTACGGCGCGGCCGGGGGAGTCCGGGCGGCGTCCTGGGACTCGGTGGTGCTCGTCGACGACCGGGGCGGCCTGCGCCGGGTGCGCATGGACGAGCCGACCAGCGGCAGCCGGGCGGCTGTCGTCGGGCTGCTGGACCGGCATACCTCCGCGGCGAGCCTGCTCTCCGAGCTCGCCAGCGAGGACGTCTGACCCCGGACTGCTCCCCGTGCCGGCGACACGCCCATGACGAACGGCTCCAGCGTTCACGTGAACGCTGTGGCCGATCGAGAGGGGAGTGTCGCCGGGACGGCGTGACCAGGGGCGTGCGTGGGAGGTCTGGCCTAGGGTAGGACCATGTCGCAGCAGCACTTCGAGCGTCGTGACCGGGAGTCAGAACGAGGCGGCGAGCCCGGCCCGGACCCCACCCCGCCACCCACCGCGCCCGTGGCGCAGAGCGCCGAGCGGGACGCCGCGCTGGACTCCCTCCTCGACGAGATCGACGGCGTCCTGGAGAGCAACGCCACCGAGTTCGTGCACGGCTTCGTGCAGAAGGGCGGCGAGTGAAGCAGCGGGTGATGGGCGTCGAGACCGAGTTCGGCGTCAACGCCACCTTCCGAGGCGGCTCCCGGCTCTCGCCGGAGGAGGTCTCGCGCTACCTCTTCCGCAAGGTCGTGGCCTGGGGCCGCTCCTCCAACGTCTTCCTCGGCAACGGCTCCCGGCTCTACCTCGACGTCGGCTCCCACCCGGAGTACGCCACGGCCGAGTGCACCGACCTGCTCGACGTCGTCGCCCACGACCGGGCCGGGGAGATCATCGTCCAGGACCTCGCGGACGACGCCGAGCAGCGGCTCGCGGAGGAGGGCTTCGACGCCACCGTCTACGTGCTGAAGAACAACGTCGACTCGCGCGGCAACTCCTACGGCTCGCACGAGAACTACCTCATCGAGCGCCGCACCCGCATGGAGCGGGTCACCGAGACCCTGGTGCCCTTCCTCGTCACCCGACAGCTGGTCACCGGTGCCGGCCGGCTGCACGTCACCGAGCAGCGGGCGACCTACCTTGTCTCGCAGCGCGCGGACCACATGTGGGAGGACCTCAGCTCGGCCACCACCCGCTCCCGCCCGATCATCAACACCCGCGACGAGCCGCACGCCGACCCGGAGAAGCACCGCCGCCTGCACGTCATCGTCGGCGACTCCACGATGAGCCAGACCACGACGCTGCTGCGCCTCGGCACCACCGACCTGGTGCTGCAGATGCTCGAGGCCGGCACGGTCGTGCCCGACCTCGTGCTGGCCAACCCCATGCAGGCGATCCGCGACATCTCCCGCGACCCCACGGGCCGGGTGCCGCTGCGGCTTCGTCGGGGTGGCACCGTCACCGCGCTGGAGGTCCAGCAGCAGCTGCTCGAGCTGGTGACGAGGTATGCCGAGGACGCCGGGATCGGGGGAGAGGGGGCATACCGGGACGTGCTGGAGCTGTGGGGGCGCGGGCTGGAGGCGATCGCCACCGACCGGCTGCACCTCGTCGACACCGAGATCGAGTGGGTGATGAAGAAGAAGCTGCTCGACTCCTACGCCGCGCGGCACGGTCTGGACGCGTGGGACCCACGGCTGCAGCAGGTCGACCTGGCCTGGCACGACATCCACGCCCGGCGCGGGCTGGTGCGGATCCTGGAGCGCTCCGGCGCCGCCCGGACCGTGGTGGACGAGCACCGGATCAGGAGTGCCACGACCGACCCGCCGCAGACCCGGGCCCGGCTGCGTGGCGACTTCGTGCGGGTGGCCGCCGAGCACCGGCGCGACTTCACCGTCGACTGGGTGCACCTCAAGCTCAACGACACCGCCGCGCGGACGGTGATCTGCAAGGACCCCTTCGCCTGGCAGGACGAGCGGGTGGACGCGCTGCTCGAGCACGTCCGTGCCTCCGGTGGTGCTCCCACCTGACGTCCAGTCGACCGGGTTAGGCTGGCGGGGAGACGACGATTCCCCGATTCTGCAAAGGACGCTCCGTGCGCTCTTCCCGACTGCGCTACCTCGCGGCTGCGGCCGCACCCCTCATCTTCCTCGCGGCGTGCAGCCCGGACTCCTCCGGCGAGGGCGACGACGCGAGCGCGACCAGCTCGCCGGGGGACGACGCGGCCGCGACCAGCGCCGCCCCGAACGGCGACCTGGCCGACGTGGAGGTCGACACCGAGGGCGAGGCCCCGGCCCTGACGTGGGACGACGAGCCGTTCGCCGACGGTGACCTGCCCTTCGTCGCGGGCGGCACGGAGACCCGGACGCTCACCGAGGGCGACGGGGAGGAGGTGGCCGAGGGCCACGAGGTGCAGGTGAAGTACCTCACCGTCAACGGCACCTCGGGGGAGGAGCTGGTCTCCACCTTCGAGGGCGACGAGTCCGTCACCCTCGACCTCACCGACGAGAGCCTCTTCCCCGCCTTCCGCGAGCAGCTGCCCGGCTCCGTCGTCGGCGACGAGCTGCTCATGGCCATCCCGGCGACCGAGGCCTTCGGCGAGGCCGGCAACGCCCAGCTCGGGGTCGGCCCGACCGACACGATGCTCTTCTACATGGTCGTCGAGGACACCGGCGAGCCGCTCACCGAGGCCCAGGGCGAGGAGGTCGAGCCGCAGGAGGGTCTGCCGGCCGTCACCATGGGCGACACCGGCCCGGAGATCGACGTCGAGGGCGTCGAGGCGCCGGACCAGCTCGTGGCGCAGCAGCTCATCCTCGGGGAGGGCGCCGAGGTCGTCGCAGGGCAGACCATCCGGGTCCACTACACCGGCGTGAAGCTGTCCGACGGCGAGCAGTTCGACAGCTCCTGGGAGCGGGGCGAGCCCAGCGAGTTCCCCATCGGCGTCGGCTCGGTCATCGCCGGGTGGGACGAGGGGCTCGTCGGCCAGCCGATCGGGTCCCGCGTGCTGCTCGTCGTCCCGGCCGCCGAGGCCTACGGCGAAGCCGAGGAAGAGACCGAGGGCGAGACCGCGAGCCCGCAGCACGAGCTCGCCGGCGAGGACCTGGTCTTCGTCGTCGACATCCTCGGCGCCTCCTGACCCATCACCCACCGAGCGCCGCGAATGGTGGCCCCACAACCCACCGAGCGCCGCGAATGGTTGGCCGGCGCACGGCATACCTGACATCATCACGACAAGGAGCACCTCATGACCGAGTCCCCCTTCGGCCGCGTCCAGAAGGCCAAGCCCGAGATCGACTTCCCCGGTGACGAGCCGCCCACCGAGCTGCAGGTCGAGGACCTCGAGGTCGGCAAGGGCGCGGAGGCGACCGCTGGGTCGACGATCTCGGCCCACTACGTCGGGGTGTCCTGGTCCACCGGCGAGGAGTTCGACGCGTCCTGGAACCGCGGCGAGCCGCTCACCTTCACCGCCGGTGTCGGTCAGGTCATCCAGGGCTGGGACCAGGGTCTGCTCGGGATGAAGGTCGGTGGCCGCCGCAAGATCGTCATCCCGCCGCACCTGGGGTATGGCGACCGCGGCGCGGGCGCTGCCATCAAGGGTGGCGAGACGCTGATCTTCGTCGTGGACCTCGTCGACGTCCGCTGACCAGCTGGAGGCATATCAGGCAACCATTCACGACGCCCGGTGGGGTCTAGCTGTGATGTCCAGGGAGGTTGGTCAGTCGGGTGACTGGTGGCCGGCCTCCGAGGGCGGAGTGGGCGCGATGGTGATTGTAGAAGTGGAGCCAGCCGGGTAGGGCGTTGTTGCGTTGGTCGGTGGAGTCGTAGCGGCGGGCCTAGGCCCATCCGTCGGACAGGGTGCGGTGGAAGCGCTCGATTTTGCCGTTGGTCTGTGGCCGGTAGGGCCGGGTTCGTTTGGGGGTGATCCCCAGTTCGGCGCAGGCCTCACGCCAGGCGTAGGAGCGGTAGGCCGAGCCGTTGTCGGACAGCACCCGCTGCACGGTGACGCCGTGGTCGGCGAACCAGGCGACCGCGCGGTTCAGGACGCCGATGGCGGTGGTGGCCTTCTCATCGGTGTGGATCTCGGCGTAGGCCAGGCGGGAGTGGTCGTCGATGACGGTGTGCACGTAGGCCGTGCCGATGCGGGGCCGGTAGTGCTTACCCCGTTCACCGGTGCGTCGGGCGGTGGCCCGGGCGTTGCGCTTGCCCTGGTCCCGGCCCACGTAGCGCCATCCGCCGCCGTCGGGGATGTTGGCGAACTTGGTGACATCGACGTGGATCAGCGAGCCGGGGTGGGGGTGCTCGTAGCGGCGCAAGGGTTCGCCGGTGACCCGGTCGATATGAGAGAGCCGGTTGAGCCGGCACCGGACCAGGACCGCGTGCACGGTCGAGGCCGACATGCCCAGGCGGCCGGCGATCTGGACCGGGCCCAGGCGGTGGCGCCAGCGCAGTGTCGCGATCTGGCGCACCTGCTCCCGGCTGGTGCGGTGCGGACAGCTGCGCGGCCGGGAACTGCGGTCGACCATGCCGGCCGCTCCTTCGGCGCGGTAGCGGTCGGCCCACTTCTTCGCGGTGCGCGGGGAGACCATGAACAGCTTGGCTACCGCGGCATAGGTCCAACCGTCCTCGACGACAAGCCGCGCCAGTCTCAGACGGGCACGAGCAGTCAGGGCAGCGTTAGCGTGGGACATGAGGGCCTCCGGTCGGTGAAGCGTTGAACTAGACAGCTCCACTTCACAACCGGAGGCCTTCACCTGTCAGCCCGACTCACCGCCGAACCGCAGGACAACCTCCCTGGACATCACATCTAGCGCAACCATTCACGACGCCCGGTGGGGTGCAGGGCAACCATTGGCGACGCCCGGTGAAGTCTGGGGCAACCATGGGCGGCGCCCGGTGGTCAGGGGGAGGAGTCGGTGAGGCGGGCGCGGTCGCGCTCCAGCCACGCCATGACCGGCGTCGCGAGCACCCCGTGCACGACGACCGAGAGCACGATCGTGAAGACGCAGGTGGCCCAGAGCCACCGCTCGCCGGTCCAGCTGGCCTCGGAGAGGGCGTAGGACAGGTAGTAGAGCGTCCCCACGCCGCGGATGCCGAAGAAGGCGGTGATGGCCCGCTCCCGCCGCGCGAGCGGTCGGTGCACGTCCTCGGCCGTGCGCCAGCGCCCGACCGCCAGGGCGGCCCACCCGGACAGCGGCCGGATGAGCAGCACCAGCGCGACGCCGACGAGCACACCACGCCAGTCGAGGTGCTCCAGCGCCCCGTCGGTGAGCGCGATGCCGACGAAGAGCAGCACGACGAGCGTCAGCAGCCGTTCCAGCCGCTCCACCACACCGTGCATGTGCTCGTGGAACTCGTGCCGGCGCGCCTGGGAGCGCATCGCCATCGCGCAGACGAAGACCGACAAGAAGCCGTAGCCCTGCGCCACCTCCGCGACGCCGTACGACACCAGCATCGCGGCGAGCGCCAGCAGCGCCTCGCCCTGCTCGGCGAGCCGCAGCGCCTGCTGGCGCGACCGGAAGGCGATGTAGGCCATGAGCCACCCGACCGCGAGGCCGACCACGAGCCCGATGACGACCTTGCCGACCAGCTCGAAGCCCAGCCACCGCCACCCCCACTCCGCGACCGGCCCGAGGGTCACGAGGAAGATCGCGGCGTAGACGAAGGGGAAGGCCAGCGCGTCGTTGAGGCCGGCCTCGGAGGTCAGCGCGAAGCGCACCTCGTCGTGGTCGGTGATCTCGTCGTCGTGCAACTGGTCGACGACGTCACCGGCGTCCTGCTGGCCGCCCGAGGCTCGTCGTCACCGCCCTCGTCATCGCGCCCGGGACGGCGGATCGCCGGCCCGTCGACCTGCACGTCGCTCGCCAGCACCGGGTCGGTCGGCGCGAGCACGGCACCCAGGAGCAGTGCCTGGGCCACACCGAGCCCCAGCCCCCACCAGCCCAGCAGGAAGACGCCCGCGATGGTGAGCGGCATCGCGATCCCGAGCAGTTTCCAGGTCGCCGCCCAGGTGCGGAAGGTGCCGGGGTGCCGCCAGGTCAGCGGCCGGTCCAGCGCCAGACCCACGCCCATGAGCGCGAGCAGCACGGTGAACTCGGTGACGTGCTCGATCGTCTCCCGCTGGTCGGTGGGGTCGAAGGAGAAGCCGGAGCCGAACGGCAGCAGGCCGATGAGCGCGCCGACGACGATGAGGATGACCGGCGCCGAGAGCCAGGCGCGGGTGAGCAGGCTGGGCAGCGCGACCGCGAGCAGCAGCACCGCGCCGCCGAGCAGGAAGACCAGGTCGGAGGACATCGCCGCCTCAGGCGTCCGCGAACTTGACGAGGTATGCCGTAGCGCCGGGGGAGTCCATGGCGGTCACCCTAGATCCCCGACCATCGTCGCGGCGTGCCGACCAGCCACGGCGGCGACGAGGAAGCTCGCCGGGTCGTCGTCCAGGCCGCGGCCCATCGTGGACAGGGTCACCGGGGCGTCCCGCAGCGCGTCGAGGAGCCCACCGGCGTCCACGTCGACCACGGTGAGGTGGGGCGCGTCGTCGGCCAGCGCCCGGGCCTGCTCCCGCACCCGACGCAGGCAGCTCGCCAGCGGGTCCGTCAGGCGGTCCGTCGTCGCCGGCACCGGCACGTCGGCCGGCTGGGCCAGGACCCTGCCGAAGGCCGTGGCGCTGTGGTGCGACAGTCCGCGGTGCCGCTCTCGGGCGTCCGCCTGCGACACCCGCAGCCCGGCCACCGGCCGTCCGCCCAGGACCGCCGCGGCGTTGAGCGCCTCGCCAGCGGCCACCCCGGAGAAGCCCCACCGGGTGTCGGTGCCCAGGTTGCCCGGTCCCTGCACGACCACCGCGAGGTCGGCACCGACGACGTGCCGGGCCGCGAGCAGGGCGGTGTGCACCGTGACCGCCTCGAGGTCGCCGCCGTAGGCCTGCCCGGCGGTGATGGTCGCCGCGAGCCACCCCGCGTCGCTCAGCCCGGCCACCGTGCGCGACCACGCCAGCGGCAACGCCCCGCCGTCGGTCATGACATAGGCGACCCGGGCGCGGGGTGCTCGTTCGCGGACGCCGCGAGCACCGCGGGCAGCGCTGAGTGCAGGTCGGTGGCGAGGACGGGCAGTCCGTCGAGGTCGTCGGCCTCGGCCAGCGTGCCGTGGTGCTCGCCCTCGGGGTCGTCCACGCCGAGCAGCATCGGCTGCAGCGGGGTGTAGCGCGCCTTGACCAGGTGACCCGGCACCGGGTGCGTCGTCCCCGGCCAGGCGTCCGGCCGGTCCGGGATCGCGACGACGAGGGCATACCCCCCGGTGCCCAGCCCCCGCTCCAGCGCCCCGACGTTGAGCAGCACCCGGTCGCCGATCACCGGGGCGCCGACCAGCTCGAGGTAGGCGAGCGCCCGCACGGTCGCGTCGCCGTCCAGGTCGACGGAGACGACCACCACCCCGTCCCAGCCGGGCAGCAGCTCGCGCACCCGACCCTCGCGCCACGTCATCACGACAGGTGAGCCTATAGATGCCCGGGTCCGGGGAGCCCGGACGGTAGCCTGTCGGACCATGGCGACGAAGGCGAGCGCGGGGGTCAGCCCTGCCACGGCGAAGACCGAACGCCTGCTCAACCTCGTGATCGCCCTGCTGCACACGCGGCAGCCGCTGTCCAAGGCCAAGCTGCGCCAGGCGGTGCCCGACTACGCCGCGGGCAGCGTCGAGGCCTTCGAGCGGATGTTCGAGCGGGACAAGGACGAGCTGCGGGCGCTGGGCATCCCGCTGCGCACCGAGCCGATCGACGCCTTCTTCGACGACGAGCCGGGCTACCGCATCGACCAGCGGGAGTACGCCCTGCCCGAGATCGACTTCGCCCCGGACGAGCTCGCGGTGCTGGGCCTGGCCGCGCGCTCCTGGAGCCAGGCCAGCCTCGCCGGGCCGGCCGCGCAGGCGCTGCGCAAGCTGGACGCGGCCGGGGTGGTGCGCGACGAGTCGTCGGTCGCCGGGATCGAGCCGCTGCTGCACACCCCCGACCCGGCCTTCGAGCCGGTCCGGGATGCGGTCCTGACCCGCACGCCGATCACCTTCGACTACCGCGGCGGCAGCGGCGACCTCGCGCACCGTCGGGTCGAGCCCTGGGGGCTCACGAGCTGGCACGGCCGGTGGTACCTCACGGCCCACGACCTCGACCGCGAGGCGCCACGGGTCTTCCGGCTCGACCGCGTCGTCGGCACGCCGAAGCGTTCCGGCCGGGCCGGGGGGTATGCCGTCCCCGACGACCTCGACACGCTCGCCATGATCCGGCGCAGCGCCGGGGAGGACCCGCCGTCGGACCGGACCGCGCGGCTGCTCCTGCGCGACGGCGCGGCGGCCTCGCTGCGCCGCCGGGGGACGGCCACGACGGGTGGGGACGCACCCGAGGGCTGGAGTCTCGTGGACGTGGCCGCCGGGTCGTGGCCGCGCCTGGCGCGTGAGGTCTGCGCCGCGGGCCCCGACGTCCGTGTCGTCGACCCGCCGGAGCTGGCGACGCTCGTCGCCGACCAGCTCCGTGCCGTGGTCGCGGCGCACGGTGGGCAGGAGGGCTGATGGCCACCTACGAGAGCGCGACCTCCCGCGTGTCCCGGATGCTGACGATGGTCCCCTGGCTGGTGCACCGCCAGGGCATCGACCTGTCCACGGCGGCCGCCGAGCTCGGCGTCACCGAGGAGCAGGTCGTCGAGGACCTGCAGGTGCTCTTCCTGTGCGGGCTGCCCGGGCACTACCCGGACGACCTCATCGAGGCCTCCTGGGAAGGCGGCCGGGTCTTCGTCGGCAACGCCGACACCATCGCCCGCCCGCTGCGGCTGGGACGCGACGAGGCGCTGGCCCTCATCGTCGCGCTCCGCGCCCTGGCGGCGACACCGGGGCTGGCCGAGCGGGACGCCATCGACCGGGCGCTGGCCAAGCTCGAGGCGGCCGCGGGGGAGGGCGCCACAGGGGCCGCCCAGGTGCAGGTCGCCCTGGAGCAGCCCGTCGACGACGAGCTCGCCGGACGGGTGCGCACCGGCCTGACCGAGCGACGGCGCCTGCACCTGCGCTACACCTCGGCGAGCCGCGACGAGACCACCGAGCGCGACGTCGACCCGCTGCGGGTGCTCTCGGTCGACGGCCGGTGGTACCTCGAGGGGTGGTGCCACCGCGCGCAGGACCTCCGGCTGTTCCGGCTCGACCGGATCGAGGCGGTCGACGTCCTCGACACGGACGCCACCCCGCCGGAGGAGCTGCCGACCCGCGCGGTCGGGACCGGGGTATACCGTCCGGACCCGCAGGACCGGACCGTCACCCTCGACCTCGCGCCGGCCTCGGCCTGGGTGGCCGAGCAGATCCCCGCCGAGGAGGTCGAGACGCGCGAGGATGGCTCGGTGCGGATGACCCTGCGCGTGGCCGACCCGCGCTGGCTGGTGCGGCTCGTCCTGCGCGAGGGCGGTGGGGTGAGAGTCCTCGAGCCGGCGGGCATGGTCACCGCTGTCCGCGAGGCTGCGGCGGCGGGCCTCGCCGGCCTCACGGGCGGCGACCGGACCGGCGACCGGAACACCGCTGGGGGCGCCGCCCGTTAGACTGACGGACGTCACCGCCCGTGGCAGGTGTCCGCGGGCCCCGATCGAGAGCGAGCATCCCCCATGCGTCTCCAGGCCTGGCACATCGTGGTCCTCATCGTGGCCTTCGTCCTGCTCTTCGGGTGGAAGAACCTGCCCAACATGGCCCGGTCCATGGGGGAGTCGATGCGCGTCTTCAAGTCGGAGGTCGACCAGATGAAGGACGAGGGCGAGGCCCGGAAGGACGCCAAGGACTCCGAGCGGCCCGCCCTCGACGAGCGCAGCAAGAGCGGCGACACCGACACCGCCCGCGCCGAGTACGACGCCATGAAGCGTCGCGAGGGCGGCGAGGGCGCCGGCACCGGCGCCTGAGCGTCCTGCTCGCCTCCCGTCACACTCGTCGTGGCCCGTACCGACCGCCCGAGCCGGCGCCGCCGGGACCCCCAGGGTCGGATGGCGCTGGCCGAGCACTTCCGGGAGCTGCGCAACCGGCTGACGATCAGCGTCCTGGCGATCGGTGTGCTCTCGGTGGTGGGGTGGTACTGGTACGACGAGATCATCGCCGTGGTCACCGCACCCATCGAGGCGGTCGCCGCTGAGCGTGGGGACGAGGCGGTGAGCCTGCGCTTCCAGAACATCACCGAGCCTTTCGCCATGCAGCTGCGGGTGGCCGTCTTCAGCGGCATCCTGCTGGCGAGCCCGATCTGGCTGTGGCAGATCTGGGCCTTCCTGCTGCCCGGTCTCACCCGCCCGGAGAAGCGGATCGCGCTGTCCTACTTCTTCATCTCGATCCCGCTGTTCTTCGCCGGCGCGGCGCTGGCCGCCTTCACCTTCCCGCGGCTGGTCGCGATCTTGCTCGGCTTCACCCCGGACGGCATCGCGAACCTGCCCGGCGCCAGCGAGTTCCTGACCCTGTGGCTCTACTTCATGCTCGCCTTCGGCCTGGCGTTCCTGCTGCCGGTCGTGCTGGTGGCCGCCAACCAGATCGGGGTCCTGTCCGCCCGGATGATGCTGCGCAGCTGGCGGGTCGTCCTCTTCGGCATCCTCGTCTTCTCGGCCTTCATGACCCCGGACCCCAGCGCGTGGACCATGCTGGCCATGGCCTCCCCGGTCTTCGCCCTCTACTGGTGCGCGGTCGGCGTCGCCTTCCTCATGGAGCGCCGCCGGGCGAAGAAGAACCCGGACCGCTATGCCGGACTCTCGCCCGACGAGGCAACCCCCCTGTCATGAGGTATGCGCTCGCCCACGGCCGACGCTCGGGCCGGCGGGGCGGGGCGGTCCTGGGCGAGCAGGCCGTGCGGCGGCTCCGTGCCGAGGGCCACGACGTGGTGGAGGTCGTCGGCGACTCGCTGGAGCAGGTGCGGGCGGCCTGTGCGGCGCTCGTGGCGGACGGCGTCGACGTCCTGGCGGTCGCCGGCGGGGACGGCCTGGTGAGCCTGGGCGCCGACGTCTGCGCCGGCGCGGGCACGACGCTGGGCGTCCTGCCCGCCGGCACCGGCAACGACAACGCCCGCAGCCTGCGTCTCCCGCGCGAGCCCGACGCCGCGATCGACGTGCTCCTGACCGGCACCCCACGCACCGTGGACACCCTGCACCTCAGCGACCTGGACCGACGTGTGCTCGGCTCGGTCTGCTGCGCGCTGGACGCCCGGATCAACGCCCGCGCCAACGAGTGGCCACGCTGGCTCGGCGCCAGCAGCTATACGCTTTCCGCGCTCGTCGAGATCGCCCTGCTGCGCCGCCAGCCGCCGCTGCACTACCGGCTCGAGGTCGACGGCCGGACCCGCGACCTCCACGCCCTCATCGTGGTCGCGGCGACGATGCCCTACCTCGGCGGCGGGCTCCCGCTCGCCCCCGACGCCGACCCGGCCGACGGCCTGCTGGACCTGGTCGTCGTGAGCCCCGTCTCGCCGCCCGAGGCGGTCGGGCTGCTGCGCGCGATCCGGGCGGGACGGCATACCTCCCACCCGGCGGTGCACCTCACCCGGGCCCGGGAGGTGCTCGTCGAGGGCCCACCGGACATCGTCGCCCACGGGGACGGCGAGCCGCTCGCGGCGCTGCCCCTGGGCGTGCGGGTCGACCCCGCGAGCCTGCGGGTGCTCACCCCCGCCTGACGTAGCCTGGGAGGCATGTCCACCCCCGCGGAGCGATATGCGGCCTCGCGTGCACGCGCGAGGTGGGAGTCCACCCCGGCGGGACGGTTCACCGCCTCCCTCGGCTTCGAGCCCGACCCCTTCCAGCTGGAGGCGATCGAGGCGGTGCAAGGCGGCGCCGGCGTGCTCGTCGCGGCGCCCACGGGGGCGGGCAAGACCGTGGTCGGCGAGTTCGCCGTGGCCCTCGCCCTGGAGACCGGCCGCAAGGCGTTCTACACGACCCCGATCAAGGCGCTGTCCAACCAGAAGTACCACGACCTCGTCGCCCGCCACGGCCCCGACAAGGTCGGCCTCCTCACCGGCGACTCCTCCATCAACGGCGAGGCGCCGGTGGTCGTCATGACGACCGAGGTCCTGCGCAACATGATGTATGCCTCCTCGCCCACCCTGGAGGGACTCGGCTTCGTCGTCATGGACGAGGTGCACTACCTCGCCGACCGCTGGCGCGGTGCGGTCTGGGAGGAGGTCATCATCCACCTGCCGGAGTCGGTGCAGGTGATCTCGCTGTCGGCGACGGTCAGCAACGCCGAGGAGTTCGGCGACTGGCTGCGGCAGGTGCGTGGCCGCGGCGACGCCGGCTCGCTGCGGGTCATCGTCTCCGAGCACCGGCCGGTGCCGCTGTGGCAGCACATGATGGTCGGCCAGCGGATGTACGACCTCTTCGTCACCGACGGCACCCGGGCCGACCCCGGCACCGACGGCACCACCCGGGTGAACCCCGAGCTGCTGCAGGCGATCTCGGCCGCCGAGCGGTCCGCCCGCTCCGAGGGCGGGTGGCGCCGGGAGGACGCCGGCGGGCCCCGCGGCCGACGGGGGGACCGGCGCGCCAAGGGAGGCCGGAGAGAGGCTCGGGACGACCGGCGGGGCGGTCGTGGCAGCGCTCAGGGCCGGGGCCCGCGCCCGGCCGAGCGCGGCCGCCGCGACGACGGCGCGCAGAGCATGCGCTACAGCCGCGGTGACGCCGGCTTCGCGCGCGGGTCGCTGCCCGGCGGGGTCGCCAGCCGGGCCCAGGTCATCGACCGGCTCGACCGCGAGGCGCTGCTGCCGGCGATCACCTTCATCTTCAGCCGGGCCGGCTGCGACGCCGCGGTCCAGCAGCTCCTGGGGCGCGGCACCCGGCTCATCCCCGAGGAGCAGGGGCAGACGATCCGCACGCTCGTGGCCGAGCGGGTGGCGGAGGTCGACCCCGCCGACCTCGGGGTGCTGGGCTACCACGACTTCGTCGAGGGGCTCTCGCGCGGCTACGCCGCCCACCACGCGGGCATGCTGCCGCTGTTCCGGGAGATCGTCGAGGAGCTCTTCACCGCCGGGCAGGTCCGGTCCGTCTTCGCCACCGAGACCCTGGCGCTCGGGATCAACATGCCCGCCCGCACCGTCGTGCTGGAGAAGCTGGTGAAGTTCAACGGCGAAGAGCACGCACCGGTCACCCCGGCGGAGTACACCCAGCTCACCGGGCGCGCCGGGCGTCGCGGCATCGACGTCGAGGGGCACGCCGTGGTCCTGTGGCGCCGCGGCGTGGACCCGATGGACGTCGCCGGCCTCGCCTCGACCCGCACCTACCCGCTGCGCAGCTCCTTCCGGCCCAGCTCCAACATGGCGGTCAACCTCGTGGCGCAGTACGGCCGGGAGCGCGCGCACGAGCTGCTGCAGTCCAGCTTCGCGCAGTTCCAGGCCGACCGCTCCGTCGTGGGGCTGACGACCCAGGTGCGGCACAACCTCGAGGCGCTGGAGGGGTATGCCGCGTCCATGGTGTGCGACCGCGGCGACTTCCGGGAGTACGGCCGGCTGCGGCACGAGCTGTCCGAGCTGGAGAAGAAGGCGGCGCGGACCCGGCAGGCGCAGCGGCGCAGCCACATCGGCGAGGCACTGGAGACGCTCGAGCCGGGGCAGGTGGTCCAGCTCGACGGCGGGCGGCACGGCACGATGGCGGTCGTCGTCAAGGGCGCCCGGGGCCGCTCCGCCGGGCCCGAGCCCACCGTGGTCACCTCGCACGGCCGGGTGCAGCGGCTGACCGTCGCGGGTTTCCGCGACGTGCCCGAGGTCATCGGCAGCCTCAAGGTCCCCTCGCACTTCAACGAGCGCAGCCCCAAGGCCCGCAAGGACCTCGCCGCGGCGCTGCGCAGCACGGTGCGCGAGCCGGTCCCCGGACAGCGCGGGCGCGACCGGGACGCCGGCAGACCGGCCGGAGTGGAGGCGCAGGTGGAGGAGCTGCGCGCGCAGCTGGCCGCGCACCCGTGCCACAGCTGCCCCGAGCGGGAGGACCACGCGCGCTGGTCGGCGCGGTGGTGGAAGCTGCGCAAGGAGACCGACGACCTGCAGCGCCGCGTCTCGCACCGCACCGGCACCCTCGCCGCGACCTTCGAGCGGATCTGCGACCTGCTGTCGGCGACCGGCTACCTCAGCGAGGACGGCCTGGAGGTGACGCCCGAGGGACAGCGGCTGCGGCGGATCTACACCGAGCTCGACCTCGTGGTGGCCGAGGCGCTGCGGCGCGGCACCTGGCGGCGCCTGACGCCCGCCGACCTCGCCTCCGTCGTCTCCGCGCTGGTCCACGAGGCGCGCGGCGACGAGCCGGGGGACCCGCCTACGCCCAGCGTCGAGGTCGCCGAGGCACTGGGGGAGATGGCAGCGATCTGGACGCAGGTGCAGTCAGGCAAGCTCGCGCACAACCTCACCGGCGACCGCGAGCTCGACCCCGGCATCACCTGGATGGTGCACCGCTGGGCCTCGGGCCGTGGCCTGGAGGAGGTGCTGCGCTCGGGCGACCTGTCGGCCGGTGACTTCGTGCGCCGCGCGAAGCAGGTCGTCGACCTGCTCGGGCAGATCGCGCAGGCCGCGGACGAGGAGGTCGCCGCCACGGCGCGGCGCGCCTCCTCGGCGATGCTCCGCGGTGTCGTCGCCGCCGACCGGCTCGACTGAGCACGCGAGGACCCAACGGTGCGGGTGAGGATGCTCGCGCAGCGAGCCTGGGCGACCGCGAGCGGAGCGAGCCTGGTCGCCCGGAACAGAGCTGACGCGCGAGCGGAGCGAGCACCGAGCGGTCCCGGTCTGCGTAGTCTTGGCCCATGGCCGAGATCGTCGTCTGCTCCCCGCTCCGCACCCCCGTCGGGGGATTCCTCGGCAGCCTGGCGAGCCTGTCCGCCGCCGACCTCGGGACCCGGCTGCTGCAGGTCCTGCTGGAGCGCACCGGGCTGCAGGACGGCGACGTCGACGACGTGATCCTCGGCAACGCCAACCCCTCGGGCGAGATCCCGGCCATCGGCCGCATCGTCGCGCTCAACGCCGGGCTGGAGTCCGCACCCGGTATGCAGCTGGACCGGCGCTGCGGGTCCGGCCTGCAGGCGGTGCTCACCGCGGCGTCGCAGGTCGCGAGCGGTGGCAGCCGGCTCGTCGTCGCCGGGGGAGCGGAGTCGATGAGCAGCGTCGAGCACTACGCCCTGCTGCGTCAGGGCGTCCGGGCCGGCGTCGAGCTGGCCGACCGGCTCGCCCGGGCGCGCTCGACCGCGGGCGGCGAGCACCACCCCGTCCCGGGAGGCATGATCGAGACGGCGGAGAACCTGCGGCGCGACTACGCCATCTCCCGGGAGGCGCAGGACGAGCTGGCGGTGCGCTCGCACCAGCGGGCGTCCGCCGCCCAGCGGGAGGGCCGGTTCGAGGCCGAGCTGGTCCCGGTCGAGGTGAGCAGCCGCAGGGGCGTCACCGTCGTCGACACCGACGAGCACGTACGACCCGACACCGACCAGGCGACCCTGGCCGGGCTGCGGCCGATCATGGGCCGCCAGGACCCCGAGGCGACCGTCACCGCGGGCAACGCCAGCGGTCAGAACGACGCGGCCGCGCTGTGCGTGGTCACCACCCGGCAGCGGGCCGACGAGCTCGGGCTGGTGCCCATGCTCGCGCTGCGGTCGTGGGCCGTCGTGGGAGTGGCTCCGGAGACGATGGGGATCGGCCCCGTGCCGGCGTCGGCGGCAGCCTGGAGCGCGCCGGGCTCACGCTGGCCGACATGGACCTCGTCGAGCTCAACGAGGCCTTCGCCGCGCAGGCGCTCGCCGTGCTGCACGAGTGGGGTATGCCCGGCAGCGACCAGTGGGAGCGGGTCAACGTCAACGGCTCGGGGATCTCGCTGGGCCACCCGGTGGGGGCCACCGGCGCCCGCATCCTGGCGACGATGGCGCACGAGCTGCACCGCCGGGAGGGCCGCTACGCCCTGGAGACGATGTGCATCGGGGGAGGCCAGGGGCTGGCCGCGGTCTTCGAGCGGGTCAGCTGAGCCGCGCGCCGCTGCCGGTGTCGCCGCGCACCAGCAGGCCGAGCCCACCGGCGCCGACAGCGAGCAGCACGGAGGCGAGGACGTCGCTGGGCCGGTGATAGCCCAGCATGACGACCAGGGCACCCATCCACGCCGTCACGCCGGCCCCGAGCACCGCCGCGAGGGGCAGCCACCGCCGGGGCACGACCAGCAGCAGGGCCAGCCCCAGCGCCGCGGCCGCCCCGGTGTGGCCGCTCGGCAGCGAGTTCGACATCAGCCACGGGTCGGCCAGCTGCGGTCGCGGCAGCCCGGCCTTGAGCACCTGGGTCGCCCCGACGAGCAGCGGCACGCAGACGAGCACGGCGAGGCCCGTGCGCACCCGCCGCGCCAGCGCCACCACACCCACGGCCAGAGCCAGCGCGAGCAGCAGGTAGGGGTCGGGCAGCAGGGCGTCGAGCGCCCGGTGCTGCGCACCGGTCACGGTGACAGCATCCATGACGCCGTTGTCGACGCGCTGGCCCGACGTCGTCCGGACGGCGAGGGCATACATCAGACCGAAGCCGACGGCCGCGCCCACGAGGAGCACCCAGGCAGCCGGGACGCGGTCGTCGACCGGCTGCTCGTGGCCGGACCGGCCTGCGGAGCCTGCGTCGTGGTCATGCCGCCACCGTAGGAGCGCGACCTGTGGGTGGCCTGTGGCGTGGGCGCTAGGGGCTCACCTCGAGCGCGGCCATGAGCCGGCCGACCGGGCTGCCGAGGTCGTAGGTCTCGACGAGCTGCTGCAGGGTGCCCGGGTCGGCGATCTCCCGCGGCAGGGTCAGCGGCACGTCGGGCACCGGGGCGTCCTGAGCGACGAGCACGACCTTCGGGGCGACGTCGAGATAGTCGGCGCCCGCCTCCAGGTTGGTGCGCCGGGCGCCCTTGATCGCCGGATCACCGCTGTCGACCGCCGCGCGCAGGGCGGCGAGCGTGCCGTACTGCTCGATGAGCGCCGCGGCGGTCTTCTCCCCGATGCCCTTCACCCCGGGCAGCCCGTCCGAGGTGTCCCCGCGCAGCATCGACATCTCGGCGTACGCCTGACCCGTGGGGACGGCATACCGGGACATCAGGTCGGCCTGGTGGATCTCCTCGGCGTCCCGGACCCCCTGCTTGGCGGTGTAGACCACCGTCACCCCCGCCTGGTCGTCGACCAGCTGGAACAGGTCGCGGTCGCCGGTGACCACACCGACGGGGATCCGCCCGCGGTGGCGCGCGGTGAGGGTGCCGATGACGTCGTCCGCCTCGTAGCCGTCCGCACCGAGGATCGGGATGCCGACGGCGTCCAGCACCCGCCGGATGATCGGGACCTGGACCTCCAGCTCAGGTGGAGCCTCCTCCTTGTCCTCGCGGCCCTCCGGACCCTCGACCAGACGGTGAGCCTTGTAGGACGGGATCGCCTCGACCCGGAAGGCCGGTCGCCAGTCGTTGTCCCAGCAGCAGACGAGGTGGGTGGGGGAGAAGCGCCCGACCAGCGTGGCGATCATGTCCACGAGCCCGCGGACCGCGTTGGTCGGCGTGCCGTCGGGCGCCTCGCGCAGGTCCTTGACGCCGAAGTAGGCGCGGAAGTAGAGCGAGGCCGTGTCGAGCAGCAGCAGCTGCGGCGGGGCCACGGCACGATCGTCGGCAGGTGCGGTCATGGCGCTCACCCTAGTGGCCCGGGGTAGCGTGAGGTATGCCTCGCCGCCTCGCCCTCGTCCTGCTGGTCGTGGGCCTCGGGGTGTGCGCCTGGCTGCTCTTCGGGCCGCTCTGGGACACCGCGGAGGGGGAGAACCCGCTGACCCGTCCCCCGGGGCCCGACTACGCGGCGGTGCTGCGTCTCGCGCTCCCGACCCTGGCCCTGGGCGCCCTCGTGGGCGCGCTCCTGCTGCTGCGCCCGACGGGCGGTCGGGACGCCACCGACGCCGCGCACGAGGTGGCTGCCGACCATCCGGAGCACCCACAACTAGGCTGACCGGCATGGAGCCGCTGGACCGCCACATCGTCACCGTCCTCGCGCAGGACGGGCGCATCAGCTTCGCCGACCTCGGGCGTCAGGTCGGGCTGTCGACGTCCGCGGTGCACCAGCGGGTCAAGCGGCTCGAGGAGCGGGGGATCATCACCGGTTACCGGGCGGTCGTCGACTACGCCTCGGTCGGGCTGCCGCTGACGGCGCTCATGTCGGTGACGCCCTTCGACCCCTCGGACGACGACGACATCCCGGAGCGGCTGGCGCACATCGAGGAGATCGTCGCCTGCTGGTCGGTCGCCGGCGACGAGAACTACGTGCTGCTCATCCGGGTGCCCCGGCCGCAGGACCTGGAGGAGCTGCTCGGCCGGATCCGGCAGCAGGGCTCCTGCTCGACCAACACCACCATCGTGCTGTCCACCCCGTGGGAGGACCGCCTCGGCAGCCTGCCGGTGCACACCCCCGAGTTGACCTGACCCACCCCACCGGGCGCCGCCTGTGGTTGCCCCGCCGACCCCACCGGGCGTCGCGTGTGGTGGCCTACGACCGTCGCGCGATGCCGGCGATGGTCCCGCGGGTCACGGCGAGGAGGTCGGCGGGTGCCAGCTCCAGGTCCAGACCGCGGCGTCCTCCGCTCACGAGGATCGTGTCGTGCTGCTGCGCGGACTCGTCCAGCACCGTCTCGAGGGACCGCTTCTGCCCGATCGGGCTGATCCCTCCGACCACGTATCCGGTGACCCGCTCCGCGGTGGCCACGTCCGCCATGGCGACCCGCTTGCGCCCGAGCGCGGCTGCCATCGCCTTGAGATCGAGCTGTCCGTCCACCGGGACGATGCCCACCGCGAGCTCGCGCTCACCCTGCACGAGCAACGTCTTGAACACCCTGGCCTGCGCCACCCCGAGGGCCTTCGCCGCCTCGGCCCCGTATGACGCCGCCGCGGGGTCGTGCTCGTAGGCACGGACCGCATACCTGATGCCCGCCCGGTCCAGGGCCACCGTCGCCGGGGTCCCGCCCGAGCTCCTCGTCCGCGCCATCGCCGCAGGCTAGGGCGGGTGCTCAGACGAGCTGGTCGACCGAGGCCTGGCGGGAGGCCGCGGCCGCGGCGACGGCCTTCTCCTGCTGACCGGCCTCGTCGGTCCCGTGCACCTCTGCCGCCTGCTGCCGCCACCAGTCCTGCCCGCTGACGGGCAGGGTGTCGATCGGGTCGTAGTAGACGTACTCCGCGCTCGTGACGTCGACGTCCTCGCCCTCGATCGAGGTGCGGTAGTTCTTGCGCCAGTAGGAGATGCCGCGCTCGGTGTCGTAGGTGTCGACCTGGTGCACCCAGCGCTTGCCCACGAAGGGCACGTCGCACACGATGCGCGGGGTCGCGAAGCCGGGCAGGTAGCCGAGCAACGAGTGCTGCAGGTGCTGGGCGTGGGCGAGCGAGACCCGCCAGTGCTCGCTGAACGGGATCATGTCGCACATGTAGAAGTAGTAGGGCGTGATCATGGCCTCGTCCGCCATCGCGAAGCAGAGGTCGAGCAGCTGCGCGGAGGTGTCGTTGACCCCGCGCATCAGCACCCCCTGGTTGCGGACGTCGCGGATGCCGGCCTCGAGCATCGCCCTGCTCGCCTCGGCGACGAGCGGGGTGACGGACTGCGCGGCGTTGATGTGGGTGTGGATCGCCAGGCCGACCCCGCGCTCGCGGGCCTTCCCGGCGACGCGGGACACGCCCTCGACGGTGTCCGGCGCGAGCCAGTGCTGCGGCATACCCATGAGGGCCTTCGTGGCCAGGCGCACGTCCCGGATGTTCTCGATCTCGAGCAGCTGGTCCAGCCAGGCCTCGAGGTTCTTCCAGGGCATGTTGGCGACGTCGCCGCCGGAGACCACCACGTCGCGCACGCCGGGGGTGGCGCGCAGGTAGTCCAGGATCGCGGTGTGCCGGTCCACCGGCTTGCCCGCGAGCTTGAGCTTGGTGACCGTGGGGGTGGAGTTGCCGACGAGGTCCATCCGGGTGCAGTGCCCGCAGTACTGCGGGCAGGTCGGCAGCATCTCCGCCAGCACCTTGGTGGGGTAGCGGTGGGTGAGCCCCTCGGCGACCCACATGTCGTGCTCGTGCAGGCTGTCGCGCGTGGCGTAGGGGTGGCTCGACCAGTCGGTGCGCCGGTCGGAGAAGACCGGGAGCATGTAGCGGCGCACCGGGTCGGCGAGGAAGGCCTGGGTGAACTCGGTCCCGGCAGCAGGCATCCGCCCGTCGGCCCAGGTGATCTCGCTGACCATGGTGTTGAGCATCTGCGGCGGCAGCAGCATCGACATCGTGGCCCGCTGCGTCTGGTCCTGCTCCAGGTCGGCGTAGAAGTCGTCGGTCAGCAGGTCGCCCATCACGGTGCGCAGCTGGCCGATGTTCTTCACGCAGTTGACCCGCTGCCACTGCACGTCGGCCCACTGCTCGGCGGTGACGTCCTTCCACCCGGGGAAGCGGGTCCAGTCGGGTTCCACCAGCTCGCGGCGTCGGTAGACGTAGGGCTGCTCGATCTGTGCGCTCATACCGAGCATGCTACGGATCATTTCCGGTGGATGCACGTGTGTGCAGGATAGTTTCTTGCGGTATCGCTCTGTGACCGGATGATCTGCGCGTGAGCGCGGCGAGATCCGGCTCACTGGACGCTGCCCACCCTGCCCACCGCGCCCCGTCGGCGTGTCGTTCGCCGACACGCCGAGGCGGCGTGAAAGTCGGCTCCCTGTCCAGCCGTGCGACCCGGTGGCTGACCTGCTCTGTTGCGCATCGTCGCAGGTCAGCGGTGTGTTGACAGAGCACCGGCAGACCTTTACGTTCGTACGCGTCCCTGGGGCGTGATGGCGCCCGACGGGGGAGCCAGGACCCCGAGCACCGAGTAGACAACGGGACCATGCCGGCCGCCAGCCGCGCACGGACCGGCCCCAAAGGTGCCGGGGTCCGGCCATGTCCGGACCCGGCCGTACGCTGGACGCGTGCGCTGGCCTCTCCGACTCCTGCTCGCAGCGCTCGGCGGAGGTGCGCTCTACCTCGCCTTCCCCAGCCACGACATCTGGCCGCTCGCCGTCGTCGGCTGCGCGGCCCTCGCCCTCGCCACCGCGGGCGCCGGCATCCGGGTGGGGCTCGTCGCGGGGCTGCTGCTCGGCCTCGCGTGGTACACCCCGATGTTCGTGTGGGCCAGCACCTACGCCGGTGCCGCGCCCTGGATCGCGATGAGCGTGGCCTCCGCGCTCTATCCCGCCGCCCTGGGCGGGCTCCTGGCGCTGCTCCAGCGTGGTGGTCGCGTGCGCCCGGTCGTCGGGGCGGCCGCCTGGGTGCTCATGGAGTATGCCCGGTCGGTCACCCCCTTCGGCGGCTTCCCGTGGGCGAGGCTGGGCTTCAGCCAGGCCGACAGCCCGATGCTCGGGGTCGCGGCGCTGTTGTCGGTGGCGGGCCTGGGGTTCGTCGTGGCGCTCGTCGGCGGACTCCTGGCGCTCGCGCTGCAGCACCTGGCCCACCGTCCACAGCCACGGCGCGCTCGCGCGCTGGGGCTGGCCCTGCTCGCCACGGGTCTGGTCCTCGCGCCGGCCGCGCTGCCCCGGCCGACCGGCGGCGAGCCGGTGCAGGTCGCCGCTGTCCAGGGGGACCTGCCACCGGACTTCACCCGGACGCTGAGCGCCGAGCGCGGCACGATGCTCGAGCGCTACACGAGCATGACCGAGGGGCTCGCCACCGACGTGGCCGACGGTGCCGCACCGGCACCGGACCTGGTCCTGTGGCCCGAGGGAGCCAGCGACCTGGACCCCTTCGCCCCGGACGGCGGCGCGGAGGCGGTCGCCCGCATGATGCCGGGCGTCGAGGCCCTCGACGCACCGGTCGTCCTGGGCGCGACGAGCTACGGCACCGGTGATGCCCCGCGCAACATGGTCCTCGAGCTGCAACCGGGGCAGGGCGTGGACGACACCTACCAGAAGATCTACCTCGCGCCCTTCGGGGAGCGGATGCCGCTGCGCCCGGTGATGCGGCACCTGTCGGAGTGGGTCGACCGGATCCCCGACTGGGAGCCCGGCACCGAGCCCGGGGTCATGGACGTCGCGCTGCCCGACGGACGTCAGGTGCGCCTGGGTCTGGGGATCTGCTTCGAGGTCGTCGTGGACGCCGCGGTCCGCGACGCCGTCGCCGGGGGAGCCGAGCTGCTCGTGGTGCCCACCAGCAACGCCTGGTTCGGTGAGGGTGACGAGGCTGCTCAGCACATCGCGACCTCCCGGGTCCGGGCGGTCGAGTACGGCCGCTCGGTCGTCCACATCAGCAACGTCGGCATCTCGGGGCTGATCCACCCCGACGGCCGGGTCGAGGAGGAGACGACGCTGTTCAGCCAGGCCCTGCTCGAGGGTGAGCTGCCGCTGCGCTCGACACCGACGCCGGCCCTGACGACCGGCCCCTGGGTGGTCCCGGCAGCGGCACTCGTCGTGGTCCCCGCCCTGCTCGGCCTGGTGGTCCGGCGGCGGCGGTCGGCTGACTAGGCTGCCCCGGTGACCTCCCGTGGCCCGCTGCGCCGTGTCTGCGTCTGCATCCCGACCTACCAGGAGCGCGCCTCCCTCCCCGGTGTCGTGGCCCGGCTGCGGTCCGCGGTACCCCTCGCTGAGGTGCTCGTCATCGACGACGCCAGCCCGGACGGCACCGGTGCCCTCGCGGAGGACCTGGCCGCCACGGACCCGCAGATCCACGTGCTCCACCGCCGAGCGAAGGAGGGCCTGGGACCGGCCTACCTCGCGGGCTTCGACTGGGCTGCGGGGCGCGGCTACGACGCGGTCGTCGAGATGGACGCCGACGGCTCGCACCAGCCCGAGCAGCTCCCCGCGCTCCTCGCAGCCGCCCAGGACGACGGGGGAGCCGACCTCGTGATCGGGTCCCGCTGGGTGCCCGGCGGCTCGGTCCACCGCTGGCCGCTGCACCGCAGGGGGCTGTCGGTCGGCGCCAACACCTACGTGCGGCTGTCCCTCGGCATCCCCGTGCGGGACGCCACCGCCGGTTTCCGCGTCTACCGCCTGCCCCGGCTCACGTCCTTGCTCGCGACACCAGTGGCCTCGCAGGGCTACTGCTTCCAGGTCGACCTCACCCTGCGCGCCGTCGACGCGGGCCTCGAGGTGCGTGAGGTGCCGATCGCCTTCGTCGAGCGCGTGGAGGGAGCCTCCAAGATGACCGACGCCATCGTGCGTGAGGCGGTGGTGAGGGTCGGCGGCTGGGCCTGGGAGCGCCGCGCCCGCCAGGTCCGGGAACACCTGGCCCGCCGCGACCGTTCTCGATGGCACCACCTGGAGGAGGCCACGTGAGCGCGATGTCCGGACGACCGCAGGCTCGACGCCGACCCGTGCTGCGCTGGGTCCTGCTGGCGCTCGTGCTGCTCCCGGTGATCGAGATCGCCGTGCTCGTCATGGTGGGCCGCGCGATCGGCCTGTGGTGGACCCTCGGGCTGATCATCCTGGTCGCGGTGGCAGGCACCTGGCTGGCGCGCCGGGAGAGCGGCCGGACCTACCGGGAGCTGCAGCAGGCGCTGAGCTCGGGACGGATGCCCGCCGACCAGGTCACCGATGCGATCCTGCTGACCGTGGGCGGGTTCCTGCTGCTCCTGCCCGGATTCGTCAGCGACATCCTCGCCCTCATCCTCATCCTGCCGTTCACCCGGCCGCTGGCGCGCCGGCTGCTGCAGGCGGTCGTCGCCAGCCGGGCCCTGGCGACCGTCGGGGGAACGCCGACCGGGGGGCCCGGCCAGGCGCGGCGGGCACCGGGCTCGGGCACCGTCATCGACGGCGAGATCGTCGACGAGCAGCCGCCGCCCTGGCGGGGGGAGCGCCCCCCGCAGATCGATCGGTGACGATTCACCGACTGGCCCCGTCGACCGCTTCGGCGCTACACTGATCAGTCGGGCCGCACGGCGACGCCGCACCGTATACCGGAGCGCGAGCGCGCGTTGTGGGGAACACAGGGCGAGCAGAAGGCGTTGACACGCCTAGACACCGCGCGCCTGCCGGGCCGCCCCGGCTAGAGCAGACCGACCGAGCACGCGTGTCGATCACGACACGATGGGAGTGGAACACACATGGCAGAGAGGTCCCTTCGCGGCACCAACCTGAGCTGGCTGTCCTTCGAGAGCGACGAGGGCGTCTCCTTCAGCGACCGTGAGATCAGCCGCTACGTCTGCCCGGACGGGCACGTCAGCGAGCTGCCGTTCTCCGTCGAGGCCGAGATCCCCCCGATCTGGGAGTGCCGGTGCGGGCTGGACGCCAAGCTCGAGAACGGCCCGGAGCCGGAGCTCAAGGCGACCAAGCCGCAGCGCACCCACTGGGACATGCTGCTGGAGCGCCGCTCCATCCCCGAGCTGGAGGAGCTGCTCGAGGAGCGCCTCGGGCTGCTGCGCGAGATGCGCGGGGAGAAGCCGCGGCGCAAGCGCACGGCCTGAGGTCCACCGCTCGTCGCACCAGGACGACTGACCGGACGGGGCGTGGCACGCGAGGAGCGTGCCGCGCCCCGTTCGTCGTCCTGGCGGGCGGGCGAAAGGCCCGATCTAGACGATGCGTGGCTGCTCGTTGCCGGCCATCTCGATGCCGCGCCGCATGTTCACCCGGGTGAGGACGAGGCCGCCGAGCACGAAGAAGGCGATGGTCACCAGGATCGCCGGCCGGTAGGACCCGGTGAGCTGGTAGGTCAGGCCGAAGGCGAGGGTGCCGAACCAGCTCGTCCCGCGCTCCATCGCCTGGTAGAAGCTGAAGTACTCCGACTCCTTGCCAGCCGGCACGAGCTGGGAGTAGAGCGACCGGGACAACGCCTGGGTCCCGCCCATGACCGTGCCGATGAAGACAGCGCAGACCAGCCAGATCGTGAAGGCACCGGTCGGCACGAAGTAGGCAAAGGCAACGACCAACGTCCACATCACCAGCCCGCCGAGGACGGTGCGCTTGGCGCCCAGGCGCGAGGCGATCGCGCCGAACACGAGGCTCCCCCGAAGGCGACGAACTGCACCAGCAGGATGGTGATGATGAGCTGGCTGGTGTCGAAGCCCAGCGCCTCGCTGCCGTAGAGGCTGGCCGAGGAGATGACGGTCTGGATGCCGTCGTTGAAGAACAGGTAGGCGAGCAGGAACAGCAGCGTGTGCGGGTAGCCCCGCAGGTCCCCGAAGGTGTCCCGGAGCTGGGTGAGCGTGCCGCCCAGGACGCCCGCGGAGCGCTCCACCGGGGCGGCGGTGGTGCCGCGGATGCGGCGCAGACCGATCACCGGGATGAGGGTGAACAACCCCCACCACAGCCCGGCCGAGAGCAGGTTGAGACGCACGGCCATGGTGTAGGAGATCCCCAGCACCTCGTGCGCCTGCATGAGACCGAGGTTGAGGGCGAGCAGGATGCCGCCACCGAGGTAGCCCAGGGCCCAGGCCCGGGAGGAGACGCGGTCGCGGTCGTCCGGCGCGGCGACGCGGACGAGCAGCGCGTCGTAGACGACGGTCGAGGCGCCCAGGCAGAGGTTCGCCACGACGATGAGCAGCACGCCGAGCTGCCAGTTGCTCCCCTGCAGGAAGAACATGGACGCGGCCGCGGCCGCGCCGACCCAGGCGAGCCCGCCGAGCAGCCGGGTCGGGCGTGGGTGGCGGTCGGCGATCGCCCCGACGAAGAGCAGGACCACGGCGGAGACGAGGGTCGCGACGGTGATGGTGTAGGGCGCCACGGCCCCGACGGCCACCGGGATCCCGAGCACGGACAGCATCTGCCCGCACCGCTGCCCCTCCGCGAGGTCGGGGCAGGCGTCGGCCCGCGCCAGCGCGGTGAGGTAGGGGGCGATGAGCACCGTGCCGGTGGTGGTGACATAGGCCGAGTTGGCCCAGTCGTACCACCCGAACGCTCGTTGGTGGGCCCGGGTGCGCTCGGCCGCCGGGTCGGCCCGCGGCACCGGGGGAGAGGTCATGGCGCCCACGCTAGCGACCCGGGCCCCGGCCTGGGGGAGGCGCGACGTGCCTCTTCAGCTTGCGGTCGGGCATACCCGGGGCAAGAGTGAGGTCGTTGTCCACGACGAAAGGAGCCGGTATGGGAATCGGCGACAAGATCTCGAACACGGCCGAGGAGGCCAAGGGCAAGGCCAAGGAGGCCGTCGGCGACGCCACCGACAACGAGCGGATGGAGACCGAGGGCAAGGCCGGCCAGACGAGCGCCAACGTCAAGCAGGCGGGCGAGAACGTCAAGGACGCCTGGAAGGACGCCTCTCGGTGACCCACCGCGGGCCCTGAGCGGCCCGCCGCACGCACGACACCCCTGGCCCCTCGGGCCGGGGGTGTCCTGCGTCAGGTCGGCGGCCTGATCTCCTGGTCGTCGGCGGCGTGCTGGTCGCGGTCGCGGCGCAGGATGGGGGACAGGATCCGGTCCCGCAGCGAGGCGGCGAGCTCACCGGTGCGCCCCAGCATGGCCACCTGGGCGGCACCGCGCTCGTCCTCTGCCTGCAGGTATGCCTGCCGCGCGCGGAGTGCGAAGAGGGGTGCCGCGCTCTCGGCCAGCGCGGCGGCCTTGCGCCCCTGGGGCGTCACGTTGCGCAGCTCGTCGGCGTGCAGCTGACCGGTGCGCAGGTCGAGGTGCTCGCTGCCGAAGCGCACTAGCGTCAGCACGCTGGCCAGGACCGGGACCGCCAGGAAGGCGCCGAGGACACCCCACAGGGTGCCGCCGGCCGCCACCCCGAGCAGCACGATCACCGGGTGCATCGACATGACCCTGCTGTGCATCATCGGCGCCACGAGGGTGCTCTCCGCCTGCTGCACGGCGATGACGATGAGGACGACCCACAGCGCGGTGACCCAGCCGTTGGACACCAGGGCGACCAGGACGGCCAGGCCCCCGGCCACGAAGGCGCCCACGATGGGGATGAAGGACAGGAAGAAGGTGATGACCGCCAGGGCGAAGGCCAGCGGCACCCCGAAGAGCACCAGCCCCAGGCCGATGAAGAGGGCGTCCACCGCCGCGACCACGGCCTGGGCGCGCAGGAACCCGCCGAGGGTCACCCAGACCCGGGCCAGCGCCTCGGTCAGGTAGAGCCCGGCGCTGCGCCCCACCGTCTTGCGCATCCAGGGCAGGAAGCCGTGCCCGTCCTTGAGGAAGAAGAAGGTGAGCACCAGGACGAGGATCGTCGTGACCATGATCGAGCCGACCGCCGTGAGGGTGGACAGCGCGCCCTCGGCCAGCACGCTGGCGCGAGACTGCAGCCAGTCGGTGGCCCGGGCCACGTAGGTGTCGAGCTGGTCGCTCTGCAGGTTGACCGGTGGCCCGGACAGCCAGGAGAGCACCAGGTCGGCGCCGGTCGCGGCGTTGGTGGCCACCTGGCGCACCTGTCCGGTGATGCCGGGGGCGATCGCGGCGAGGATGCCGCTGAAGATCCCCAGCGCCGCGAGGAGCACGGCCGCCGCCGCGACGCCGCCGGGCCACCGGTGCCGGCGGAGCCAGCGCACCGGCGGCCAGAGGACCGAGCTGACGATGAGGGCCAGGATGATGGGCAGCACACCCACCCACACGCGCCCGAGGGCGTAGAGGATGACCACGACAGCCGCGACGACGAGCAGGAACCGCCAGGACCAGGCCGCGGCACCCCGCAGGCCCTGCAGGATCAGCGCGCCGCGGTCGACCTCCGGTCGGGCCGCCTCCGGCTCGGTCGGAGAGGACCCCGCGCTGGCGTCATCGTCGCGCCGGGCAGGATCGGCGGGCGGCACCTCGCCCGGGGGCGTCTCGTCGCCCGCCAGGCCGTGCCCCTCGTCGAGCGACGGGGCGTCGTCGCCGGTGGCGTTCTCCTGCATGCGCTCGGGCCTCCGGGGTCAGCTCGCGGGGTGGACGGCGATCGTGCACCCCAGGGTATGCGTCGCGCCCGGGTCGAGGGTCAGGCCCAGGCCCGCGGTGGCGGCGGTCTCGACGCAGACGAACTCGCGCCACTCCTGCGTGCCGAGGTCGCTCATGGCGGCGGCCTTCTCCGCCCCGGGATTCCACACGACGGTCTGCGTGGCTCCGTGAGAGCGCACGCGCAGCGCGCGGGTGCCGTCCCGGACCTCGACCGCCGGCGAGCCGGGGGAGTCGACGACGAGGTCGGTCTCGCCCTCGAACCCGACGGCGCCCTCGACCCGGCCGCGACGCCCGGTGACCTTGTCGAGGGCCTCCGCGCCGGAAAGGCCGTGCACCGTGGCCGTCGTCGCGTCGGCGACACCGAGATAGGTGTGGAGCGCGACCTCCACCGGGAGCGGCGCCGCGCCGGGGTTGTGCACCGTGAGGCGCAGGTCGAGGGCGGGCGCGTCGTCCTCCTGCCCGAGCGCGACGGCATACCTCACCCGGAACGGACCGGGGACGTGCTCGGCGCCGGGGCTGCCCACGACGTCCTGGTCCGTGATCGTCCAGGCCCAGACCTCGTCGCCGGTCGCGGTGTCGAGGTGCCAGGTGGCGGTGCGCAGGACACCGTGGGCGGGGGACAGGTCCCCGGCGGGCCCGTCGGCGAACCAGGGGAAGCACACCGGGACGCCGCCGCGGATCGCCTTGCTGCCGTCGAGGACGGCCTGCTCGCTGCACCACACGACCGGCGCCCCGGCCAGCTCCCAGGTGGCCAGGTGCGCCCCGTGGTCGTAGGCCACCAGACGGGAGGACCCGGCCTCGTGGGTCCGGGCGGGCAGGTGCTCGGCTGACATGGTGCCCAGGCTACGCGGGGCGGGCGGCGGCTGCCCGCGACCCAGGACCCACCGGGGGTGGGCGCGGGCGACGGGTGGGTCGCACGGGCGCTCGACCTGCCGCTGCTGTGGGTGGTGCCGGTCTTCGTCATGCTGTCCGGGGCGCTCGCGCTCGACCCGGCCCGCTTCCGGGGCTCCGGCGACTTCCTGCGCGGCCGGGTCTGGCTGCTGGTGCCTGCTGCGGCGGGTGACCGGGCTGCGCCGGCTCTGCTGACGCCGGGTGGGCGACGGTCCCGACGCGGTCAGGCCGGCCCGCCCGACACGGGTCACTCCAGCGACACCTCGCGGACCGAGGTGGCCTCGACGTCGTACCGGGACGCGGCGCCGGCGCCGGTCCGGAAGAAGCGTCGACGCAGCGCGCCGGTGACCTCGACCCCCGCGCCGTCGGCCAGCCGCAGCGCCGCCCGGCGCGAGCGGGCACTCCAGCAGGTCACATCGATCGTGTCCACGCGCTGCCGGGACCCCACAGCGCTGCGGCCGCGTGCTGCCGGTCGCGGGACCACCACGCGCAACTGCACCAGCACGTCACCGCTGGGCAGCTCACGCTCCGTCGGCCCACCGCTGACTCTCCCCGCGAGGTGCACCGCGTTGGCCGGTGCCGCCGTCGTCGTCGCCATGCCACCACCCTGGGCCGCGGCACGGCGGCGGGGGAGAGGACTGCCGAGATCTGTGGACGACGGGAGGCCCGGGCCGACCCTGTGGACGGGTGTTACATCTCCTCGTGCGTCTCCGGGTCGCCGTCGAAGAGGCGGCCGTCCGGGCGACCGAGCGCCGTGATGGCCTCGACCTCTTCCGGCACGAGCTCGAAGCCCAGGACGTCCAGGTTGGACTCCTGGCGGCTCCTCGTCCCGGACTTCGGCAGCGGCATGACGCCCCGGTCCAGGTGCCAGCGCAGGATGACCTGGGCGGGAGAGACCCCGGCCCGCTCGGCGGCCTCGGTCACCGGCGCGGCGTCGTACTGCGCCTCACGCTTGCCGAGCGGGCTCCAGGCCTGGGTGAGCACGCCCAGCTCCTCGTGGACGCGGAGCATCTCCTGCTGCGGGAAGAGCGGGTGGCACTCGACCTGGTTGAGGACCGGCGCCTCGCCGGTCGCCGCCAGCACCTCGCGCAGGTGGGACTCGGTGTAGTTGCTGGTGCCGACATACCGCACCAGGCCCCGGTCGCGGCACTCGATCAGGGCCTCGACGGCCTCGACGTAGTGGCCCTGCGAGGGGTTGGGCCAGTGGACGAGGGCGACGTCGACCTGCTCCAGGCCCAGCCGCTCCAGCGACTCCTCCACGCTGGTGATCGCCGCGTCGCGCCGGTGCGCCCGGCCGGGGATCTTCGTCGCCACGAGCACGTCCTCGCGGGGCAGACCGCTGCGGCGCAGCGCCTCACCCACCTCCGGCTCGTTCTCGTAGTTGACCGCCGTGTCGAGGTAGCGGTAGCCCACCTCGAGCGCCGAGACCATCGCCTCGATCCCCTCCTCGCCACGCAGGGGATAGGTGCCGAAGCCGACGTGGGGGACCGGGGTGCCGTCGCGGAGAGTATGCATCTGCCCACCGTAGGCCGCGCCTGCCGCCGGTGCAGGCCGGAGGGCGTCCGCCTGCACCGGCTCACATCAGCGCGGCGGTGGGGCGGCAGATGTTGTCGACGTAGCGCTGGTGCCAGGGCCGCGCCATCCACTCCTCCAGCGTGAGCTGCCGGGAGGCCGCGGTAGGCCTCGTCGTTGGTCTGCAGCTCCCGGGCCAGGTCGCCCCCGAAGGCGAGCAGCATGATCTCGTAGGTCAGCGCCAAGGATCGGAAGTCCATGTTGCTGGAGCCGAGGAGGGCGGCCCGGTCGTCGACGGTGAGGTACTTGCCGTGCAGGACGGTCGGTGCCGGGTAGAGGTGGATGACGACGCCGGCCTCGAGCAGCGCACGGTAGTAGGAGCGCTGCGCGTGACCGACGAGGAACTGGTCGGCCTCCTCGCCGACGAACAGCTCGACGCGCACGCCCCGGTAGACCGCGCTGGTGATCGCGGCGAGCAGCGCCTCGTCCGGCACGAAGTAGGGGCTGGTGATGGCGACCCGTTCCCGCGCCATGTGGATGAGGGAGACGAAGAGCCGCCAGTTGGGCTCGGTGGGGAAGCCGGGCCCCGAGGGCACGAGCTGCATCGCGTGCGCTGCGCCACCCGGGACGAGGTCGGGCTGGTCGGGGAAGAAGCGCTCCCGGTCAAGGTCCTCCTCCGGAGCCTACGAGTCGCGCAGGGGAGTGTCGCTGGGCTCCGCGGCCGTGTCGTCGTGGCCGACGACCCCGTTGTGGGGGATGAGGGTGCCGGTGACCTCGTGGTGCGGCCAGCCGAGGGTGTGCGGGGCGCTCTGGGTCACGTAGTTGGGGGTCTCCTTGGCGTGCACCTCGGTGGGGACGACGGGGAGGTTGGTGTGCGGCGGGTTTGCCGTCCAGGCTGCGGTGAACAGCACCCAGCGCAGGCCGAGGTTGATCCACACGATGAGCGTCGCCAGCACGGCGAAGGAGGCGAAGAGCGGGTTGTCCCAGCCGCCGATGACCTGGGTGCCGGCCAGCCGCAGCAGCCCCCAGCCGGTCGCGCCGAGCAACGCTCCCTTGAGGGCGTCGCGCCACGGCATCCGCACCTTGGCCGCGACCCGGAAGAGGAGGTAGAAGACGACGGCGTCGACGACGAAGGCCGCGGTCACCGCGGCGATCCGGATGAGGAGCACGCTGGCGCCGCCGCTGATGTCCAGCTCCTCGATCACCGAGCGGGCCAGCCCCGTCGAGCCGCTGAGCAGCAGCGAGGACAGGAGCACCGCCAGGCTGAGCAGGACCACCCCGAGGGCGTCCCAGCCCTTGCCGCGCACCGGGCGCAACGGCGCGCCGGTCAGGCCGAACATCGACCGCACGCTGTTGCGCAGCCCCGTCATGACGTTGGTCGCGGTCCACAGCAGCACCGGGATCGAGATGATCGTCGCCAGCGTGAGGGACTGCTCCAGGATCAGCCGGTCGGGGTCGATGATGCCGTCGTTGCTGCCGTCGTCGACCAGCCCCGGGAAGGCGGTGTTGATCGCCTGGATCACCCGGTCGAAGAGCTCGGGCTGCCGGCCGAGGGTGGCCCGGAAGCCGTTGGTGAGGATGGTCACGAGGGCGACCAGGGAGACCAGCGCGGAGATCGTCACCCCGCCCGCGGACAGGTTGCCCCGGACGAGCAGGTAGCGGACGAAGGCGCGCACCGGGCGCGAGGTGTCCACCCGGTGGACAGCGCGCCAGAACAGGTTGCGCTCCACGCCGTCGTCCTGCTCCTGCGGCATCCGTCCCGCTCTCTCGCTCGTTCCTCGGAGCACAAGGTATACCGGCCGCGCCCGGGCGTCCGCGTGCCCGGTCGGTGGTCGACGGTCCGCGGCACCGGGGGAGTGGACAGCAGGACGACGCCTGCGGTCGAATGAGGTATGACGCAGGATCGGAGCGCGGCGACCCCCTGCCGCCTCATCGGGGACGGGTCGCTGGTGGCGGCGGACCCGACGCCGGGCATGAGCCGGCGCCGGGCCGAGCACGGCGCCGGGATGTGGACCGGCACGGTGGACACCGAGCCCGGCGCGGTCACCGGGTGGCACCACCACGGTGAGCACGAGACGACGCTCTACATCGTCTCGGGCACGTTCCGGCTGGAGTCCGGCCCCGGTGGCGCCGAGGTGATCGAGGCCGGGCCCGGCGACTTCGTCCGGGTGCCCGCCGGGGCGGTCCACCGCGAGTCGAACCCTGGCGACCAACCCTCACGAGCGGTCATCGTGCGCTGCGGCTCCGGCGCGCCCACCGTCAACGTCGACGGCCCGGCGGACCCGGACCAGCCTCCGGGCGCCTGAGGCGGGTGTGGCCCGGACGAGGATTCCGGCACCTGGGCAAGGATGTGCACGCGAAGCGCCGTTCTCGACGCTGCATCTGGTGCACAGGCTTGCCCAGGTCCGAGAGGGGCGACCGCGGGTCACTCCCGGAGGGCCCGGTCGGCGTTCTCACGCCGATAAGGCACATTATGTAAAGTCGCCGTGAGAGAGCCGCTCCCCGGCCACCCGGTCTTCGCACCCCACCTGACATCTCTCGCGCGTATCTGACACTTTGCTATAATGGGCACCTGCTCTCGCAAGGACATGTCACTGCGGAGTGTCCTCGGCGGCAAGGAGGGACCGTCAAGTGTCACCAGCGACCACAACTGCTGTCCCAGCCAATCTGTCTGAGACGGAGACGCTGTTCGAGGCGTTGATCGATCGGCGGCGCGTCTCTCGCTTCGTCAGCGATGGTCTTGCCGACCTGGCACCCGAGAACGCTCTGCCGATCCGTCAGTTCCTCGCCTGGAAAGGCAAGCGCAACTACGAGGGTCGGTACTTCAGCGCAACCTCTGGCGGCCACGTCGTCTTCGAGTCGTTGCTGGAGCGCGACTTCCTGATCACGGTCGACGCCGACCCAGACGTACTCGCCGTGTCTGCCCAGCCGTTCTTACTCATCTGGCCACGCGGCACCGGCAAAGAGAAGTTCCACTACCCAGACTTCTTTCTGCGGCTCCGAGACGGCGGAGCGCGCGTCGTGGATGTCCGGCACCCCGAACGAACAGACACAGCCGAGAAGCAGTTCGCGATGACGCGACAGGTCTGTGAGTCGGCGGGCTGGGACTACGACGTCTGGACCGGTCTGCCGGAGCCTCGGATGGCGAATCTGCGCTGGCTTCACGGGTACAGGCTGGAGCGCTATGCCCCGCATGAGTCTTTGCGCTCTACGATCCTGGACACCTTCTCCCCTGGCACGGAACTCGCCGCTGGACTCCGGCGCGCAACCAGAGTGAGTGCAGTCGAGAAGAACGCTGTCCACGCAGCCATCTTGCACCTGCTGTTCTTCGGCGTGATCCACGTGGACTTGGATAAGCCGCTCTCGATGGATTCACACCTGTCGACTAGGGAGATCGCATGCGCTTCGTAAGGCCGATGGACCTGATCGAGTATGACGGTCTTGGTTGGCAGGTCGTCTCTGTTGACGAGGACGCGATGGTCGTCTTGCGCAGCCTGGAGGATGCGCAGTTCAGGACCGTGCCTGGTGTCGACCTGCTGAAGGGCGTGACCCCGGCTCTCCCCCAGGCCAAGCCGACTCCGCTACCTGACCTGGGCGACGCCTCGATCCTCGAAGGTCTGAGCCCGAGAGACCGACAGCGCACAGAGTTCCTGCACCGAGCCGTCCACGAAGTCCTCACGGGCCGTCCTCCCGGCGCGTTGCCTGCTGGCTTCGCTCCAGACCCTGCCTATGACCTGGGCACGACGACGCTGGAAGAGCGTGTCACCGCCAAGAGCGCTCAACTAGGCTCGTTGGGCACGCCGATCTCAGCGCGGACGCTGAAGCGTCATATCGCGTCGTATCGCAAGCACGGGATCAAGGGGCTGGTTGACGGTCGCGCGCTACGGCGGCGCGCCGGGACGGGCGTTCAGTCGGACGAGATCATTGCCCTCCTGGAGGAAGCCATGGAGGGGCAACATTTGACGTCGACTGGCACCCGGTCGCGCGTCATCAAGCAGGTCCGCTGGAGGGCCGAGGACCAAGGACTTGACGTCCCGCACGACGCGACGCTCTACCGACTCTTGAACCGCATGGAGCGGGGCCGACACACCTTTGGGAACGCCACGACACGGCGGACAACAGCGAACCGCCCGGACCGAACCTTTGGCGGTCAGCGGCCCCAGCGTCCCGGTGAACTCGTGGAGATCGACTCCACTCCCCTGGATGTCCGACTACTGCTGGACGACAACACGGTCTCGACGGTCGAGTACGACAAGGCAGGGAACGTGGTCGCCTCCAGCATGGAACTCACCGTGGCCATCGACGTCGCTACCCGTATCCCCCTGGCTGCAATCCTGCGGCCTTCGACCAAGGCTGCCGACGCCGCAGTCATGCTGGCGAGGATGCTGGCACCTCTCCCGCAGCAACCAGGGTGGCTAGAGACCGTGGCCTATGCCCGTTCGGCCTTGCCGGAAGGCGTCATTCCCAGCGATGCCGAGGTCAGGCGACTCATGGAGTCACGACCGACCATCGTCCCCGAGGCCATCACCATCGACCGTGGCAAGGCGTATGACTCTTCGACCTTCCTCACCGGCTGCGAGATGCTCGGCATCTCCGTCACCCTGGCCGCTCCACGCAGCCCTACCGACAAGCCGCACATCGAGCGCTTCTTCCGAAGCCTGAACACCCTGTTCACACAGTTCCTCGGAGGCTACAAAGGGTCGAACGTCGTCCTACGCGGCCAGGACCCCGATGGGGAGGCGGTCTTCAACGCTGCCCAGGTCTCGGTCATCCTCGACCTGTGGATCGCGCAGGAATGGATGCACCGACCGCATGACGGGTTGCGGCATCCCGCGTTGGCGAAGCGCGAACTGACACCAGGCGAGATGTACTCCGTTCTCTCCGGGGTCTCCCCCGCTGTCCCAGTCCCCCTCGCCCGGGACCAGTTCATCGGTCTGCTGCCGCGCGAGTTCCGCGCTGTCAACGCAGATGGCATCTCCTTGGATCAGATGCGCTTCGACTCCCCCGCGCTTCACCCCTACCGCCGTCGTCCCTCAGGTCGGGGAGAGCCGCATGCGGACCTGTGGGAGATTCGCTACGACCCATACCGGATGAACTGCATCTGGCTCTTCGACCACGAGAAGAACGAGTACATCGAGGCCGAGTGGACCATGGCCAACCAGGCCGTGATGCCCTTCAGCCGCGAGACCGTGGCGCTTGCCCGTCGCATCCTGCGCGAACGAGGCGATGTTGCCTCTGGACAGAACATCCTGCGGGAAGCCAACCGCATCATGACTACACCCCTGACGGCCGCCGAGAAACGCTCCAAACGACGGGCCGCACCTCCCCTGGTTCCTGCCCCGGCTGAACAGCCCGAGCCGTCCTCTGACGGCGAGTCCGAGCCAGCCCCTACGCCTCTCACCATGCCCAAGCCGACCGCCGCCAAGCCCCATCGCACGGGCCACTTCGACGAGGAGTAATGACATGGCTGCACCGACCACTTTGTCCCGCTGGATGGCCTTTCGGCAGCGTGAGCGGCTGACCTGCGACCTCGTTGACTCCGAGGCACTCACAAGCATGTCCAAAGGAGAAGTGGAGGACTACAACGACCTCCGTCGAAGGGTCATCTCCCAAGACCGGGTGTTCTACACGCCCGACCTGGAAAGCCTGGAGTTGATGCTCGCTGATCTGCTCGCGGATCAGATGGAAAGCAGTTCAGTGGCCTCGCACATGTTGTCGGTATCAGGTCGCTCCGGAATGGGCAAGAGCACTGCGGTCCAGGCGCTCGGGCGGTTCTACGACCGACGCTGGCGCAAGCAGGAGGGACGCAACGATGACGAGTCCTTCATTCCGGTCGTATACGTCGGGGTGGAACCAGCCACGACCCCGAAGAGCCTCATGGAGTCCTTGGCTGCGTTCTTCAACCTCCCTCAGTACGACCTTTCCGTGACGCGACGCATGACCCAGAGCCAGATCAAGCGCGCCGTGGTGGAGACGATGGAGCGCGCCGGCACTCGCCTGGTGATCTTGGACGAGGTACACAACATCCGCTCGAACCGTCAGGCGGGCATGGACGCCGCGACGACCATGAAGATGTTCACGGACGAGATTGACGCCACCTTCGTCATTGCAGGGATCGACCTCGACCGAGCAGAGTTGTTCCAAGGGGACATGGGGCTTCAACTTGATGGCCGTAGGCGCGCCCACGACATGCGGGGCTACTCGCGTCCGAATATGAACGACGATGAAGACCCCTGGCTGACGTTTCTTGACGCATGGGAGGAGGACCTCCCACTGCTGAAACAAGCGCCATCGTCGCTGCGCCAGCACGCTTCCTACATCTGGGACCGGACGAGCGGGTCGGTTGGGAGCGTCCGAGCGCTGCTGGCCGGTGCTGCACGTGCAGCCATCCTCTCGGGAGAAGAGTCGATCAGCAGGCCGACTCTCGAAGGCGTCGGTATCGACGCTCACGCCGAGGCCGAACGTCGAACCCGTGCCAAGTCTGAGTCTTCGACCAAGGCATCCGCAGCCACGGGAAGGAAGAAGGCGGGGTGAGACTGGAGCCCCTCCCCTTCCGTACGCGCCTCGTCAACGGCGAGGTCATCACGTCATGGGCTCCACGGCACGCGATGAGCAACGCGACCTCGGTCAAAGAGGTCGACGGCATCCTGCGACGGCAGGGAACCTTTACCGGCCACTCCCCCAGCAACAGTGATCGGGTGAGCGCGTGGCGCAAACTCGGTGGACTCCACGACCGGGCCTTCACCGAGCCGGAGGTGGTCCAAGGGAACTGGGTGATCACACGATCCCTCTGCGACCGCTGCCTTCCTTCCCCGATGGGCGGTCACGCTCGCATGTCTGATCGAGGGTGGGTCTGCCTGAAGCACAAGCGCTGGCTGGGTGATCACACCCAGGTTGACCTAAAGGACTTCGGTGAGGTCGTGGTTGCAGAGCGGCACTGGCGCGCGTCACTGACGCAGCGAGGCATCGTGGTCGACTGCCCACTCGTCCTCTTGGCTGAGGAAGCAGCCACGGTCGGCATCTCTAAGACCGTGCTGGAGCAGCGAGCCGACCGATGCAAGGACCCCTCCCCCGCCCTGCTGGTCTACCCGGAGACCGTCAGGCTCGCTCGGCTGCTCTCCCGACCCTCGTTCCTGGACTCAATGCTCGGGACCGAACCTGCCGCCTGGAAGCGCGCAACGGTGGAGCGCGAAGTCAGCATGGTCCTACCCGACGCGCTGGACGCAGAGGCCTGGCGAGCACTGGCTCGTGTCTGGCAGTTCGTGCTCGACCTCCAAGATGTCGTGCGTGACGGACACCTGCTCGGCACCCTCCCGGACGACCGCTGGAACGTCCTGCGCCTCTGGTCAGGCTTTCCTAAGTTTCAGAGCGCGGGAGTCCCTCAGGTCGACCAGTTGATGTAGGTAGCGGCGGCGCAGCGCGCCCTCCCTCTCCGCGTCGCCTCCACGGATGACTCTCCATCGAGTTCGCTCCTCACTCAGGGGCTCCACGCTGCTGACCATCCAGACTCCAAGGACGAACCCTCCGGGCAGGACACCTCGCCCGGTGCGGCCATCAGCCGTCAGCACAAGCGGCAACGGACCCCCCTCGCGAAGTCGGTTTCCGATGGTTCTCGGAGACGTCTTGCCCTCGACCACCTCGACAGCCTCCTCGAAGAGCGAGTCCGCATCCAAGAGTGGCAACTCCGCCACATGAGTCTCGCCCTTATGAAGGCGCAGGATCGCGCCGTTCTCGGGCAGGGGAACGACGCGAGCCGTCTCGACGGTGCGCGCCAGGCTGGCGGGCCAGCGGATGCTCCTGTGGGCAATGTTCAGCGGAGCCGGATCGAGGACGGCACAGATACTTCCCAAGGTCCTGCCGAGTGCCCAGCCCCTAGATTGGCTCCAATCTTGCTCCGGGATCACCTCTACTACGACACGCACGCCCTCCGTGGTGAGTCGCTTCAAGTGATCGCGGGCCTGCCATTCCTTATCGGGCAGCGACTGCCACTGCACGGCCTCGCTGAGATCGACGGGTTCTGGCAGTTTCTCTCGCAGCCCGACGTAGAAGATGGTTCCCAGCGCATGGTTCGTCGGCTCGGTCGTCGGGTCGATGAGCAGGTAGATGCGCCAGGGAACTGCCTTCTGATCTGTGGCGGAGGGCATGAGTTGGGTATGCCGGCCTTTCGTGCTGTCGATCTCTCTGCGGTCGAGTCTAGAAGCGGGACCACTCCCCCGTGCTCGGTCAGCCCTCTCCGCGCTTCTCCCACACAGGCGCAAGCAGTTCATCAAGAGTCACGTCCCACGCCTTGGAGAGCAGCAACCAGGTCCGGAGATCGCCGTGGTACCGCCCATGTGCGACGTTCATCAAGGTTCCCCGAGTCAATCCGCTGCGGTTCGCGAGTTGGTCGTAGGACAGCCCGCTGGCCGTCTTCCGCTCGGAAAAGATCGCAGGTAGGCGGTCAAGTTCGGGCTCAGGGACCGGGAAGATGCTCACCGGGATAGCCCACTGGTTTTCTGGACCAAGCACAGTACAAGCCCTTGCACCAACCTGATCCAACGTGCTTCACTGAGGGTGTTGCACCACTTGACGGTCCTCCTTCGGCCGTCGCACGAGTGCACAGGGAGGACTCGCCCATGGCTCACACCCGCAACGCCACGCTGCTGGCCGTAACGCTGGTTACGGTTTCCGCTTGTTCGAGCGTCTCTGGAGGGGACTCGACGCCGAGCACGGCAGATGCGCAAGCCGTCACGACCAGCACCGCCGAACCATCCGCGCCCGTTATCTCACTTCCGGTAGCGGAGGCCTTCGCAGAGCCTGCCTGGGGGATCACGCTGAGCAGTCAGGAGGCTCCATGGATGCCTGTCGTGACGGCGGAGCGGATCGTGGTGCTCGACGGGACGCAGGTGCGTGCCCTCGACACGGAGGGCCAGGAGTCTTGGTCGCAGGGCTGGGAGGCCTTCACCGCCGATGAGCGCGGCCCAGGCTCGCCGTACCCGCTACTGCGGCAAGTGTCGCCCGAGGTCGTCGCAGTGGTCGACGGAGGCCGATCCGATGGCGAAGGGCTGGACGCCGACACCCAGGAAGTGCGGGTCACCCTGCTCGACATCGCGTCGGGTGCGGTGATCGAGGAGGTCTCTGTCGAGGGCGGCGAGAGATTTCTCCCAGAGATCGGTGAGAGTGGCCTCGGTTTCCTCGTCCGCACCGACTCTGGTGAGCGTGAGGCGGTCGCGGTCACTCCCACGGGTGAGGTCGAGACGCTCACGGCGACCGACGACCTCGTGGGTGTAGTCACGGTCGGGGATCAGGCCTTCACGCTCAGCGGAGGCAGCGAGGAAGCCCCCGAGCGCTTCGCAGGCGCGTCCTTCACATCTGAGGACCTCGCCCCGGGGCCGGAGTTCGAGATCGGGGCCATCGAAGCCAGCAACGCCGAGGACCGGCTCCTAGTGCGCTTCGCTGTGCCCTACGGCGAGGGCATGTTGCAGGTGCTGGACGCCGAGTCCGGGGAGGTGCTCTCCGAGCCAGAGTGCGATCCTCCGACAGCCACACTGAGCGTCACCAGTCCAGATCGGGAGTGGGGCGTCCTCGAATCCATGCGCATCAACGCCAACGGCGAGGTGGAGTGCGTCGGCGGTGGCGAGGGTGAGCGTCGCGTGGTCCTGCACGCCATTACGGACTCGGGGCGAGCATTCGGGGTCGCCCACCAAGGAGCCAACGAGACGCGCTTCGTGGACCTGGCGCCGTCCGGCGAGCCCGTGGTGTCTGATCTGGCTGAAGGGGCACGGCTGCCCATCGGCGTCATGGACGGCGGTCTCGCCATTCACTGGGACCCCGCGGACGCCATCCTCACCGCCAACCAGATCGAGGAGTGAGCCATGAAAGCCAGCAGCGGAGCCGCACTCGGCCTCGGAGCCGGGCTATTCGGCGCAACTGTCGGAGCCGCGAACCGCGCCTTCGAGAGGGCCGCGCAGGCCATGAACGCGCAGATCGAGCAAGACCTCTTCGTGCTCGGGCGGGACGGCCACCTGCCGCCCGCGCAGCCCGTCCTCCCACTGACGCAGAAGAGACGCTCGCTACCGCTGCGGGTCGTCACCAGCCTCGCCCTGGGCATGGCCGTCGTCGCCGTCCCGGTGAGCATCTTCATGCTCGTCTTCGGCCTGGCCGACCCCGAGTGGCCGCTCGCCATGGACATCCTCGGAGCCGTGATGGGCGCGTTCATCGCCGCCGTTCTCACGGGCTGGCTGCCCGGCGCTGTCATCTTCGTTGTGCGCCAGTTGCGGGAGAACAGCCGCCGCATCTGCTGGAACCTCAACGAGCGCTACGCCGACTACTGGGCGGAGAGGCAGTGGGTCGAGCAGGCACTGCGCTCCGGCGACCTCACCGCTTTCGAGGCCGCGCAGCGTCTCCAGGCTCACCACCTCGATCACCTGGTCGACGTGTGAGCGGCCCGACATCCTTGCCGGACTGGATGGCCGACCTGGAGGCTCAGATCGCTGCCGACGAGAGGGAGGACCGGCGCGCGCTGGATGCTGAGGAGCGGCTCGACAACCCCCACACATTCGAGGGCTGGGCGGACTTGGGAGTCCAAGCGCGCTGGTCAGAGGTGCCGGAGAAGCGTCGCTGAAGCACTGACGCTGCGCGCACCACGAGGGTGTGGGCGGATCGGTCGCGCGATGCTCGGCCAGCCTTCTCCGGCTCGTCAGTCCTGCTGTCTACGCTTGCCCAGAGCGGGTCGAAGGGCACTCGCGAGCCATCTGTAGGGAGCACCAGCGAGTGTCGACACTGACTGACCTCATCGCACGAGCCAAGGCCAAGGACCCCGCATTGGGGAGGGACCTGGAGAAGGAGGTCGGGGCGCTAATGAAGCGGCGCACCTTCGGCCTGGTCTTCGAGCAGCACCAGCCGGAGGCTGTGGAGTTGCCCGGCAGACGGGTGCGTCGCGGTGACAAGGTGCGCGTGCTGCCACCTCGCGGAGAGGTTAAGGGCGGCGATGACCGGCTCTGGCGGGTTGAGCGCATCGAGCGTGCTGACGGCTCGCGGGTGGGGCACCTCTCCGAAATCGGCGCGGATGAGCCGGAGGAGCAAGCGGTCCTCGTGGATGACCTGGTGGTCGTGGCTGAGTTCAAGGACCGCATCTACCCCGGCCTGGTGGAGACGGGGCGCGTGGAGCGGGGTGGCGAGAAGCCCTTCCACACGGTGGTCAACGCAGAGAACTATCACGCGCTAGAGATGCTGACCTACACGCACCGGCACTCCGTCGACGCGATCTACATCGACCCGCCATACAACACCGGTGCCAAAGACTGGAAGTACAACAACAACTACGTCGAAGGTGACGACGACTACCGCCACTCGAAGTGGCTCGCATTCATGGAGCGCAGGCTGGAGATCGCGAAGGAACTGCTCAATCCCGAGGACTCGGTGCTCATCGTCACGATTGACGAGAAGGAGTACCTGCGGCTGGGACTGCTGCTGGAACAGACGTTCCCAGGCGCAGATATTCAGATGGTCTCCGCAGTTATAAACCGTGCGGGGTCGTCGCGCGGCGGGAGATTCGCGAGGGTGGACGAGTACCTCTTCTATGTATTCTTAGGGGATGCTCAGGTGTCTCCGTGGATTTCGACGATGCTGGAATCAGAGGAGTCTGATTCAGCGGATGCGATGCCGACCGTGTGGTTCACAGCAGTGCGCCGAGGGACGGCTTCCGCAGAACGGGCCGCTCGGCCCGGGCTCTTCTACCCGGTGATCATCGACAAAAGCGATGGCACCCTTATTCGCGTCCAGGACGCACTTCCAATCTCCGCGACACGCGCTGAGGCTGAGGCCGAACTCGCACCCTCGGAGGTTGCGATATGGCCACTTTCGCGAGGGGGCAAGGAGCAGACCTGGCGATTCTCTGCGGAAAGAATGCGGGAGTACTTTAAGGCTGGCACTGCACGGTTGGGGAAGCGAGACAGCGCAACGGGCCTTCGGCCAGTTACATATCTTCAGCCGGGGACATTGCGAAACATTCAGAACGGAACCTTCGTGGTGTCAGGGCGGTCGCCCGAGGGCTATTTACAGTTGACTCAAGGCACGCAGCAAAAAGTAGTGACCCCTCGCACGGTCTGGAATCGAACTGGGCACTTTGCACGGGACCATGGCTCCCATTTGATTAAAGGAATGCTCGGCGAAAAGAGGTTCGATTTCCCCAAGTCGCTCTATTCCGTGGAGGACGCGCTCCGTTTCGTGCTCAAGGATAAGCCCGACGCCAGAGTACTCGACTTCTTTTCTGGATCAGGCACGACGGCGCACGCAGTCATGCGCCTGAACAGGCAGGACGGTGGTGCCCGACAGTGCATCTCGCTGACGAACAACGAGGTGAGTGCAAGTGAGCAGAGGACGCTGCGTGAACAGGGGCTACGTCCGGGCGACGGTAAGTGGGAGGCCCTGGGCATCTGCGACTACGTGACCAAGCCGCGGGTCACGGCGGCGATCACGGGGAGGACGCCGGCGGGCGAGCCGATCAAGGGCGACTACAAGTTCACCGACGAGTTCCCCATGAGCGATGGGTTCGAGGAGACGCAGCCTTCTTCACGTTGACCTACGAGGACCCGCTGTCGGTACGGCACGACCGTGCGTTCGCGAGGATCGCGCCGATGTTGTGGCTGCGCGCTGGCTCAGTTGGTCGCGTGATCGAGGAAGTCGGTGACGAAGGGTGGGACGTTGCTGAGTCCTACGGCGTCCTGCGGGACCTGGACAAGATGCCAGACTTCCTGGGTCGCGTCGCAGAGGTCGAGACAGTGGGGACCGCGTTCATCGTGACCGACAGCGACGCGGCATTCCAGATGGCGTGCCGCGACCTGCCTTCTAGAGTGACCCCGGTCCGGCTCTACGAGTCGTACTTGAACAACTTCGCCATCAACCGGAGGTCCTGACGATGCGATACACCCTGAAGGACTACCAGGCAGAGGCTGTCCGAGAAGCGCTTCAGCGGCTGACGCAGGCTCGGGACATGCACCACCGCTTCGACTCGCTCTCGCAGTTCTCGCTTGCGGCGACGACGGGTGCGGGTAAGACGGTCATGGCAGCGGCAATCATCGAGGCGCTGTTCTTCGGCTCAGACGAGTTCGACTTCCAGGCCGATCCCGGCGCGACGGTGCTGTGGTTCTCTGATTCCCCAGACCTGAACGAGCAGTCGCGGGCCCGCATCCAGGCAGCAGCGAGTGAGTTGGACTCACGTCTGCGGGTCGTGGAGGCCACCTTCTCAGAGCCCTCGTTCAAGCCGGGGATGGTGTACTTCCTCAACGCGCAGAAGTTGTCGAAGAACTCGCGACTCGTGCGTGGTGAGCGGACGTCTCCCGGGCAGGAGCGGCTGTTCGAGCCGGCCCCGGACATGGTGCAGCAGACGATCTACGACGTGATCTCGAACACCGTGCAGTCGGAGGGCAGGACGCTTTACTTCATCCTGGATGAGGCGCACCGGGGGATGAAGACCGCCTCGGACCGGCAGACCATCGTGCAGCGGCTTATCAACGGTGCCAACGGCACGCCCCCGATGCCAGTCGTCTTCGGCATCTCTGCCACGGTGGACCGCTTCACCGAGGCGATGAAGAAGGTCACGAATCGGACGGCGCTCCCTGCGGTCGAAGTGGACTCCTCGCTCGTTCAGGCCTCTGGCTTGCTGAAGGACGACATCGTGCTGACCATCCCGAAGGAGAAGGGCGTCTTCGACACGACCCTGCTGCGACGGGCTGTGCAGAAGGTCAAAGAGTCCACCGAAGTGTGGGCTGCCTACGGGGTCGAGCAGGAAGAGCCCGACCCGGTGGTGCCGCTCATGGTGGTCCAGATGGGCGATGCCCCGTCGCAGGACGACCTGACCCAGGTGCTCGACGTGATCTACGACGAATGGCCGGACCTGCCGGGCGATGCGGTGGCGCACGTCTTCGGCTCCCACGCTGACCTCCTCGTCGGGCAGCAGCCTGTCCCCTACGTTGAGCCGCAGCGAGTGCAGGACGCGACGCATATCCGGGTGCTGCTGGCCATCGAGGCGATCTCCACGGGGTGGGACTGCCCACGGGCGGAGGTGCTCGTGTCGTTCCGCACCAGGAACGAGCCAACCTACATCCACCAGTTGCTGGGGCGCATGCTGCGCACGCCGTTGGCCCGGCGCATCTCCGGCAACGAGGTCCTCAACTCGGTCGACTGCCTGCTGCCGCACTTCGACCGCGAGACGTCCACGGGCATCGCGCAAATGCTTATGAAGGGCAAGACCGCCATCAACCCGGAAGACGGCGACGACGAGGAAGACACCACACGCAGGGTGCTCTTCGACCCGGTGCGGCTCGACCAGAACCCTGGTGTCCCGCAGGAGGTCTGGGACCTGCTCGTGACGATCCCCTCGGTGACCATCCCCAAGGCCCATGTCAAGCCGATCAGGCGACTGGACGCCCTGGCTATCGCGCTGTCCAACGACAGAAGCGTTCCTGGCGCGGTCGATCAGGCGCGACAGCACCTGTGCAAGGTCCTCGACGGTCAGGCAGCCCAGCACGACGAGAAGGTCGCGTCCGCGCGCACCGATGTCCTCACGATGACCGGCGAGGAGGTACGCGGTCGCCTCGGCGCAGAAGGCTTCTCCTACGACGCCTTCGAGATGAGCGCGGACGAACGCGCCATCCACGACTCCTACCGGCTTGCTGGACAGGCGCTCACACCCGCCCTGGCCAAGGCCTACGTGGAGCACGACACACCTCCGGACGCTGAGCCCGAGGAACTGCTGGAGGCCGAGATCACGGTCGCCTCTCTCGGTGCGGTCTCAGAGGTCGTGAGCGCCGTCGAGCGCGCCGCAGACGACCTCGCCAAGAAGTGGCTCAGCGAGACCCGCGTTGCCCGCAAGGGGCTCCCAGACGAGCGCCAGGCCGAGTACGACCGCCTCGAAGGTATGTCGACCGAGCCCGAGCGGATAACCCTGACCGAGCCGAAGACGGCGCAAGCCGACACCAAGGTCCGTGAGAAGGACGGCACCGAGCGCGACCTCCCTACCCGCCGTCTGCATCTCATGGCAGCCAAAGGCGGCACGTACCCCATCGACCTCAACGACTGGGAGCGCAAGGTCCTCGACTCCGAGATGAAGCAGCCAGGCTTCGCCGCCTGGTATCGCAACCCATCCCGCGCCACCAAGGAGTCTCTCGCAGTCGCCTACAAGGACGCCGAAGGGACCTGGCGAGCGCTACGCCCAGACTTCATCTTCTTCGCCACCCAGCACGACGGCACCCATGTCGCAGACCTGGTGGACCCGCACGGGCACCACCTCGCAGACGCGCTGCCCAAGTTGCGCGGTCTGGTCGAGTTCGCAGAGCAGTTCGGCGGCGACTTCCGACGCATCGAGTCCGTGGCCGAGACCAACGGAAGGTTGCGCGCCCTCGACCTCACGAAGGCCAATGTTCGGCAGGCCATCCGTGACGCGACCAGCGCCAAGGGGCTGTACGAGTCCGACGCAGCGAGTGACTACTGAGATGGCCGAGAAACCGGACGAACCAGAGGACGAGTCGATACATGACGGTGGCCATGCCCCACCCAACTTCGGCTCGGACGCAGCGGGCGTGAGCAGGAGGCCTGGGGCGAGATTGACTCCCTCGTTCGACCTACGGGAGATCATGCCTGCGTTCGACTTCAACGCAGTGATGGCGCCACACCTAGAGAGCCTCAGACGTCTGGTGGCTCCCGACTTCACAGCAGCGCTATATCCCGCACTTCAGAACCTTCAACGAGTGGCGGTTCCGGACCTGACGGCGGCGGTCACTCCCGCACTTCAGAACCTTCAGAATAGTTTTGTCACCTCTGGCCTACTCGACAACATCAGCGCGATCACTGCGGAACTAGGCTCGCAGTATGAAGCGCTCTTAGAGTCGCTTCGGGTCAACCTGGAGCCACTGTTCGACACCGGCTTTTTCGATGGTCTGAACCGGCGGCTACTCCCGCCGAACCTACGCTCAGCCAGCGACACGATTACTATGGAGGAGGTGCACGACTTCGTTGAGTCGGAAGGTATCCCGCTGTACCTAGTGCCACGTGCCGCTATTGGGGTCAGGCTCGTTCAGGCGTCTTCACGTGCAGGTCGACGGCAGGTGCTGAGCGACCGGTTCGACGCCATCGTCCAGGACTGCACCGCCGTCATCGACGGCTCCGATGACCCCATGCTGGCGACGGCGGTTCACTTTGTCCGCGATGGACTGGGCGCACTACGTGGAGGGCACTATGCCTCTGCGCAAGCGATCTTCACTCTTGTGCTCGACACGCTGATTATGGAGTTCTACCCGGACCGCGACCAGCGGCGGAAGATCACGAACCGCAAGCGCGGCAGCAAGCAAGTGCCAGATCTCATTGATGAGATGGGACTCCGCGAGGCGTATGTTTGGCTTCCGATCTGGAACGCGCACGAGCAGTTTTGGAAAGACAAGGGAGACTCCGTTCCCTACACGTTCTCGCGGCACGCCAGTGTGCACGGTGCTTCGAGGAGGCAGTACAGCAAACGGAACTGCGTGCAAGTCCTCATGCTCGCCACGAGTCTGATCGGATATGCAGATCAACTCGCGAAGAACTATCGCGCTGAGAAACTATCAGCCTGACTTAGTAAGTGTCATTCATCGGTCACTAATTGTCTCGCACTCAGCGGCTCCACGCCATTATGCCGGTCACTCATCAATACGTTGCCGTGGCGGCTGATCCTTCCCTCCAGAGCCACGGTCGTGCGACGCTTCATCCAGTCCAGAGCATCATCGAAGCGTTGATCCTCAGTCACCCGGACACTCACGTGGGTGCTGCGCGACTTCCGGAAAGTGTCGATGGTGACGGTGCCTCCCTGCTCAGGGTCGCGAGCCACGGCGACGATGGGGCCGGTCAGAATCTCGATGCCCGGGTCTTGTGTCTCGTTGCGAAGCACCTTGGCCACCGCCTCGACGCGGGGGGCAGCGGCAGCGGGAATGGAGACCTTATTCAGGTTCTCAGGATGGGGTCCCGCAACCGGTGCCCACTGGAACTCTGCGCCGAACTCAGCAACGGCCTCCGCCGACAGGACATGGTGCAGTGCGGTGGCAAACTCTGCGCTGACCCCGGCGAAAATCAGGTTTAGGGCATCCTCCTGACGTGGCTCGCGTTCGGGCGTCACGACCACCTCGTGGACCTTGGTGAGGGCTTCCGCGAAGGTACGCATGACCCGTCGCTCCACCGGCTCCGGTGGTGCAGCATCGACCAAGACAGTGTCGACGGGGACCGGCTCGCTCACAGGTAGGAGCAGCGGGATGATGAACGACCCCCGCTTCGTATGAGCCATCCGAGCCGTGCCCGCGATCTCGTCGGCATCCTTGTTGTAGTTGCCCCTGATCTGCGCCCGCACCTTCATGGACGTGGTTGCGCAGGACCTGAACATCCGCCACGCGTCACGCATCATCGCGGTTCCGGCCTCGTAGGGGATCGTGTCCGTGATCACCAGGTCGTTCGCCGCCCGGAGGTTGGCCACGTCGGTCGACATGAACAGGATGTCTGCGACGACCTGCTCCACCGTCACTCGCTCAACCTCGGCCAGGCGCGCGGTGATCGAGCGCCAATCAAGGGAGCCTTCCTTCACCTCATGTGGCACTGCCACGGACAGGTCGGTCTCCTCGTGGTCCCAAAGCCGTCCGGCCGCGCCAGCATCGCGAAGGGACGCCCAACCGTGGCTTTGGAGGTAGAGCGCCAGGTTGCGGTGGAGGTCTGTCATGCCGCCCCTCCTGTGAAGAATCGCCGGACCTGTTCGTCCCAAACCTGAAATGTGTCCAGGTGGAGCCGACTCTGCACGGGCACTCTGACAGTCCCGGGCTGAGCGTCGTTGACCTGCGTCCAGTAGGCGTGCGCATGCCAGATGGTGGACCGCTCGGCATGCCTCACCATGCACGCAAAGTCCTTGCGGGACAGGACGACGAGGACGAGGTACACAGGAAGCCCTTGGTCTGACCACTTCGCACACCACTCGGCCTTGACTGGCACAGAGTAGGTACCGTCCTTGTTCCGTCGCTGAGAGGTGCCAGTCTTCACCTGAACGGTGACTGGAGACTTCCGAAGGTGCACCGTGAGATCAACGGCTCCGTAGTCCTCGCCGGGTGAGGTCTCTTCGTTGCGAATGCCAGCCTGTGCGGCGAGACTCCGCACGTAATATGCCCCGATCCTCCCGATCCGGTCCGCTGACGCGATGTCCCCCGGCGGAGGGGACGACGGACCGGCTGACATGAACGAAGTCTAGGCCGTGTGACCGCTAAAGCGACCGGAGCGGCACCAACCCGTCAGGAGTGAGGACGAGATACTGGCAACCGCTGGCTCGCGTCCCCCACACCGGGTCAGAGCCAAGAAGGGCCAGTTGAGAGAAGCGGGCAACCTGGGGGGCTTCGCTCGGCAGAGCCAGAGCGGTTGTGCACCGCCAGCGAACAAGGTCGAGGACCGTGCCGCGAACTGTGACAGATATTTGCGAAGAATGTTGCCGTCGTCCCTGTCGCATCTATCTGTCATACGAAGCGAACTAAGGTGTCAAGTATCTTGCGACGGGACACGGTCGGCGAGACGTCGCCTGACTGTTCTGGGTTCCCGTCCCGACGTCATCGCTCCTCCGCGTCGACCAGCCAGGCGGCGCCGACCGGCTCCAGCTCGAGCGCCAGCTGCACCGCCTCGTCCTCGGACCAGCCCGGCGCACGGCCGGTGCCGGTGCCGTCGCTGAGGCGTGCATGGCTCTCGCCGAGGTCGACGTAGACGACCCAGTGGTCATTCTCGGAATTCCGGTAGACACTGAGGCCGTCGCCGAGCCGCTCGCAGGGACGATGCTCGGTGAGCGAGGCGCAGTCTCCACCCTCCGGGCGCAGCGCCACGTCGAGGTAGGACACCTCCGGGTGCTCCCCGCGTGCCAGGGTGTATCGCACGTCGGTCCCGGAGAGCGCCGTCATCGTCGGTATGCGCAGATCGTCGCGGTCGACCGGCGCCACGAGCTCGACACCGAGCGCCTCGACCGCCTCCACCTCGGCGATCGCCGCCCGCCGGTCCTGCCGCTCCAGGACGAACCACGTGCCCAGGGCGAGAGCGGCCGCCACGCCCAGGGCGAGCAGGCCCGGCCACCAGCCGGGCTGCCGCTCCCCCGTGTCCTCGTCCCGCTCGCCCGGCCGCACCGCGGTGAGTCCGGCCACGACGGGCGCGAGCAGGACCAGCACGATCGAGAGCGTGTCGTCGACCTCGGCGAGCATCGCACCCGGCACGAGCAGCACCAGGGTCGTCGGCAGCCACCACCAGCGCATCCACCGCCGGGCGAGGACGGCCGCGACCAGGGCTCCCGCGAGCGCCCCGACGAGGGCTCCGCCGAAGAGGTGGTTCAGGCACTCCAGGCCGCCCTCGCAGGCCGCCGCGAGGGCGACCCCGACGCTGAAGCCGACGGCGCCCAGGAGCAGGACGAGCACGAACCAGGTCGCCAGGGCGGCGGCCAGGGCCTGCGCGCGGCCTATCCCGGGCACGGGGCGCCCTCGCAGCAGGGCCTGATCCACCCGCAGCCGTCGCACCGCTCGTGCGAGGTCTCCCAGCGCATCAGGGTGCCGCAGTTGGGGCAGGGCTCGGTCAGGTCCGCCATGGCGCCCAGTGTGGCAACCCCGCCGAGCACGGTCCGCCAGGCACGCCGCCGCACCCGCTCCCGCCGACCTCCGAGGCCCTGGGCGGCGTCGAGGTCGACCGAGCCCGACAGGCTCAGCCGGCCGCTGTGCCTCGCGCGGGTCGCGCGACCTCGGCCACCTGAGGCACACCACCGGTGCGCTACCAGTGCAAGGCGCCCGGAGGCTCACTACGCTCGGTGCATGGCGACCATCTTCACCAAGATCATCGAGGGCGACATCCCCGGCCACGTCGTGTGGAGCGACGAGGTGTGCGCCGCCTTCCTCGACATCGAGCCGTTGACCCCCGGTCACGTCCTGGTCGTGCCGCGGCAGGAGGTCGACCAATGGGTGGACCTGACGCAGGAGACGCTGGCCCATCTCATGGACGTCTGCGCGACCATCGGCCGTGCCCAGCAGCGCGTCTACGGCGCCGACAGGGTCGGCGTCATCGTCCAGGGCTTCGAGGTCCCGCACGCGCACGTCCACGTCTTCCCCACCTCCGACCCGGGGGACTTCGACCTCGGCCGCAAGGGGCCGCGGGACCAGGATGACCTCGCCGCGGACGCCGCCGCGCTGCGGGAGGAGCTGAACCGGTCCTGACCCACCTCGCGGACACGCCGCCCGGTCCCGGGTCGAGGCGCCGCCTTCCTGGGACAGTGGGGCGATGACCCAGAGCGCCGATCCCGAGCACGGCGACAGGCCCAACGACGGTTCCGACTACCACCGCGAGGTCGGCGACCTGTGGGACGAGGGGTATGCCGTCACCGGTCCGGTGGAGGCGCACGGGCGCTCGCTCGACTTCGGCCTGCTGCTCCTGCGCGCCGGCTCTCTCCTGCTGGTCCCGCAGGGACTCCACGCGGCGGCCGACATGCCCCGGTTCACGGCCCGGGTCGACGAGACCCTGCTCGGCTCCCAGGCCCCGGACTTCTTCGCCTGGGTCCTCATGCTGGCCGCCGTGGGGCTGCCCGTCCTGCTCCTCCTGGGACTGTTCACCCGCCCGTCCGCCTTCCTCCTCACCGCGCTGCTCGCGGCGGTGTGGACGCTCGGGGTGTTCCTGGCCGAGGGCTACCGGCCGCTCGCCGAGGACGGCTCCCTCACCGGCGCGACCGTCCTGCTGCTCGTGGCCCTCGTCCTCCCGTTGACCTTCACCGGGGCGGGACGGTGGTCCGTCGACAGCCTGCGCACCGGGGGTCGCCCCTAGGCGCTCGCTAGGCTGTCGCGGTGCGGTGCGACTACTTCGACGCGGGAGCGTGCCGGTCCTGCACCCTCATGGGGCAGCCGTACGCCGCCCAGCTCGCCGAGAAGCAGGCGTCCGTGGCCGCGACCCTGTCGGCGCACGTCGCCGGGCCGGCGTGGGCGGAGGCGGTGCCCAGCCGCGAGTCCCACTTCCGCAACAAGGCCAAGCTCGTGATCGGCGGGAGCAAGGCCGCCCCCACCGTGGGCATCCTCGACGCCGCCGGCCACGGCATCGACCTGCGGGGGTGCGGCCTCTACGAACCCGGCCTGGCCACCGTGGTGGAGTCCCTGCCCGCCCTGCTCGCCGACGCCGGGCTGACCCCCTACGACGTGCCGACCCGCCAGGGCGAGCTGAAGCACGTCCTGCTGACCCACTCCCCCGACGGCGCGCTCATGGCGCGGGTGGTCCTGCGCTCCCCCGGCCAGCGGCGGCGGGTGACCGGGCTCGTCGACGCCGTGCGCGCCCGCGCCGACCTGCCTCGCCTCCGGGTGGCCAGCATCAACCTGCAGCCGGCGCACGCGGCGGTGCTCGAGGGCCCCGAGGAGGAGCTGCTCACCGACGAGGCGACCCTGCCCATGCGGGTCGGCGAGGTCACCCTCCACCTCGGCACCCGGAGCTTCTTCCAGACCAACACCGCCGTCGCCACCGCCCTCTACGGCCAGGTCGCGGCGTGGGTGGCCGACCTCGCCCCGAGCGCCGTCTGGGACCTCTACTGCGGGGTCGGGGGCTTCGCCGTCCACGTGGCCGCGCCCGGTCGAGCTGTCACCGGGGTCGAGGTGTCCGCGGAGGCCGTCCGCGGCGCCCGGCGCAGCCGTGCCGACCTGAGCGCAGACACCGCCGCGGGACTGCGCTTCGTCGCCGCCGACGCGACCGACCATGCCCTGGCCGCGCCCCCGCAGGACCGGCCCGACCTGGTGGTGGTGAACCCGCCGCGGCGAGGGCTCGGCGAGACGCTGTCCCGCTGGCTGGACGGCTCCGGCATACCCCACGTCGTCTACTCCAGCTGCGCGTCGGCCACGCTGGCCGAGGACCTGGCCCGGATGCCCGCATACCGGGTGCGGCGGGCGCGGATGTTCGACATGTTCCCCCAGACCCGGCATCACGAGGTGGCCGTCCTGCTCTCGCGCCGCTGAGGCGGGTCGTCCGCTCGCCGGACCCGCGTCTCTGCCATGATGGGGGCTCCGCGACATCTCCGACGACGAGGAAGTGCCAGAGCGATGCCCAACACCTTCGAGGCCGTGTCCTCCGCCGGCCACGAGCGCAGCTCGGCCTTCCTGTCGGTGCCGGAGCCGGGCGCCGTGCTGGAGGACTACATGGAGCGCTCGCAGCTGCACCGTGGGTCGCTGCGCGAGCAGGACGGCTACACCGTGCCCTTCCGGGACGGCGGGCAGGTGCGCATCACCGTCCAGCAGGACGAGCGGACCGGTCTGCTGTTCGAGGTCGAGGCCCCCACCACCGAGCGCCGCGACTACATCGAGCGCGAGTCGACCAGGAGCTCGGCGCGGACGTCGGCGGCCTGGGCTGGGAACGCTCGCAGGACTGACCCCGTGGAGCTCGATCCGGAGCAGGTCAGGCCCTCGATCACCCGGTTGCGCCGTGCGCACGGGCAGCTGGCTGCCGTGATCCGGATGCTCGAGGAGGGGCGGGACTGCGAGGAGGTCGTGACCCAGCTGGCGGCGGTGAGCAAGGCCCTGGACCGGGCCGGTTACACCATCATCGCGAGCGGTCTGCGCCAGTGCCTGGCCGACGAGGACGGCGAGCTCGACCTTGCCCGGTTGGAGAAGCTCTTCCTCTCCCTCGCCTGAGCCACCGCCGGCTCAGGCGAACGGCGCGGGGTCGCCGGACCCGACGCGCAGCACCTCGGCATACCCCTCCGAGAGGTCGACCACGGTGGTCGGCTCGCAGCCCGTCTGGTCGCCGTCGACGACGACGTCGACCACGTGCTCCAGCCGCTCCTTGACCTCCCACCCGTAGCCCAGCGGCTCCTCCTCCCCCGGCATGAGCAACGTGCTGGTGAGCAGCGGTTCCCCCATCTCTGAGAGCAGCGCCCGGCAGATCGGGTCCTGGGGTATGCGCACGCCCACCGTCCGCTTCTTGGGGTGCAGGAGCCGCCGGGGCACCTCCTTGGTGGCGGGCAGGATGAAGGTGTAGCACCCGGGGGTCACCGCCTTGACGGCCCGGAAGACGGCGTTGTCCAGCTGCACGAACTGCCCGAGCTGGGAGAAGTCGGCGCACATGAGGGTGAAGTGGTGCCGCTCGTCGACCTGCCGGATCGCCACGATGCGCGCCTTGGCGTCCGGGTCGTCGAGATGCGCGCCGAGGCTGTAGCAGGCGTCCGTGGGGAAGGCCGCCAGACCGCCCTCCCGCAGCACCTGCGCCACCTGCGCGACGAGCCGGGGCTGCGGGTCGACCGGGTGGATGTCGAGGAAGCGTGCCATGGCTCAGGCTCTCACGGTCGCTGCACGCCCGCCCAGGAAGTGCCGCAGCGTCGCGGTGAAGGCCTCCGGCTGCTCGGAGTGGACCCAGTGCCCGGCGCCCTTGAGGGTGACCTGGACGGTGCGGGGGAAGAGCGCCCGCATCGGCCCCTCGTGCGCCTCGGTGATGTAGGGCGACTCCCCCCCGGCGATCCACAGCACCCGCCCCTCGAAGGTGCGGTCCTCGTGCGGGATGTCGCCGGTGATCGTCGGCAGGTCGCGACGGAGGACCTCGAGGTTCGGCTGCCAGCCGAAGGTCTGGGTCTCCGGGTCCCGCCGCAGGTTCTGGAGCAGGAAGCCGCGCAGGGCGGGCGACCCGACCGAGGCGGCGAGCTCGCGGTCCGCCTGCCCGTGCGAGGTGACGGCCGACAGGTCGAGCGCCAGCAGCGAGCCCAGCAGGTGCTCGAACTCGCTCACCTCCCCGGACCCGGTGGGGCTGATGTCGACGACGACGAGCCGGTCCACGAGGTGCGGCGCCAGCAGGGCCGCGGTCATCGCCGTCTTGCCACCCATCGAGTGGCCCACGAGGTGCACCGGCCCGTCGGTCGCCAGGTGCTCGAGCTGCTCCACGAGCAGCGCCGCCGCGGTGGCGTAGTCGATGCGCTCGGTCCAGGGCGAGCGGCCGTGGTCGGGCATGTCCAGCAGCACGCAGCGGAAGTCTGGCTGCAGCGCCTTGCCGATACCGGTGAAGTTGCGGCCCCGGCCCAGCAGGCCGTGGCAGAAGACGACGGTCGGGCTGCCGGGATCGCCGATGACGGTCTGCGCGAGCGGCCCGGCAGGGTCAGGGGTGCTCACCCGCCCCACCCTAGGCGTTAGGTGCCGGCGCCAGGGCCGGTGGGTCAGACCGGTGGCAGCGGCCTGCGCATCGCCGCCGTCTGGAGCTTGAGGCCGAAACCGAGCCGCTCGTAGAGCCGGGTGGCGCCCGTCAGGCTCTCGGAGTCCACGTCCAGCCCGATGAGGTCGTAGTCCCCGGACTCGGCGACCAGCCTCATCGACCGCGCGAGCGCGACGGCGGCGATCCCCCGGCCCCGGGCTGACGGGATGGTCCCGAGGATCGACACGTAGGCCTCACGGTCCACCCACTGCCCCAGCAGCACGTAGGCCAGCACCTGCCCGTCCAGCGGACCTCCCCGGCCGCGTGCGAGGGTGGACACCGCGGGACGGGAGCTGCGCGAGGTCCACATGTCCCGCCAGCGCTCGGCGTCGACCGGCCCCGACCCCCAGTGGTCGGCGAAGGCGGCGTTGTGGGCGAGCCTGGTGTCCTCCAGGTCGGCGTCGGTGGGGTCGACGAGCTCGACACCGGCGACCTCCCCCACGGCCGGCAGGTCGTCCAGGCCCCGGGTGAGGTAGTTGTAGTAACGGGCGACGGCATACCCGCGGTCCGCGAGCAGCACACGGGCGCTGGATCCCTCCAGCCCGCCGTCGGCCGAGAGGTACCCGGTGAGGTCCGGGTGCCGCTCCAGGGCCAGGTGCTCGGCCCGCGGCTCGGCCCGGTCCAGCAGCGCGCTGCCCAGCCCCCTGCCGCGGTGCTCCAGCCGCACGCCGCCACCGATGTACCCCCGCGACTGCCCGTCCCGGTCCGGCGTCCTGGGTGCGCTGACCGAGGCATACCCCACCATGGTGTTGCCGTCCCAGGCGGCCCACGTGTCCTGCTCCGGGTCGTGACCGGGTGCCTGCAGCTCCTCGGCCAGGTCCTCGGCGGACAGGAACTCCTCGGTGCCGTCCACGGTCGCCAGGTGGTTCACCAGGTCCGACCACGCCTCGACGTCGGCGGCGCCAGCGTGCTCCAGCGGTATGCGGTCCCGCTCGTCGTGTCGTGTGCCATGGGAGCAAGCGTGCCCGACACGACGTCGGCACCGCCACCGGTTTTCCCGTCGCCATCTGCGACGATGAGGGTCATGCGTGACCTGTGGCACTACATCGGCATCACGCCCGCCGGGGCGATCGCCGTGGTGCTCAGCACGATCACGATCTACTTCGTCTTCGGCGCCGTGCTGCGGCTGTGGGGACAACGTCTCTACTCCAGCCCCCGCAGCCTCGACCTCGCGATCGTCACCGTCCTCGGCGCGATCGTGGGTCGCTCGACGATGGGTCACGTGCCGACGCTCACCGGCGGGCTCATCGCGCTGGGCACGCTGGCCGGCCTCGAGGTGACCTTCCGCAACCTGCGACGGCTGCCGCTGCCGCAGCTCGACGCACAGTCACGCGCCCGCGCGGCGGTGCTGGTCGTGGCCGGCAAGGTGCAGAACGACACGCTGCGCAGCTACGGGCTGACCATGCCGATGCTGTGGAGCTCGCTGCGCCAGGCCGGCGTCAGCCACCTCTCCCAGGCCGCGTTGGTCGTGCTGGAGCCGAACGGGCAGATCTCCGTGGTCCGGGCCGGGCAGGCCATCCACCCCCGCGCGCTGCTCGGGGTCAAGGGCGCCCACCGGGTGCAGGAGCACCTGCGTGAGGCCGGGCACCTGCACGCCGGGCCGGCGGACCAGCCGCGGGCGGCCCCTCCCTCGGAGAATGCCACGGACTCCTCACCCCGCAGCGTGCCGGCGCCCGGTCAGCAGCCAGCTGACCAGGCCCAGGGCGAGCAGGCCGGACCCACCCAGGACGGCGGCCGTCGGCAGTGACACGGCGAGCAGCACGCAGCCGGCCAGACCGAGCGCCGGCACGACCGGCGCGCCCGGCCAGTCGCCGCGCAGTGTGAGCGCGCTGGCGTTGGCGACCCCGTAGTAGAGCAGGACGCCGAAGCTGGAGAAGCCGATGGCGCCACGCAGGTCTGCCACCAGGACGACCACGAGCACGACGACGCCGACGGCCAGCTCGGCGGCCCGGGGCACACCCCGCTCCCCCGACACCCGCGCGAGGCGTCGGGGCAGGTGCGCGTCTCGCGCCATCGCCACCGTGGTCCGCGAGACCCCCAGGACGAGGTTGAGCAGCGCCCCCAGAGCCGCGGCGCCTGCCACCAGGCGCAGCCCCCACGACCACAGGTCGGCGTCGTCCGGGACCGCCGCCGCGAGCAGCTCGGCGACGGGAGCCGACGCGCCGGCGATCCCGTCCACGCCGAGCACGCGGAGCAGGCTCGCCCCCAGCAGGAGGTAGAGCCCCAGCACGACCCCCAGCGAGACCAGCACGGCGCACGGGATGACGCGGCCCGGCTCGGTGACCTCCTCCGCCAGAGTCGCGATCCGGGCATACCCGGCGAAGGCGAAGAAGAAGAGCCCGGCACCCTCGAGCACACCCCACGGCTGCGCCGGCGACGCCATCTCGACCGCCGTGGTGGCGGGGTCCGCCCACAGCGCCGCCACGACCACGCCGAGCAGGGCGGCGATCGTCACCGACACCACGACCCGGGTCACGGCCGCCGACCGCTGCACCCCGAGCAGGTTGAGCCCGGTGACCACGACCACCGAGACCACGGCGGCGACGCGCTCCCGGCCCGGCGCGAGATAGGACGCCGCGGTCATCGCCATGGCCGCGCACGACGCGCACTTGCCGACGATGAACATCCACCCGGCGAGATAGCCCCAGAGCGGCCCCAGCCGCTCCCGGCCGTAGACGTAGGTCCCCCCGGCGACGGGATGACGCACGGCCAGCGCCGCCGACGACAGGGCGTTGCACGTCGCGACGGCTCCGGCGAGGACGACGGCCAGCAGCATCCCGGTGCCCGCGGCCGAGGCCGCCGGCGCCCAGGCCGCGAAGACCCCGGCACCGAGCATGGCACCCAGCCCCACGGTGACGGCGTCACCGACCCCCAGGGAGCGGCGCAGCGAGCTCCCGGACATCCGGGGTGGTCAGCGTAGGTCGAAGTCGACCGGGGTCGGCAGCGCCACGGTGCGCGACACGGTGCACAGGCGGTCCCGAGACATGGCCACGGCCTCGGGCAGCCGCTCCCGCGCCGCGTCGCCGTCCTCGCCCTCGGGAAAGGTCACCTGGACGGTCACGGTGACCGGCCCTAGGTGGTTGCCGTCCTCGTCGCGCACCTTGTCCGCACCGGCGGAGATCTCGAAGGAGTCGGGCCGGGCCTTGCGGGAGGTCAGCAGGTCGATGTCGATCCCGGAGCATCCGGCGATCCCGGCCAGGAGCAGCTCCACCGGCGTGAAGGCCGTGCCGTCCTCGCCGGCCCCGTCGCCGACCGGGATGCTCCCTCCCCGGGCGTTGCGGGCCTCGAAGTGGCCCGGGCCGGTGCGGGTCAGGGACACCGAGCGGTGCGGATCGTCAGCCATACCCGTAGTCTGCCAGGGATGAGCGACACGACGCCGGAGATCCCCGGACCCGCCATCCCCCCGCACCAGCTCATCCTCATCCGGCACGGCGAGACCGAGTGGTCGAAGTCCGGTCAGCACACCGGTCTGACCGACCTGCCGCTGCTCCCCGAGGGCGAGGAGGCCGCCGCCGGTCTGCAGCAGGTGCTGGGCGACCGCAGCTTCTCGCACGTCCGCTGCTCACCGCTGCAGCGGGCTCGCCGCACCGCGGAGCTGGCGGGGCTGAGCATCGACGAGATCGACGAGGACCTGCGGGAGTGGGACTACGGCGGCTACGAGGGGCGCAGCACCCCCGACATCCGGTCCGAGCTCGGCTACCGGTGGAACGTCTTCCACCACCAGATCGTCCCGGGGGACACCCCGGGTGAGACGGTCGAGCAGGTCGCCGCCCGCGCGAGCGTCGTCCTGGAGCGCATCTGGCCGCACCTCTTCGACGGCGACGTCGCGCTGGTCGGGCACGGCCACGCGCTGCGTATCCTCACCAGCGTCTACCTGCGGCAGGCGCCTCGCTTCGGCCAGCACCTGACCTTCCAGGTGGGCTCGGTCGGCATCCTCGGCCACCACCGCGAGCAGCCCACGGTCGAGGCCTGGAACCACCGCTGAGCGGCGCGGTCAGGCGGGACGCACCTGCGTGCGGTCCGGCTGGTCGCCCTCAGCCGTCCGCGCCTCCACGGTGGGCACCTCCCAGGTGTGGACCGGGATGTTGTCCTCCGAGTTGTCCAGGTAGTGCCCGAACATCGCCGTGAGGGCCTCGTCCCGGCCGTAGCCGGCGTCCTCGTAGGCCTCGGTGACCGCGACCTGCCAGCTCGCACCGTTGGTGCCCGCCCGGCAGCGGCCCTCGATGATCGACAGGTAGTGGTTGCGCACCTCGCGCCGCAGCCCGAGCGCCGCCAGCCCGTCGTCCGCGACGGAGAGCAGGTGGTCGGCGACGAGGTCCACCGCCGCGAGCCGCCCCAGCCCCGGCCAGGTCTGCGTGGCATGGATGCCGTGCTTGGCGGCGTCCAGGAAGTTCCGGTCGGCGTCGGCGAAGGGCATCTTCGTCCAGATCGGCCGCCCGCTCGTGGTGAAGGACTCCAGCAACCCGTAGTAGAAGCACGCGTTGGCCACCGTGTCGACGGCGGTCGGGCCGGCCGGGAGCACCCGGTTCTCCACCCGCAGGTGCGGGACGCCCTGGGACATGTCGTAGATCGGACGGTTCCACCGCCATACCGTGCCGTTGTGCAGCTTGAGGTCGGACAGCTCCGGCACTCCCCCGGCGGCCAGCACGGCCTTGGCGTCCTCGTCCGAGGCCTCGGGCAGCAGGGCCGGGAAGGAGCGGACGTTCTCCTCGAAGAGGTCGAAGATCGAGGTGATCCAGGACCGCCCGAAGTAGGCCCGGGGCCGCACCCCCTGGTGCTTGAGCTCGATCGAGCGCGTGTCCGTCATCTGGGTGAACAGCGGGATTCGGGTCTCGGCCCACAGCCGCCGGCCGAAGAGGTAGGGGGAGTTCGCGCCCATGGCGATCTGGAGGCTCGAGATCACCGTGGCGGCGTTCCAGTAGACCGGGAAGTCCAACGGCGTGACCTGCTGGTGCAGCTGCACCGAGGTGCACCCGGACAACGGCCCGATCGTGTCGTGGTAACTCTCCACCCGCTCCCCCGTCGGGCCCTCCAGCTCCAGCTCGAAGCCCTCGCCACGCTCCCGGATGAGCGAGTCGTTGAGCGCGGTGTAGCGCACCCCCTCGGACAGCCACGGCGCGTCGAAGAGCTCGGCACGCAGGCTGGGGATGATCCCGATCGAGGCGACCCGGCAGGTATGCGCCCGCGCGGCGTCCCCGGCGCTTCGCATCGACTGCGACAGCCAGCGCTCCAACCGGACCGCCTGGTCCCCCGCCATGGGTCGCGGCGGCACGTTGAGCTCGATGTTGTAGCGGCCCACCTCCGCCTGGAAGTCGCCCTCGCCGATGTCGGCGAGGACCTCCTGGTTGCGCATCGCCGGGGTCAGGCCCTCCTCCTCGACGAGGTTGAGCTCGATCTCCAGCCCCATCTGCGGTCGGGTGAAGTCGAACCTGCTCCCCTCGAGCATCTGCTCGAAGCAGTCGAGGTCGTCACGGACCTTGGCCCGGAACGCCAGGCGCTGCTCCCGCGTGAACTCGCTGCGACTCACCTCTTGGCCCATGCGCAGAATCCTCACACACTGTGGCCTGCATCACCACCCATCCCCCGCCCCGGAGTGCGGTCGGCTTCCTGGGCCTTCATCGCCCTGGAGAGCGATGAAGGGTGCAGAAAGACGACGTTGGTCCGCGCGGCAGACCGCGGCTTCAGTCCTCGAAGGCCTCCGGGGGCGGGCAGGAGCAGACCAGGTTGCGGTCGCCGTAGACGCCGTCGACCCGCCGCACCGGCGGCCAGTACTTCCGGTCAGGGTCGACGCCCGCGGGGTAGGCCGCGGTCATCCGGTCGTAGGCGAGGTCTTCGCCCCACTCCCCCGCGAGGCTGAGGGCGGTGTGCGGGGCTCCGCGCAGGGCGCTGTGCTCCACGGTCCCCGCGGCCTCGTCCATCTCCGCACGGATCGCGATCATCGCCTCGATGAAGCGGTCGATCTCCTCGAGGTCCTCGGACTCGGTGGGCTCCACCATGAGCGTCCCCGCGACCGGGAAGGACATGGTCGGGGCGTGGAAGCCGTAGTCGATGAGCCGCTTGGCCACGTCGTCGACGGTGACGCCGGTGCTCTTGGTCAGGCCCCGCAGGTCGAGGATGCACTCGTGCGCCACCAGGCCGTGCTCGCCGGTGTAGAGCACCGGGAAGTGCTCGTGCAGCCGCCGGGCGACGTAGTTGGCGCTCAGGACGGCCACCTGCCCGGCGCGGGTCAGCCCCTCGCCGCCCATCAGCCGGATGTAGGCCCAGGGGATCTGCAGGATGCCGGCCGACCCGAAGGGCGCCGCGGAGATGGGCCCGGGCCCGCTCTCGGGCCCGGCCTCCCGGTCCAACGGGTGGTTGGGGAGATAGGGCGCGAGGTGCTCCCGCACCCCGACCGGGCCGACGCCGGGGCCTCCACCGCCGTGCGGGATGGTGAAGGTCTTGTGCAGGTTGAGGTGGCTGACGTCGCCGCCGAACTCGCCGGGCTTGGCGATGCCGAGCAGCGCGTTGAGGTTGGCGCCGTCGACGTAGACCTGCCCCCCGGCCTCGTGCACCAGCTCGCACAGCTTGGTGATGGTGTCCTCGTAGACGCCGTGGGTCGAGGGATAGGTGACCATGATGGCGGCCAGCTGGTCACCGTGGGTCTCGATCTTGGCCCGAAGGTCGTCCAGATCGACCTCGCCCGATCCGGTGCTCTTGACCACCACCACCTTGAGCCCGGCCATGACGGCGCTGGCGGCGTTGGTGCCGTGCGCACTGGCGGGGATGAGACAGATCGTGCGCTGGTCGTCGCCGCGGTCCAGGTGGTACTTCCGGATCGCGAGCAGACCGGCGAACTCGCCCTGCGCGCCGGCGTTGGGCTGCAGCGACACCCGGTCGTAGCCGGTGATCTCCTCCAGCCACCCGCAGAGCTGGTCGATGAGCTCGCGGTACCCCCGGCTCTGGTCGGCCGGGGCGAAGGGGTGCAGCGAGCCGAACTCCGGCCAGGTCACCGCCTCCATGGTGGTCGTCGGGTTGAGCTTCATCGTGCAGGAACCGAGCGGGATCATCCCCCGGTCCAGGGCGTAGTCCTTGTCCGCGAGGGTTCGCAGGTAGCGCAGCATCGCCGTCTCGCTGCGGTGGCTGGTGAAGACCGGGTGGGTGAGGTATGCCTCGTCTTCCCGCCGCGCGAGGTCGCCGTGGTCGGGGGCGGTGTCCTCGTCGACGGTGACCGTGTCCGGGTCCGCGCCGAAGGCGGCGGCGACGGCCCGCAGGTCGTCCTCGGTGGTGAGCTCGTCCACCGACAGCAGCACCGTGTCCTCGTCCGCCCGCCACAGGTTGATGCCCCGCTCGAGGGCGTCGGCGAGCACCTCGTCCGCGCGGCCCGGCGTCCGGACGGTGAGGGTGTCGACGTAGCGGTCCACGCCCAGCTCGAGCCCGGCGCCGGTCAGTGCGGCGGCGAGGGCCCGGGTCTGGGCGTGCACGCGGGCGGCGATCCGGCGCAGCCCGTCGGGACCGTGCCAGACGGCATACATCGAGGCCATCACGGCGAGCAGGACCTGGGCGGTGCAGATGTTGGAGGTCGCCTTCTCGCGTCGGATGTGCTGCTCGCGGGTCTGCAGCGCCAGGCGGTAGGCCTGCTTGCCGTCGACGTCCTTCGACACCCCGACGAGGCGCCCCGGCAGCGTGCGCTCCAGCCCCTCGCGCACCGCGAGGTAGCCCGCGTGCGGGCCGCCGAACCCGAGCGGGACACCGAAGCGCTGGCTGCTGCCCACCGCGACGTCGGCGCCCCACCGGGCGGGCGGGGCGAGCAGGGTCAGTGCGAGCAGGTCGGCGGCGACCGTCACCAGCGCTCCCTCCCCGTGCGCGGCCTCGGTGAGTGCGGCGAAGTCCCGCACCTGGCCGTCGGCCCCGGGATACTGCACGACGACGCCGAAGACGTCCCGGTCCCCTGCCGCCCCCCGCAGACTGTCGGCGTCGGTCACCGTGGTGACGTCGGTGGTCACGACGTCCCAGCCGATGGCGGTGGCCCGCGCCCGCACCACAGCCTCGGTCTGGGGCAGCACGTGCTCGTCGAGGAGCAGCACGGCGTCCTGCGCGACCTTGCTGCTGCGTCGCATCAGGGCCATGGCCTCCGCTGCCGCGGTGCCCTCGTCCAGCATCGAGGCGCCGGCCACGGCCAGACCGGTGAGGTCGGTGACCACGGTCTGGAAGTTGAGCAGCGCCTCGAGCCGCCCCTGGGAGATCTCGGGCTGGTAGGGCGTGTAGGCGGTGTACCACGCGGGGTTCTCGAGGATGTTGCGCAGCACCACCGGCGGTGTCTGCGTGCCGTAGTAGCCGAGCCCGATCATGGGGGTGACCACGGAGTTCTTGGCCGCCAGCGCTCGCAGCTCGGCGATGACCGCCTGCTCGCTCGCGGCCGCCTCGATGTCCAGCGGCACGTCGCCGCGGATCCCCTCGGGCGTGGCGGCCTCGACCAGCGCCTCGAGGCTGTCGTAGCCGACCACCTCCAGCATCCGTGCGACGTCGTCCGGCCGCGGACCGACGTGACGACCGACGAACTCGGCGGTGGGGTGGCTGGTGGTCACGCTCATGCTCATGGGACGGACTCCTTCGGGCGTGGGCCTGCGCGGGCACCTCCCCCTCTGCCGGCCCCGACCGGGGCGTTCCAGAGCTGCCTGCTTCGCGTGGTCCTGGCGCCTGAGAGCTTGCTGGGGAGTTTGCCCCTTCGGCGCCTCACCGCATGCCGGAGAGGACTCTCCCACGCGACGTCGTCGGCCTGCTCAATCTAGCACCGGGGCCACGTCACCGTCGCCGCAGCCCGGACGCCTCAGGAGGTCTTGCGGGCGCGGCGGCGCGCCGACAGCTCGTCACCCGGGTGGTCCACCGGGACCTCGTCGGCCCGCTCGCTCGGCAGCTCGGCGAGCTGCCCCTCGACCTCGCGCCAGACGCTGCCGACCGCGATCGCGAAGACGCCCTGCCCACCCCGGACCAGGTCGATGACCTCGTCGTAGGTGGTGAACTCGTAGACGCTGGCGCCGTCGCTCATGAGCGTGATGCGCGCCAGGTCCTGCACGCCACGCTCCCGCAGGGCGTTGACGGCCACCCGGATCTGCTGCAACGAGATGCCGGTGTCGAGCAGCCGCTTGATGATCTTGAGGACGAGGATGTCCCGGAAGCTGTAGAGACGCTGCGTGCCCGAGCCGGAGGGGTTGCGCACGGAGGGCTCCAGCAGCCCGGTCCGCGCCCAGTAGTCGAGCTGGCGGTAGGTCACGCCGGCAGCGCCGCAGACGGTGGGACCGCGGTAGCCGATGGCGTCGTCGAGCGCTGCCGTGTCGTCGGAGAACAGCAGCCCCTGGGCCGGGCCCTCCCCCGCCCGGCTGGTCGGTCCGCCCGGCGCATCTGCTCCAGCGTTCACCGGTCCTCCTCGATGATGTGACTCGTGTGACTCGTGTGGTGCACACCGTGACGGTATGCCGCGGTCGCCCCTCGGTCAACGGCGCCACGCCGGGACCTCATCGGCGCCCCTCCTCGTCGCCGCGGTCCGGGGACTCCTCGAAGTCCTCGGCCGACACCTCGTCGAGGAACTCGCGGAAGCGCTCCACCTCGTCCTCGTCCTCCTCCTCGACGGCCATGGTGACCCCGACCTCGTCGAGGAGGTCCTCGGTGGTAAGGATCGGGGTCGCCGAGCGCAGGGCCAGCGCGATCGCGTCGGAGGGTCGGGCGGACAGCACGGTGCCCCCGTCGAAGTGCAGCTCGGCGTAGAAGATGCCGTCCTGGAGCGCGGTGATCCGCACCTGCTCCAGCCGCCGCCCCAACGCCTCGATCACCGACACCATGAGGTCGTGGGTGAGCGGTCGCGGCGGCTCCACGGCCTGCTGGGCATAGGCGATCGCCGTCGCCTCCGGCGCGGCGATCCAGATGGGGACGTAGCGCCGCCCGTCACGCTCACGCAGCAGCACGATGGGGCTGTTGGTCGGCATCTCGACCCGGACTCCGAGCACGTCGAGCTCTTTCACCCTTCCCACGGTACCGCGCGGCCCCCGCCCCCCGCGCGCGCAGCGCCGTGCTCAGCGTGACTGGTTGAGCCCGGACCGGACCAGCGCGACGTGCAGCGCGAGCGTGCGGGACAACAGCTCGGCCTCGCGCTCGGCCGGGTCCGGACCTGACGCACCTCGGGCGCGCCGGCGCCGCAGCGGCTCCAGGAGCTGCTGCGTCAGCCCGATCTCTCGGTCGGCCGCGACCCGGAAGAGGCGCAGGTGCCGGGCCTCCAGCCCGAAACGGGCCAGCGCTACGGCGGCCTCCGCCACGTCGACGTCGTCGGCGTGGTGCTTGCCCCCGGCGTCGGTGCGCAGCAGGCCGAAGGACGTGAGCTGGGTGTAGGCCGCGCTGTCCAGCCCGGTGCGCTCCCGCAGCTCCAGGGGGGAGAGCCGCACCGCGCGGCGACGGCGCAGTGCGCCCGCGCTGAGGTCCGAGACCGGCGCGTGCGCCGCAGGCTCGGGCGCCGGGGGCGGCGCGGGCGAGGAGGCGTCGGCCTGGGGGGTGGGCCCGGTCAGACCGGGGACGTCCAGGCCACGGTCGAGCCGGTCCAGCGCGTCCTTGATGACCTTGTGCGGCCAGAACCGGTCCCGCTGGGCGGTGAGGATGAAGCGCAGCCTGGCGATATCGGCCTCGGTGAACAGCCGGTAGCCGGAGGCGCGCCGCTCGGGGCTGATCAGCCCTTCCTGCTCGAGGTAGCGGATCTTGGACTGGGTCAGGTCGGGGAAGTCGCCGTGCAGCTCGCCGAGCACCGCACCGATGGACACCCCGCCAGGGTGCGCGACCGACCTGCCCGCGCCGGCGTGGTCGGGGGCGGCTGAGGTCACGAGCGCCCGCGGTAGTAGACCAGCCGGAACTTGCCGATCTGCACCTCGTCGCCCTGGTTGAGCGGCATCTCCTCGATCCGCTGGCGGTTGACGTAGGTGCCGTTGAGGGACCCGACGTCGCGCACGGCATACCCCTCCTGCTCCTTGACGAACTGCGCGTGCTTGCGGGAGACGGTGACGTCGTCGAGGAAGATGTCGCTGTGCGGGTGCCGCCCCGACGTCACCTCGTCGGCGTCGAGGAGGAAACGCGCGCCGGTGTTGGGTCCGCGCAGCACGATCAGCAGCGCGGTCCCGGGCCGCAGGGCGTCCACGGTGCGCTGGTCGTCGGCCGAGAGCCGGGGCGCCTCGTCGTCGAAGGTGTACTCCGCGGCGGGAAGGTCCGTACCGCCCGGGATCCGGGCCGTGGTCGGGTCCGAACCCAGGTCGTGGTGCTCACGGTCACGATCGTCGCCACTCACGGTGCTGACCTCCTCGTCGGTGGGATGGGATGGGACTGCTGCCCGGCGGACGAGGGTCCGTCGGTCCACGGGCCTCACTCTACGTCAGGCCGCCGACAGGTCAGTCGAGCTGGCCCTGGTAGGCCTCGGCGTCCAGCAGGGTCTCCAGGACCGAGGGGTCGGAGAGCTTCATCTCATACATCCAGCCCTCGCCGTAGCTGTCCGTGTTGACCAGCTCCGGCGTCGCGTCGAGCGCGTCGTTGACCGCGGTGACCTCGCCGGCCAGCGGTGCGTAGATGTCGCTCACCGACTTGGTCGACTCCACCTCGCCGCAGGAGTCGCCCGGGGCGACGGTGTCGCCCACCGTGGGCAGCGAGACGTAGACGACGTCCCCGAGCGCGTCCTGCGCGTAGGACGTGATGCCGACCCGGACGGTCCCGTCGCCGACGTCACGGATCCACTCGTGGTCGGTCGTGTAGCGCAGGTCGTCGGGGTAGTCCAGGCTGCTCATCGCTCTCCTCGGCTCGAACACGGTGCGCCGGCCGGGACGGACGGCGGTGTCGCTGCGGCCCGACCTCAGGGATCCCCCGTCGCGGGCACAGGCTGAGCGTAACGAGGCTCGATCGGCTCGTGCAACGCGTCGATGACCACCGTGTCCGCCTCGACGACGGTCACCTCGGCCCCGACGCTGCGCAGCGAGTCCGTGAACCCCCCGGGGATGGCCATGGCCCCGGCCAGGGTATGCGCGTCCCCCACCGCCGTGATGGTGTAGGGCGAGCCCAGACGCTGCCCGTCCAGCAGGATCTCGCCCGCCTCGTCGGTGCTCACGTAGGAGGAGGCGACGACCCGGACCGTCCCGACCTGGATGGCCTCGGCGCCGGCGTCCCGCAGCTCCTGGATGCCGTCCAGCACCATGGTCTGGGTGACGACCGAGCCGCCGTCGTCGACGAGGACGGTGATCCCGGGGCCCTGGACCGGCACCGTCCCGGCGAGGATCTGGTAGGACTCCAGCCGCTGGCGGGCCGCCTCCGCGGCGACGTCGTCCCCGTCTGCGCCCAGCAACCGCTCGCGGTCGGCCTCGAGCTGGTCGACCTCCTCCCCCAGCGACGCTGCCCGGCTGGTCACGTCGTCCAGCAGCGCCACCAGCTCGGACTCCCGCAACTGCTCCAAGCCGGCCTGCTCGGTGACCCTCGCCTGGGCCACCAGGGCGACACCCAGGAGACCGGTCAGCAGGGCTGCGGTCAGCTGTCCCTGGGTCGCGCGGAATCCGCCGAGCCGGCGCAGCCGCCGTCGGGCCTCCGCGGTGGTGGGGGCCGCGCGTCGCCGGACGCGGCCCAGCCCGGCGAGGCGACGGGTCCGCTCCGGATCCGGGGCGAGGTCCGAGGCCTGGTCGTCGGTCACCTCAGGCCCCCAGGAGGTGCCGTCGGATGGCCGCGACGTTGGAGAAGATCCGCAGCCCCAGCACGACGACGACACCGGTGGAGAGCTGGGCGCCGACCCCGAGCTGGTTGCCCAGGAAGACGATGAGCGCGGCGACGACCACGTTCGACAGGAACGAGATGACGAAGACGCGGTCGTTGAAGATGCCCTCCAGCGAGGCCCGTGCCGCCCCGAAGACGGCGTCGAGCGCGGCGATGACCGCGATCGGCAGGTAGGGCTGCAGCCAGGTCGGGACCTCCGGGCTGATCACCAGCCCCAGGACGACGCCGACCAGCAGACCGAGGACAGGGATCATCGTGGCTCCTCGCCTCGAGGGTGACGGTCGGGCAGCACGCCGGGGGTCGGTGCGGGGGGCGCCTCGCCGGAGGGGATGGTGCCCAGCCGGGTCGAGAGCCGCACGCCGGGACCGACGGTGAGCTCCCTGGCGGCGGTCACCTCGGAGCGGAGACCGAGCTGGCGCTCGATCTCCTGGAGGTAGGCCCCGGTCGCCCCCGAGGTCAGCTCGGTCGTCAGCTCCTCCGGCGCGCCGATCGCCACGATGTCGTAGGGCGGGGTGAGACCCCGGAAGTCCACGATGATCGCCTGCCCGGCGAACCGGATGGCCGAGGTGCTCGTGAGCCGGTGCCCGTCGACGGAGACGGCCTCGGCGCCCGCCCGCCACAGCCCGTTGACGACCAGCTGCAGGTCCCGGGAGTTGATCCGCTCCGGCTCGGCGTCCTCGCCCGGGGTGTCGTCGGCGGGCTGCTCTGCGTCGTAGAGGGTGATCTGCACGCCCGGGCCGGTCACGGCGGTGCCCCCGGCCCTCACGGCGGCCGCCGCGATGGCGTCACCGGAGCCCCCGCTGTCGGCCACGATCGCCGCCCGCTCCAGCTCGCCCACCTCGGTGCGGAGCGCGTCCACCTGCACGCTCCGCTCGTCGCCGACCCGCTCCACCTGCTCGATCCGCTCGACGAGCTGGGCGCGGCCGGCGGCCTCCGCGGGGTCGGGGGTGCGCAGCGTCACCGCCGCCGTGGTCAGCAGGACCCCCAGGACGAGCGTGGTGCCGAACATCAACCAGGTCCGCGTGCCGGACGACGCGGGGAGCCCCTGCTCGGTGCGCGACCGGGCCGCCGAGTCGTAACCCGGGCCGAGCGGCGGGTCGAGCACCTCGTTCAGCAGCGCCATCGACGCCGCGGGGTCGGGGTCGGCCTGGCCCCGTCGCCACCTCACCGGACCACTCTCCCGGCGTCGCGACGCTGGCGCACCATGTGGGCCACCTGCCAGCCGTAGGTCACGCCGGTGACCCAGTAGAGCACCGTGCCCCACCACACCAGCGCCCAGCCGCAGGCCAGCGAGAGCACCGTCCACCACCCCTCGACGTGCCCCAGCAGCAGCAGGGGGAAACCGCCGAGCAGGTTGAAGGTCGCCGCCTTGCCGATGAAGGTCACCTCGGGGATCGGCAGCGCGTGGCGCCGCACGACGGGGTACATCAGGACGATGAAGGCCTCCCGGGCGAAGAGCACGGCCACGAGCCACCACGGGATGACCGAGACGGCCGCGAGACCGAGCACGGTCGCGGCGATGTAGAGCCGATCGGCGACCGGGTCCAGGACCTGCCCCAGCCGGCTGGTCAGTCCGTAGTGCCGCGCGATCTTGCCGTCGGCGAAGTCGGAGCTCCCGCCACCACGAGCACGAGCGCCGCCCAGCCCAGCTCGTGCCGCAGCAGGCTCCAGACGAAGACGGGCACGAGGGCGAGACGGACCATGGACAGCAGGTTGGGCACGGTCCAGAGCCGGTCCGTGACGGGCAGCACGCGCTGCTCCGGCGCCGGACCGGGCCGATCCCCCTGGACGCCCGTCATACCCCGGAAGTCTAGGCGCTCGGGTGACCCCGCCGACCCGGCGACGCGCCCCCTACCGCGGTTGTGACGGGTCTCTCACCAGTGCTGCCGGCGCGTGCTCCCGGTGGGGTGCGGGGAGCCTGCCGGCGAGCCAGACCCCTGCCAGGGCGTAGCCGAGTCCCACCACCCAGGCGAAGACCTGGATCAGGAGCAGCGACCAGCCCACGAGACCTTGACCCGCCACCCCGAGCGCGAGCCGCTGCACACCCCATCCGGCGACCGTGCCGAGCACCACGAGCGCCATCGCGAGGAGCAGCAGCCGTGGTGCCGGCCCGCCGGTCAGGCGGACCAGACCGACACGTTCGCCCACCAGGACCGCGGCCGCGACCAGCGCCACGCCGAGCAGCAGCCCCGACAGCTGGTAGGACAGGCCCGCCACCCAGAACACCCCCTGCTGCAGCGGCGTGTCGGGGGTCGGCCGCCACAGGGCCACCTGCGGCAGGGTGAGCAGCAGACCCACGACGACCATCCCGGCGATCCATCCCCAACGACGTGCCATCCGCCCACGCTAGCGCGACCGCAGGGCTCAGGACAGCGGCCCCGCCCTCAGTCCTCCTCCCGCCGGAGGGTGAGCCGCTCGCCGCGGACACCGCCCATCCACAGGTCCTGGCAGGCGGCCGCCATCTCGGCCAGACCCTCGACGACCTCACCGAAGACGTTGCCGGGCACCCATCCCGGGTCGCCGTCGAAGGTGAACCAGCACAGGTCGCCCGGGATCGGGGTGATCGTGGTGTTCTCCCGGCCCGGCTCGTGCTGCCACCCCGGGTGCGGGAGCAGGGTGTAGATCTCGTTGCGGGCGTACGTGCCGTGGTAGACCTGCGCGCTGGTCGGCAGCAGGTCTCAGACCGCGGCGCAGGTGCGCGGCGCCTCCTCGTCTTGGAGGCGGGCCCGGCAGGTCACGCCGTGCTGCTCGAGGGTGACGGTGACGAATCTGCTCATGCCTCTTCTCCTCGCTCTGCTGACGGGTCGGACAGCATCGGGGGCAGCCCGACCGGGGCCCGCCGCTCGACCGCCCGGCCCACCCGGAGCACCAGGCGTCCGCGTGCCGGGCCCCGACCACCTGCAGCCCGATCGGGCGACCTTCCGACGTCGTCCCGCACGGCACCGACAGCGCCGGCTGCTGGGTCATGTTGAAGGGGTAGGTGTAGGGCGTCCACGACGTCCAGAGTGCGTCGTCCCCGCCAGGGGCCTGGTGCCCGAGCTCGAAGGGCGGGATCGGCATGGTGGGGGTGAGGAGCACGTCGTAGGTCTCGTGGAAGAGCCCCATCCGCCGCCCCAGGTCCATCCGGACCGCCGTCGCGTCCAGGTAGGCGCTCGCGCTCGCCCCGGCGCCGTGACGCAGCACCGCCTCGCGCAGACCCGGGTCCACTCGCTCCAGGGCTCCGGGGCCGTAGCCCTCGATGACCTTGGCGGCGCCGCTGAACCACAGCACGTGGAAGGCGTCCACGGGGTCACTGATGCCGGGGTCCACCTGCTCCACGCGGGCACCGTCCTCGGCGAGCCGCTGCGCCGTGGCCAGCACCGCCGACTCGACCGCCGGGTCGTTGTCGACGTCCAGGCCGAGGCGCGGCGAGATCGCCACCCGCAGGCCCGAGACCCCGTCCTCGAGACCCTCCCGGAACGACCCGCTCGGCTCGGGCAGCGCCGACCAGTCGCGCGGGTCGGGGCGGCCGACGAGGTCGAGCAGGAGCGCCGCGTCCGCCACGCTCGTCGTCATGGGTCCCGCGTGCGAGAGCGTGCCGTAGGGGCTGGCCGGGTAGAGCGGGATCCGGCCGTACGTCGGCTTGAGCGCGACGGTCCCGGTGAAGGAGGCCGGGATGCGCACGGACCCGCCCCCGTCGGTGCCGATCGACCAGGCACCCATGCCGAGGGCGACCGCGGCCGCCGCTCCCCCGCTGGACCCGCCGGCGGTGAGGCCGGGGTCCCACGGGTTGCCCGTCGGTCCGTGGCGGAGCGAGTCGGTGACCCCCTTCCACGCGAACTCGGGAGTGCTGTTCTTGCCGAGCAGGACGCACCCTGCCGCACGCAGCCGGGCGACGGCTGGCGCGTCCTCGGTCCAGTCCTGCGGCTGCCCCTGGTCGATGAGCAGGCTGCCCCGCAGCGTGGGCCAGCCCCGGGTGAGCAGGATGTCCTTGATCGTCGTCGGTATGCCGTCGACCGGGCTCAGCGGGGTGCCCGCCGCCCAGCGCCGGGTCGCCTCCCGCGCGGCCGCGAGCGCGCCCTCGCGGTCCACCAGGACCATCGCGCGGACGACCGGGTCGAAGCGGTCGATCGCCTCCAGGGCACGCTCGGTCGCCTCCAGCGGCGTCGACGTGCCCGAGGCGAAGGCCGCGGACAGCTCAGAGACGGTCGGTCGGACGGACGTCATGGCGACCCCGTCGCCTCGGCCCCGGGGACGTAGCCGAGCCGGGTGTCTACGACGCCGGTCAACGGCTCACCCGCGCGCCACCGCCGCAGGTTGGCGACGAACTGCTCGGCCAGCCGGTCCCGCCAGCCCGTGACGTCTCCCGACAGGTGCGCGGAGACCACCAGCCCCGGCGCGTCCCACAGGGGCGAGTCGTCCGGGAGCGGCTCGGTCTGGAAGACGTCCAGCGAGGCTCCCGCGAGGCGGCCCGCGCGGAGCGCCGAGAGCAGGTCCGCCTCCACCAGGCTCGCCCCCCGACCGATGTTGACGACGTGGGCCTCAGGGCGCATGGCGGCGAAGACGGCGGCGTCGAGCAGCCCTCGCGTCGCCGGCGTCAGCGGCGTGGCGTTGACCAGGTGGTCGGCCCAGCCCACGTGCTCCGCCAGCGCGTCGCTGCGCACCACGGTCCCGAAGTCGGGGTCCGCCGCGCGCTCCCGTCGACCCGCCCCGCGCACCTCGCACCCGACGGCGCGGAGCAGCCGGGCGATCTCTCGGCCGATCCCCCCGGTGCCGACCACGAGCACCCGCTGGCCGCGCACCAGGGCGGTCTCCCGGTGGGCCCACTCGTGGTCCCGCTGCAGCCGCATGCTCTCGTGGAGCCGCTTGGCGTGGGCCAGGATGCTGGCGAGGACGAACTCGGCGATGGGGCGGTCGAAGACCCCGTGCGCGTTGGTCACCATCACCGGCGAGGCACGCAGCTCGTCGAAGAGCAGTGAGTCCACCCCTGCTGCGGCGACGTGGATCCACTCCAGCGAGTCGGCCGCCGACCAGGCATTCTCGACCGCCGCGGAGAAGAAGTCCCACAGGAGGAGTGCCCGGGCGCCGGGAGCGCCGTCGCCAGCTCGTCGGCGGTGACCACCACGAGGTCCACCTCCGCGGCGACCTCCTCCAGCTGCGGCGGTGGGTCGAGGCCGGGAGCGGTGAGCACCACGACGCGGGGGCGGTGTCCGGTCACAGCGCGACGGTAGAAAGGCCGTGTCGGATTGTCAACAATCTCCTCCGTCAGGCATCGTGGGGCGGGTGCAGGAGAGTCTGACGGTGGGCGCGGCACGACCGCGACCGGCGAGCGCGGCCCCGGTCGCGACCGGGGCGTCACTGCGGGAGCCCGGGATCGGCGTCGTGGTGCCCTACGACGTCGAGGCGGTCGGCCCCGGCCAGGGGCTCCTGTGCCACCGGCCGGAGGTCGGGGACGGCTCGCCCGTCAGCGCCAGCAGCGCCGAGGAGAGGCTATGAGCGGGCTCACCGAGATCACGCGGGCCGCGCAGACGGCCCATCCCCACACGCTGCGTCCCGAGCACGAGCGACGCTTGGCGCGCACCCAGGAGGTGCTGCGCGGGCGCGGCCTGGACGCCCTCGTGGTCACCGACCCGGCCAACCTCTACTACCTGACCGGCTACAACGCCTGGTCGTTCTACATGCCCCAGGCTCTCCTGGTGCCGGCGCAGGGCGAGGCCCATCTCGTGCTGCGGGCGATGGACGCCAAGGGCGGTCACCACACCGCGACCCTGCCCCGGGACCGGATCCACGGTTATCCGGAGCACTACGTGCACCGGCACGACATCCATCCGTGGGAGTGGATCGCGAGCACCGGACGGGAGGTCGGGGTCCTGCCCTCCGGCGCCGGGACGATCGCGATGGAGCTGGACGCCCACTTCTTCTCCCCCCGCGCCTACCTCGCCTTCGGGGCCACGCTCCCGCAGGCCGAGGTCGTCGACAGCCAGGAGCTGGTCAACTGGTTGCGCGTGGTGAAGTCCGACACCGAGGTCGCCCTCCTGCGCGCGGCCGGGGAGGTCACCGTGCGCGCCATGACCGCGGCGATCGACGCCCTGCGGGCCGGCCGGCGCCAGTGCGACGTGGTGGCGCAGATCCAGCAGGCGCAGGCGCACGGCACCGAGGCGCTGGGCGGTGACTACCCGGCCATCGTCCCCCTGCTCCCCAGCGGCGAGACCGCCGGCACCCCGCACCTGACGTGGGTGGAGGAGCCGCTGCGGCAGGGCGAGGCGACGACGATCGAGCTGGCCGGGGTCCACCGCCGCTACCACGTGCCGCTCGCGCGGACCGTCAGCCTCGGCCCTCCTCCCCCGCGGCTGGCCCGGACGGCCGAGGCCACCGGCCTCGGCCTGGAGGCGGCGCTGCGCGCGGTGCACCCCGGCGCCACCGCCGCCGACGTCCACGCCGCCTTCACCGCGGAGCTGACCCGGCACGGGCTGCGCAAGGACTCGCGCATCGGCTACTCGATCGGCATCGGCTACCCACCCGACTGGGGTGAGCGCACGGTGAGCCTGCGCGCCGAGGACGACACCGCGCTGGAGCCCGGCATGTGCTTCCACCTCATCCTCGGGATGTGGATGGACGGCTGGGGTTACGAGACCTCCGAGTCGGTGCTCGTCACCAAGGCCGGACCCGAACTGCTCGCCCCCCTCGACCAAGGACTGGTGATCCACGCATGACCCCCGTCACGACCGCCTCGACCACGCTGCCGCTGGCCTCCCGCGCCGACCTGCTCGTCGGCTCGGTCATCGACTCCAGCACCTCGCTGCTCGCGCAGCAGACGCACGACATCGTCCGCTTCGCCATGGGCAGCCCCGCAGCCGAGGCCATCCCCACCGACCAGCTGAACGAGGCAGCCCGGAGCGCGCTGCACGGCGCCGACGCCTTCGACTACGCCGCCACCGAGGGTGACCCGCCGCTGCGCACCGCCCTCCTGGAGATGCTGGAGGGCACGACCGACGCCACCACCGCGGAGCGGCTGACCATCACCGCGGGAGGTATGCAGGGACTCGACCTGGCGGCGAAGCTCTTCATCGACCCCGGTGACCTCGTCACGGTGGAGTCCCCCACCTACACCAACGGCAGCGCCACGGCGCTCGCCTACCAGGCCGAGCTGGCCGAGATCCCCGTGGACGAGGAGGGGATGTCCATCGACGCACTGCGGGAGGCGGTCGAGCGGGCCGGTCGCACCCCCAAGCTCATCTACACCGTGCCGACCTTCCAGAACCCGTCGGGCACCTCGATGTCGCTCACCCGTCGCCAGGAGCTGATCGGCCTGGCCCAGGACTGGGGCAGCGTGGTGCTGGACGACGACCCCTACGGCATGCTGCGCTTCGCCGGCGAGGCGCTGCCCAGCCTGCACGAGCTGGCCGAGGGCGATCCGTTGGTCTTCTCGGTGCGCACCTTCTCCAAGATCATCGCCCCGGGGCTGCGGGTCGGCTGGGTGGACGCCGACCCCAGCCTCGGCCAGCTGCTCATCCACGCCAAGCAGGCCATGGACACCTGCACCAACCTGCCCGCCCAGCGCCTGGTCGCGGACTTCCTCCGGGCCGGGCACCTGGAGGATCATCTCGTCACCCAGCGTCAGGAGTACCGCCGCCGCAAGGAGGCCATGCAGGCCGCGCTCACCGAGCACTTCGCCGGCCGGGCCACGTGGACCGACCCCGAGGGCGGCTTCTTCCTCTGGGTGAGCTTCGGCGACGACGTCGACACCGAGGCACTGTTCGAGGTCGCGCTGGCGGAGGGTGTCGCCTACATCCCGGGCAACGCCTTCTCCCCCGCCCGGCGCTTCCCGCACGACCTGCGCCTGTGCTTCGCCTCGACCCCGCCGGACCGGATCCGCGAGGGCGTGGCGCGGCTGGCGCGCGCGGTCGACTCGCTGGCGCAGCGGTGACCCCGGACGAGGGCGCCGTCCTCGACGCGATCACCGCGCAGCGGCTGCTGCCGATGGCCACCGCCCTGGTCCGGGCCCCGGGGGCCAACCCGCCGGGCGAGGAGGCCGCCACGGCCGCGGTCCTCACCTCGCTGGCCGCCGAGCTGGGGCTGCAGGTGGCCGAGCACGACGTGGCGCCCGGGCGACCCAACGTGCGCGTCACGCTGCCCGGGGGTGACGGCCCGGGGCTGCTGTTCCTCGGGCATACCGACGTGGTCCCGCCCGGCGATCCGAAGGACTGGACCGGCGACCCGTATGCCGGGTCGGTCGTCGAGGGACGGCTGGGCGGTCGCGGGAGCGCGGACATGAAGGGCGGCCTCGCCGCCGTGCTGCTGGCGCTCGCCGCGGTCCGGGAGGCCCGGCTCGTCCCCTCCGGACCGGTGCACCTGGACGCGCTGTGCGACGAGGAGCAGAACGGTCTCGGCATCCGGGCCCTCGTCGCCGCCCCTCGACCGGACCTGCTCGGGTGCGTCGTGGCGGAGCCGACGGACCTCACGACGGTCGTCGCGGCGCGGGGCGCGTCCTACCTGCACGTCGAGGTGCGCGGGGTCGCGGCGCACGCCGGTCGACCCGAGGACGGCCGCAACGCGATCGGCGGCGCCGCCCGGGTGGTGGCCGACCTGGAGCGCTGGCACGAGGAGCTGCGCGTCGACGCGCACCCGCTCGTCGGTCCCGCGACGCTCAATGTGGGCGTCATCTCCGGCGGCACCTCGGGCTCGGCGGTCCCCGACCTGTGCCGCCTCGAGGTGGACCGCCGGCTCCTCCCTGGCGAGCCGGTCGACGGCGTGCTCGACGCGCTGCGGCATCGGCTCGACCGGCTCGACCTGGACGAGCGTGGCCTGACGTGGACCCTCTCCTCGCCCATGGACATGCCCGGCTTCGAGACCTCGCCGCACGACCCCTTCGTGACGGCGGTGGACGGGGCGATGTCCGCCGCGGGGCGCGGTCCGGCGCCCCTCGCCGGCTGGACCGCCGCCTGCGACGGTGGCTTCGTGGCGGACGCGTGGGGCATACCAGTCGTGGTGCAGGGGCCCGGGTCCGTGGCCGAGCAGGCGCACCGCCCGGACGAGTCGGTCGCGGTCGACGAGCTCGTCACCGCCGCCCGGGGGTATGCCCGCACCGTCCTGGAGCTCCTCGGACCGGGCGCGACGGCCTAGCGGCGCGAGCAGGGGCAGACGGGGAACGGATTGTCTACCATCGAGACCACCAACCAGGTCCGGCCCGGCGGCCGGCGAGCACAGGGGTGTGGGCGATGACCAGCATCGCGATCTTTCCCGGCCACCGCGCCGAGGACGACGACGGCTGGGCGCAGGAGCACCTGCGCGGTCACGGCCACGACGTGGCCCTCGCGCTCGTGCACACCAGCGTCGGGGAGGACGCCCACCGGGTCGACGCGCTCCTCCTGCCGGACACCGCGCTGCACGCGCTGCGCTGGGTCGAGGACCTCGAGAGCGCGCTCGGCACCGTCGTCCTCATCGCCGACCCGGCGCCCGCCGGCGGCGACGCCGCACTGCTAGGAGCCGCCCGGTGACCGCCCTCTCGCGGTCCTCCTCCGCCGCGCTGAACCCCGTGCCGCGAGAGTCGACCCCGAGCATGGTCGCCTCCCGCATCCGGGAGGCGATCGCGCTGGGCGAGATCGCACCGGGCAGCCAGCTCGGCGAGGTGGAGTATGCCGCCCGCCTCGGGGTCAGCCGTGGCCCCCTGCGCGAGGGGCTCCAGCGGCTGACCCAGGAGGGTCTGCTCGTCGCCCACCCCAACCGGGGTCTCTTCGTCGTGGAGATGACCGACGAGCGGGTGCGTGACCTCTACCTCGCTCGCTCGGCCATCGAGCGGGCCGCCGGAGGACGGATCCACGAGACGACCCCCGCCGCGACCTCGGCGGCGCTACTCGAGGTCGTCGAGGAGATGGCACGAGCCGCCGCCCGGCAGGACGTCCGGGACGTCAGCCACGCCGACATCCACTTCCACCAGGTCCTCGTCGAGCACGCCGAGAGCCCGCACCTCTCCCGCATCCACGCGACGCTGATGACCGAGACCCGCATGTGCATCCACCTGCTCGAGCCGACCTATGCGGTCGACGAGGCCCGGGTCGGCGAGCACCGCGAGATCGCCCGGTCCTTCGCGGACGGGGACACCCGTCGGACCGATGCGCTGATCGTGCACCACATGCGGGACGCGCTGCGGCGGCTGACCGGATCCACGACCGGGGCCGTCACCGACGCGGCGGGCGGGCCTCAGCCGTCCTGAGCGGCGGGGCGAGGACCGGCGATCCCGACATACTTCACCTCGAGGAACTCCTCGATGCCGACCGCACCGCCCTCGCGGCCCAGGCCGGACTCCTTGATCCCGCCGAAGGGCGCCGACGGGTTGGAGACGACCCCCTGGTTGAGACCGACCATGCCGGACTCCAGACCCTCGGCCATGCGCAGGGCACGGTCGAGGTCGCGGGTGTAGACGTAGGACACCAGGCCGAAGGGGGTGTCGTTGGCCAGACCCAGCACCTCCGACTCGGTGGTGAACGGGGTCAGCGGAGCCACCGGCCCGAAGATCTCCTCATCGGCCATCCGCGCGTCCGGCGAGACGCCGGTGAGCACGGTCGGCGGGTAGAAGTAGCCCTCGCCCTCGGGCACCTCTCCCCCGGTGAGCACCTGCGCGCCGCGCTCGATCGCGTCCTGCACGAGCTCGGCGACCTTGGTCTGCGCCGCGTCGTCGATGAGCGGGCCGACCGTGACCCCCTGCTGCGTCCCCGGTCCGACGGTCAGAGCCGCCATCTCCTCGGCGAGCCGCCGCCCGAACTCCGCCACGACCGGCTCCTGCACGTAGATCCGGTTGGCGGCGGTGCAGGCCTCGCCCATGTTGCGCATCTTGGCGGCCATCGCGCCGGCGACCGCGTCCTCGAGGTCGGCGTCCGCGAAGACGATGAAGGGGGCGTTGCCACCGAGCTCCATCGACGTCCGCAGCACCCGCTCCGCGCACTGCTCGAGGAGCACCTTGCCGACGGCGGTGGACCCGGTGAAGGACAGCTTGCGGGCCAGGCCCGAGCGGATCATCGGCTCCATCACCTCACCGGCCTGCGTCGTCGTGACGGCGTTGACCGCCCCGGCCGGCACCCCCACCTCGTGCAGGATCTGCACGAGCGCGAGCATCGACAGCGGCGTCTGGGCGGCGGGCTTGATGACGCTGGTGCAGCCGGCGGCGATCGCCGGCGCGATCTTGCGGGTGCCCATGGCCATCGGGAAGTTCCACGGCGTGATGAGCAGCGAGGGCCCCACCGGCTGGTGCATCGTGAGGAAGCGGGCGTTGCCGGCCGGCGCCGTCTGATAGCCACCCTCGATGCGCAGCGCCTCCGCGGCGAAGTGCCGCAGGAACTCCGCGGCGTAGGTGATCTCGCCCTTGGCCTCGGCCAGCGGCTTGCCCATCTCCAGGGTCATCACGTGGGCCAGGTCGCCGGCCCGGTCCATCACCGCCTCGTAGGCAGCGGTGAGCCAGTCCGCGCGCTGCCGGGGCGAGGTCGCCGCCAGCTCGGCCTGGGTCGAGGCCGCGGCCTCGAGCGCGCGCATACCGTCGTCCGGACCGGCGTCGGCGACGCTGGCGATGGCACGCCCGCTCGCCGGGTCGAGCACGTCGAAGCGCTCCCCCGCGTCCGCCGCGACCCACTCACCGCCGATGAACAGGTCGGTCGGCACCCGTCGCAGGACACCGTCCCGGTCCAGCCCCTCGACGTCTTCTCGTCCCTCGCTCACAGCTGCCTCCTCATGCGGTACGTTCGGATTGTCAACAATCTATCAATCGCAGGAGACGACCGTGGCGCACCTCAGCCCCCTGCTCAAGCAGGCCACCCCCGTCATCGCCGACCGTGGTGAGGGAGCGATCCTCTGGGATGAGCAGGGCGAACGCTACCTCGACTTCACCGCGGGCATCGGGGTGACGAGCACCGGCCACGCCCATCCGGACGTCGTCGCCGCAGCGCAGGAGCAGGTCGCCAAGGTCATCCACGCGCAGTACACCACCGTCATGCACCGCCCGTTGCTCGACCTCGTCGAGCGGATGTCCGAGGTCCTGCCCGCCGGCCTGGACTCGATGTTCTTCGTCAACTCCGGGTCCGAGGCGGTCGAGGCCGCCCTGCGCCTGGCGCGCCAGGCGACGGGTCGGCCCAACGTCATCACCTTCCACGGGGGCTTCCACGGGCGCACCGTCGCCGCGGCGTCCATGACGACCTCGGGCACGAAGTTCCGCTCCGGGTTCGCGCCGCTGATGCCCGGGGTCGCGGTCTCGCCCTTCCCCAACCCCACCCACTACGGCTGGAGCCAGGAGGAGGCGACCGCCTTCGCGCTGCGAGAGCTCGACTACCAGCTCCAGACCGTCAGCTCCCCGCAGGACACCGCGGCCTTCCTCGTCGAGCCGGTGCTCGGCGAGGGTGGCTACGTGCCGGCCTCGGCGGAGTTCCTGGCCGGTCTGCGGGAGCGGGCCGACCGGCACGGCATCCTGCTCGTGCTCGACGAGGTGCAGACCGGGTGGGGTCGCACCGGGCGCTTCTGGGGGCACGAGCACTTTGGCGTCGCTCCCGATGTGCTCATCACCGCGAAGGGCATCGCCTCCGGCTTCCCGCTCTCCGGGATCGCCGCCTCCGAGGAGCTCATGAGCAGGGCTTGGCCCGGCTCGCAGGGCGGCACCTACGGCGCCAACGCCGTGGCCTGCGCCGCCGCTCTCGCCACGCTGGACGTCATGCGCCGCGAGGACCTCGTCGGCAATGCGGCGGCTCGCGGGGAGCAGCTGCGGGGGCGGCTGCAGGCGGTCGCGGACGGGCATACCGCCATCACCGACGTGCGCGGGCTCGGCCTGATGCTCGGCGCGGAGTTCCGCACGGCTGACGGCACGCCGGACGGCGAGACGGCCGCCCGGGCCCAGCAGGCCGCCGCGCGCCACGGGCTGCTGCTGCTCACCTGCGGCGCCTGGTCGCAGGTGGTGCGCTTCATCCCCGCGCTGGTCGTCACCGAGGATCAGGTCGACGAGGCCGGCGACCTCTGGGAGAAGGCGGTCGCCGACGTGCTCTGACCACGCCGGCTCTCAGACCGAAGGGGGCCAGCGGCGCTGACGCCAGTCGCCCCAGGTCGGGAAGCCGGACGGCTGGAAGCCCGACCAGGAGGATCAGCGTGGATGTCGTCGTCCCGCTCATCCCAGGTCGGCGGTCAGCCGCTCCACCGAGTCCACGACCAGGTCGCAGAAGCGGGCTTGGTCGATCTGCGTGGCGGGGGTCGAGACCGGACACCGTCACCGGCCAGTCCTCCCGGAGGACGACGTCCGCCGCGTGCCGGTCGGCGTAGATGTTGAACTCCGCCGTCGGGTGATGTTGCCGCGGGTGAGTGCGCCGCCCATGCACATCACTCCCTTGACCCGCTCGACGATGCGAGGCTCGCGACGCGCCGCCAGGGCGATGTTGGTGAGCGGGCCGACCGGCACCAGGGTGAGGGTGCCCAGCTCGTGCTCCATGACGGTGTCGACGACGTGCCGTTCGTCGAGCTCGAAGGTCGCGGCGGGCAGCTCTGGGCCGTCGAGCCCGGTCTCGCCGTGGATCTCCACCGCCAGCACCTGGTCGCGCACCATCGGTCGGGCCGAGCCGCGGGCCACCGGCACCTGATCCCGTAAGCCGCGCAGGTGGACAGCGCGTTGCGAGCCGTGTGCTCGACGTCGTGGTTGCCCGAGACCGTCGTGACGGCCAGGAGCTCGATCGCCGGGCTGGCCGCCGCCAGCAGAATCGCGATCGCGTCGTCGTGCCCGGGTCGCAGTCGAGGACGATCTTCTCCGGCATACCCGGATCCTCGCAGCCCGGTCCCTCAGCCGCTCGGCGTCTCCTCCGGGTCGCGCTCGATCTCCTCCATCGGCGTCACGTCGTGGTCGCCGCGCAGGACTCGCCGTCGCTCGGATCTCAGCCCGACCAGCAGGGCCGGGATCATGGCGAAGACGAGGATGAAGATCGGCAGGCCGACGACGGTGATGACCTCCTGCAGGGCCGGAATCGCCTCGTCCCCGCCGAGCATGATGAGCAGCGCCGCCAGCGCCCCCAGGCAGACCGCCCAGAAGACGCGCTGGCCGACCGGGCCTTCCTCGTCCTCCCCGGAGCAGAGCATGTCGACCACGAGCGCCGCCGAGTCCGCCGATGTCGCGAAGAACAGGGCGACGATGACGACCGTGAGGCCCTGCAGCAGCGGGGTCCAGGGGAAGCTCTCGAAGAAGGTGAACATCGCCAGCGGGACGCTCTCGGCGACGGCCGCCGAGATGGGGCCGCCCTCACCCCCGATGCCGTCGATCTCCATCGCGGACCAGCCGAAGATGACGAACCAGACCAGGGTGAACAGCGACGGCGCGACCAGCACCCCGCCGATGAACTCGCGGACCGTGCGCCCTCGGGAGATGCGGGCCAGGAAGACCCCCATGAACGGCGCCCAGGTGACGGTCCAGGCCCAGTAGAAGACGGTCCAGCCGGCCTGCCAGCCCCAGCCCTCGTCCTGGGTCGCGTTGGCCAGGGCGTCGTTCCACAGCGACAGACCGGGCAGCGCGGCGAGGTAGTTGCCGGCGCTCTCGACCAGCTCGCGGAGCAGAAAGACCGTGGCGCCGCCGGTGAACAGGACGAAGAGCATCATGCCGACGGCCATACCGATATTGATGTTCGACAGCCGCTTGATGCCCTTGTCCAGCCCGACCGCGACGGAGACCGTCGCGACCGCGGTCAGCACCGTGATGACGAGCACCCGGACGAGTACCGAGTCCGACAGACCGGTGAGGGCGGAGAGGCCGGCGCTGATCTGCGAGGTGCCCAGCCCCAGGCTCACCGCCAGGCCGAAGAGCGTGCCCAGCACGGCGAAGACGTCGATGGTCTTGCCGATCGGCCCGTGGATCCGCTCCTTGAGGAAGGGGTAGAACACCGAGCTGACCCGCATCGGCAGGTCGTAGCGGTAGATGAAGAACCCGAAGGCCAGCCCGGGCAGCGTGAAGATCGTCCAGGTGTGCAGCCCGAGGTGGTAGAGCGCGACGTTCATCGCGTCCTCGGCCGCCGCCGCACTGTAGGGCTCCACCCCAGGGAAGGGTGGGGTCGAGAAGTGCGAGATGGGCTCGGCGACGCCCCAGAACATCAGGACCGTGCCGATACCACCGGCGAAGAGCATGGTGAACCAGGACACGCGGCCGTAGGCGGGCTTCTCGTCCGCCTTGCCCAGGCGCAGGTCGCCGTACTTGCTGATCGCGATCCAGACGAGGAAGACCAGCCAGGCGGTGACCCCGAAGATGAAAAACCAGCCCAGGTTGGTGGTCACCCAGGTCCGGGCGGCCGTGAACCCGTCACCGATCGTTCCGGGGAAGATGAGCAGGAGGGCCAGGATGACGACCATCAGTCCGGCCGAGGTGAAGAAGATCTGCGGGTTGGTACGCAACCCCAGTCGACGGGCAAGTGCGTCCACGGTGAATGTCCCTACGCCGAGAGTTTGTCCATTTGTTGACAATCCGACCCTAGCGAGACATCCGCCCGCTGGCTAGCGCCCTCGCGGACCGCCGACGTGATCAGTCGGCCTCGACCGTGCCGTAGTCGAGCGCGTCCCGGAAGTCGCCCGGACGTACCGCGGCTCGGGGTCGGGCACGAGGTCCCAGGCGCGGTGCCTTCCGGTGCGGAGGGCGGCGGCGACGACCTGTCGCCGTGCCTGGCTGGCGCGCACCGCGTCCTCCAGGCCTCGAGGCCGTAGCGCCGGTCGAGCTCCGCGCGCATCGCGGCGGCGACCTCCGCGTGGGCCGGGTCGCCCGCGCGGTCGCTCAACTCGTCGGGGTCCGCCTCGAGGTCGAAGAGCTGGTCCGGGTAGCCCGGGCACACGACATACTTCAGCGCTCCCCGCACCAGCGTGACTTGGAGTCGCTGCGTCCCCTCGGCGAGGTACTCCACGACGACGTCCCGATCCTCCGGTCCGGCCCCGCCCCGCTCCCGCCGGATGCTCTCCAGCAGCGACACCCCCGCGTCGTCGTCGGCGCTCCCCTCCCCCGAGGTGCCGGCGAGCTCGCGCAGCCTGGGCAGGATGATCACCGTGTCCTCCGCCATCCCCAGCGCCTGCACCCGGTCCCGGATGCGGCCGACCAGGTCGTCGACGTAGCTGACGGCCGCGTAGTAGGCGCGGCGGGCCCGACGGGTCTCCTCCGGGCCGGGTGGGCGGGCGTCGAAGCCGCACATCTGCCGCGACCGGTGGCTGTGCGGGTCGCGTGCCGGGTCCGGTGGTCCGGGTGCGCCGGTGGCGGGATCTCCCGGTCGTCGAAGCGCTCCCAGTGCTCCGGCGGCGGCTCGTAGGGGTCGTGCGGGTGGATGAAGCAGGCGGCGAGCAGGCAGGGCGTGCACTCCCCCCGCCTGGTCCGCACGGGCCCTGTCGTTGAGGTGCCGCCCGCCGAGCGCAGGAGGTGGGCGAAGGTCGGCTCGGTCGCCGCGAAGTCGTCCCCGTTGTCGTAGCACCCCAGCTCCGAGGGCAGCCGTCCGGTGAGCATCGAGGCCCGCGAGAGCGCGCACGAAGGCGTCGTGCAGTATGCCCGGTCGAAGACCGCACCCTCGCGCGCCAGCGCGTCGAGGTGCGGCGTCAGCGCGGCGTCGTCCCCGTGGGCACCGACGTGGTGCGGCGCCAGCTGGTCCGCCTGGGGCAGGATGATGTTGGGCTGGTCGCCGAGCTCAGTCCGCGGCACGAGGTGTCTCTGCTTCCTCGTTCTGGCGCTGGGCGCTGTCGTCCCCGTCACCCTGGGGCGTCCAGCCGTCCTCCCACTCCCCGGTCTCGTAGTCGTACCCGACCGGCTCGCCCTCCTCGTTGCGTCGCTGGTACCAACCGGTGTAGCTCTCGTCCTCGGAGTCGATGTGCGCCCCGGCCCCGTCCCCGTCCGCCGCCGGTCCCACCTGGAGCGCGAAGTCGTCACCGTGCTTCTGCACACCGTCGATGACGGCGTGCCGCACGGCGCTCTCGGCATACAGGTGCCGGAGCGTGGCCGGGTCGGTCCGCAGGTCGCGGAACCACGCGACGATGATGAGCAGCATCACGACGGCGAAGGGGACCGCGGTGACGATCACGAGCTGTTGCAGGCCCTGCAGCGCCGTCGCGTCGCCCAGCGAGAGCATGACGACCGCGATCCCCGACATGACCAGGCCCCAGAAGATCACCACGCCCCGCCGCGGCGACTGGTCGCCCTGGCTCGACAGCATGCCCATGACGACCGACGCGGAGTCGGCCGAGGTGACGAAGAAGATCGACAACACCCCGATCGCGACATAGGGGACCCAGGCCACGTAGTCGAGGTTGTCGATCATCGTGAAGAAGACCTGAGGTGCGGCCATGTCGTCGGAGAAGCCGGGCAGCCCCTCGCGGTACATCCAGATCGAGGTGCCGCCCATCACGCCGTAGGCGACGAAGAGCAGCGAGGAGGGGATGAGGATGGTGCCGAGGAGGAACTGCCGCACCGTGCGACCGCGGGAGATGCGGGCGATGAAGACGCCGACGAAGGGCGACCAGGAGATCCACCAGGCCCAGTAGTAGACGGTCCAGGCGGACTGGTAGGCCTGCGTCTCCTGGCCCCACGACAGGGAGCGGCCCATCATGTCGAACATCGAGCCGAGGTACTCCATCATCGCCGACGGCAGCAGGTTGAGCAGGAACAGCGTCGGCCCGAGGAAGAGCACGATGCCGACGATGCCGATGGTCAGCACGATGTTGATGCTGGACAGGTAGCGGATGCCCCGTGCCACGCCAGAGACCGCGGAGATGATGAAGCCGCAGGTGAGGACCAGCAGGATGACGATGAGCATCGTGTTGGTCAGCTCGTCCGTCCCGGCCACGATGCTCACGCCGGTGCCGATCTGCATCGCGGCGATGCCCAGCGCCGCCGCCGTCCCGAAGAGGGTCGCGATGATCGCGAACGAGTCGACGAGCTTGCCCGCGAAGCCGTCGGCGTGCCGCTCGCCGAACAACGACCGGAAGATCGAGGACATGAGCAGGCTGCGGCCCCGGCGGTAGGCGGAGTAGGCCACCGCGCCGCCGACGAGGGCATACATCGCCCAGGCGTGGAACCCCCAGTGGAAGTAGGTCTGGGCCATGGACCGGTGCAGCGCCTCCACCGACTCCGGCTCGTTCGTCAGCGGCGGGGGGTTGACGAAGTAGGTGAGCGGCTCGGAGGGGCCGAAGAAGAGCACGCCGATGCCGATGCCCGCCGCGAAGAGCATCGACACCCAGGCGAAGGTGCTGAACTCCGGCTCCTCGCCGTCCTTGCCGAGCGGGATCCGCCCGTAGGACGACAGCGCGATGCCGAGCAGCACCACGAGGATGATGATGGCCACGCTGTTGAACAGCCACGACACGTTGCTGGTGGACCAGTCGAAGGCTGCCTGCGCGACGGTGGCGACGCCGGCCGGGTCGGCGACGCCCCAGATGACGAAGATGACGGTGAGCAGGCCGGCCAGCACGAAGACCGTCTTGCTGAGCCCGTACCTCCGGCGTTGCTCGTCGATCGAGATGCCCGGGACGAGCGCCGGGTGGATCCCGTGCGGGTACTCCGGTCGCTGGTAGTCGAGCCGGCCGAGCGACTTGCCCGCCCGACGGGCCTCCGCGCCGAGCTTCGCGCGGGGTGGGCGTTGCTGCGTGGACATGGCGGATCCCCCTCGTCGTGGACGGTTGCCCGGCAACCTACAGCGGCGAAGGGGAGATTGCACCGACCCGCGCCGACCCGCGTCGTCCTGCGGGAACGGCGAAGCCCTGGTGAGAGGGGCTCTCACCAGGGCTTCTTCGGTCGGGCTGACAGGATTTGAACCTGCGACCCCTTGACCCCCAGTCAAGTGCGCTACCAAACTGCGCCACAGCCCGAGGCCCGTCTGGGCGAGGATCAGGTTAGCCCATCGTGGGCTCGCCGACCCAATCCGCGGGGGCGGTCAGCGGCGCCGCTTCTCCCGCACCCTGACCGAGATCTCGATGGGCGTCCCGACGAAGCCGAACTGCTCGCGCAGGCGCCGCTCGAGGAAGCGTCGGTAGCCCGCCTCGATGAAGCCCGAGGCGAAGATCACGAAGCGCGGCGGGCGGGTGTCGGCCTGGGTGGCGAAGAGGATCCGCGGCTGCTTCCCGCCGCGCACCGGGTGCGGCTGGCCGGCCACGACCTCGCCGAGGAAGGCGTTGAGCTTGGCCGTCGGGATGCGCCGGTCCCACGAGCCGAGCGCGGTGTCCAGCGCGGGCACCAGCTTGGCGACGTTGCGCCCGGTGGCGGCGGAGATGTTGACCCGCGGCGCCCAGGTGATCTGCACCAGCTCGCGCTCGATCTCGCGCTCCAGGTAGTAGCGGCGCTCCTCGTCGAGGGTGTCCCACTTGTTGTAGGCGACGACGAGCGCGCGGCCGGAGTCGACGACCTGCTGGATGACCCGGATGTCCTGCTCGGCGATCGGCTCGGACACGTCGACCAGGACGACCGCGACCTCGGCCTTCTCCAGGGCGGCCTGGGTGCGCAACGAGGCGTAGAAGTCCGCGCCCTTGGTCTGGTGCACCCGCCGGCGGATGCCGGCGGTGTCGACGAAGCGCCATACCCGCCCGTCGTCGCCGAGCTCGATGAGCTCGTCCACGGGGTCGCGGGTGGTCCCGGCGACGTCGTCCACGACGACGCGGTCGGAGCCGGCGAGCTTGTTGAGCAGGGAGGACTTGCCGACGTTGGGGCGTCCGAGCAGGGCGACCCGGCGCGGCCCGCCCTCCGGCGCCACGCCGGCCACGGCCGACCTCTCCGGCAGGACGTCGAGCAGAGCGTCGAGCGCGTCACCGGACCCGCGTCCGTGCAGCGCCGACACCGGCCACGGCTGGCCCAGCCCCAGGCTCCACAGCATCGCGGCGTCGGCCTCGAACCGCTGGTCGTCGACCTTGTTGGCGACGAGTACCACCGGTCTGCCGGAGCGGCGCAGCAGCCGCACGACCTGCTCGTCGGTGTCGGTCGCCCCGACGGTGGCGTCGACGACGAACATCACGGCGTCGGCGAGCTCGACGGCGACCTCGGCCTGCTCGGCCACCCGCAGGTGTATGCCTGTGGCGTCGACCTCCCAGCCGCCGGTGTCGACGAGGGTGAAGCGGCGCCCGGACCACTCCGCGTCGTAGGACACGCGGTCGCGCGTGACGCCCGGGACGTCCTCGACCACGGCCTCGCGGCGGCCGAGGATGCGGTTGACCAGGCTGGACTTGCCGACGTTGGGACGCCCGACGACCGCGACGACGGGGCGACCGCCCACGTCCTCCCGGTCCTCCTGCGGCAGCTCGCCCCGCTCGACGAGGGCCTGGTCCTCGTCGGAGAGCTCGAAGTCGACCAGACCCGCGCGCAGGGCCTGCTCCAGCGCCTCGTCCTGCTCGCTGGCCCCCAGGTCGGGCAGCCCGTCGGGGTCTCCGGCGGTCCACTCGACCTCGACCTCGTCGTGGTGGCTGTCCTCCTGCGGAGCGGGCGTGCCGTCCTGCTGGCTCATGCTCCCTCCCCCGCGGCCGTGAGGGCCTCCGAGCGCAGCCGCACCTGCCGCTTGATCCGGCCGAGCATGCCGACCATCCCACGCATGCGCAGCGGCGAGACCGCCTCGGCCAGGCCGAAGCGGTAGGGCGCGTCGTCGGGGACGTCGAGCACCTGTTGCGCGCCGAGCCCGTCCAGGCCTTCGTGCAGGATGCCGGCGAAGCCGCGCGTCGTCGGGGCCTCCGCGGGCGCGTCGAAGAAGAGCCGCACCGTGCGCTCGGCGTCGTCCTCGACCTCGACGGCGAGGAACAACGGCGACTGGCACTCGTCGACCCGCTCCATCTGGTCGAGGTGGCCCTCGTAGCGCTCGGGCAGCCCCGGGAGCTCACGGGAGAGCTCCAGCAGCAGCTGCAGCCGCTCGGGCTGGCTCACCGCGTGGAAGTCCTCGGCGAGCTCGGCCATCGCCTCCGGGAGCGCGCCGCTCTCGGTCTCCGGCATACCTCAGCGCTCCACCGGCACACCGACCGAGTTGCCCCACTCGGTCCAGCTGCCGTCGTAGTTGCGGACCTTCTCGAAGCCCAGCAGGTGGGTGAGCACGAACCAGGTGTGGCTGGAGCGCTCGCCGATGCGGCAGTAGGCGACGACGTCGTCGGAGGTCGCCAGCCCCTGCTCCTGCTGGTAGATCGCCTCGAGCTCCTCGCGGGACTTGAACGTGCCATCCTCGTTGGCCGCCCGCGCCCACGGCACCGACGTCGCGCCCGGGATGTGGCCGCCGCGCATGGCGCCCTCCTGCGGGTAGTCGGGCATGTGCAGCAGCTCGCCGGAGTACTCCCCGGGGCTGCGCACATCGACCATCGGCTGACCGAGGTGGTCGAGCACGTCGGCCTTGAAGGCGCGGACGCGGGAGTCGTCACGCTCCACCACGGGGTATGCCGCCTGCGTCACCTCCGGCGCGTCAGTCGTCATCTCCCGGCCCTCCTCGACCCACTTCGCCCGGCCGCCGTCCAGCAGCCGCACGTCCTCGTGGCCGAAGAGCGTCATGACCCACAGGGCGTAGGCGGCCCACCAGTTGGACCGGTCGCCGTAGATGACCACGGTCGTGTCCCGACCGACGCCGCGCTCACCCATGACCTGGGCGAAGCGCTCACCATCGACGTAGTCGCGGGTCACCGGGTCGTTGAGGTCGGTGTGCCAGTCGAGCTTGCGGGCGCCGGGGATGTGCCCCGTGTCGTAGAGCAGGACGTCCTCGTCGGACTCGAGCACGACGACCTGCGGGTCGTCGAGGTGCTCGGCGAGCCACTCGGTCGTGACGAGGCGCTCGGGGTGGGCGTAGGCGGAGATCTTGTCGGAGGCGGACGAGCTCATCAGGTGCTCCTCAGGTCGGTGTCGGTGGTATGTCGCAGGCGGTCGGTGCCCGGCAGGTCAGGTGGCCTCACCCGCGTGCTCGGGCGAGCGCTCCGGCTCGACCTCGCCGCGGACCAGCGCGAGCACAGCCGCCACGACCTGGTCGAACGACAGGTCTGAGGTGTCCAACGTCACGACCCCGTCCGCGGCTTCCATGAAGGCGCTGACCGTCGAGTCCTGCTGGTCTCGCCGCACGATCTGGTCGCGGGTCGCCGCGACCTGCTCGGCGTCGGCCCCGCCGTGCAGCTCGGTGGAGCGGCGGGTCAGGCGCGCCTCCTCCGAGGCGGTGACGAGGATGCGGTGCTCGGCGTCGGGGGCGACGACGGTGGTGATGTCGCGGCCCTCCGCGACGATGCCGCCCTGCTGCTCACGGGCCGCGGCGACGATCTCCCGCTGACGCCGGCGCAGCTCGGCGCGCACGTCGAGATTCGTGGCCACGGCCGAGACCTGCGACGTCACGCGGGTCTCGCGGATGGCGTCAGTGATGTCGGTCCCACCGACCCGCAGGGTCTGGTCGTCGGGGTCGGTCAAGATGTCCAGCGGGAGGTCGCGCGCAGCCTGGGCCACGGCCTGCTGGTCGGTCAGGTCGACGTCCGCATCGAGGCACCGCCAGGCGACCGCGCGGTACATCGCGCCGGTGTCCAGGTAGCCCAGTCCCAGCTCCCGCGCCACGGCCTTGGACACGGAGGACTTACCGGACCCGGAGGGCCCGTCGATGGCGATGGTGAGGGGACGAGAAGGCACCGACCCAGCGTAACGGTCGCACCCGGTATACCCCGCGCCGGTCGATCGGGGCACTGGGAGCCGGTATGTCACTCGGCAGCCTCCTCGAGGGGGCTCACGAGTGACATACCGGCTCTCAGTGGTCCTGCATTCGGTCTGACACGCCGCTGGCTGACCGACTCGTCAGGAAAGCGTCTGCGTGATGGCGGACGTCGTCGCGGAGTGCTCGACCCGGGCGAGCGCCCCGTTGACCAGCGGCAGGTGCGGCGCGACGTGGCCGCACTCGACGTCGGCGACCACCGGCACGCCCAGGACGTCCAGCGCGTCCATGACCGCCTCGTGCTGGGTCAGGGTGGCACCGTCCGGTGCCGACGTCCGGCCCACCAGCACCGCTGCGGCGCCATCGAAGAAACCGGCCAGGCGCATACCGTGCAGGTGGCGGCAGATCGTGAAGGCGTCGTGCTCCGCCGCCTCCACGTAGACGACCAGCCCGTCTCCGAGGTCCGCCAGGCGCCGGTGTCGAGGTATGCCGTCCCCGCCAGGCTCGCCAACGTCTCGACGCAGCCCCCGACGAGCCGCCCGGTGACGTCGACGTCACCCCCGCCGTCCAGCCGCGTCCAACCCCCGGCGTGGTCGAGCACGTAGGTGTCGTCCTCCGGGTGCTCGGCCCAGTCCACGAAGTCCTCGCGGTAGCGCCCCGGTGACGTCTGTCGCACGGTCGCCCCGCGCGGGAGAGCGACAAGGTCCAGCCAGCTCACGAGTCCGTCGGGCACGGCGTAGGGCGTGTCCATGAGGTTCTGCCCGTGGATCGTCGCCCACCCGGCCCGGAGCGTGAGCGGGGTGGTGAGGGTGGCGATGTCGGAGAAGCCCACCATCCACGTCGGCTCCGCCGCCGTCAGCGCACCCCAGTCGAGCAGGGGCAGCAGGTCGATGGCCGTCTCACCGCCCCACGGCGGGACCACGGCGGCGATGCCCGGGTCGAGCAGCATCCGCTGCAGCTCTGCCGCCCGGTCCGCGGCCGGCGCGCTGACGTGACGCGCGCCGTCCATGCACTGGCCCACGACCACGTCGTAGCCACGGGATCGCACCGACTCGACGGCCACGTCCAGGCGTGCCCGGAGCTCGGCGGGCACGCCGGCGGAGGGGCTCGTGACTCCGACGACGGCACCCGGCCGCAGCGGCGCGGGGAACCTCGGTCTCATCCGGCCACCCTAGGACGGCATGTCATGACGGTCCCGTGGATATCGGGTATATACCCGACTCCCACGGGACCATCCGCACCTCGCCGTGCGGAATCAGATCGGCGACGCCTGGTCGTGAGGACGTGGCTCATCGACAAGTCAGCGCTGGCACGACTGGCTCTCAGTCGCGATGCCGCGGAGTGGGCCGTGCGCGTTGAGCGCGGACTGGTCTCCGTCTCGACACTGACCCGCCTGGAGGCGGGATACTCGGCACGATCGTCCGGCGATCACCGTCGAGTGGTGCGGGAGTCGCCCCTGGCCGCGATGCCCGCGGCCCGACCTCGGCGGGCCGCCGTGAGCAGGCCCTACTCCCCCGCCGCGCGGTAGAGCTGGGCGACCTCTTCGGCCGAGAGCGCGCGATACTTCCCCGGGCGCAGCTCGGCGACCTTGATCGGGCCGACCTGGACGCGCGAGAGCGCCTCGACCGGGTAGCCGACCTCCTCCATCATCCGGCGCACGATGTGCTTGCGACCCTCGTGCAGCACGATCTCGATGATCGAGTGGCCAGGGATGTCGTCGACGAGCCGGAAGCTGTCGGCCTTCGCCAGACCGTCCTCGAGCTCGACGCCGTCGCGCAGCTGCTTGCCGATGCCGGGAGCCACGACGCCGTGCACCTGTGCGACATACGTCTTGGGCACGCCGTAGGCCGGATGCTGCAGCTTGTGCGCGAGGTCGCCGTCGTTGGTGAGCAGCAGCAGTCCCTCGGTGTCGACGTCCAGCCGCCCGACGTGGAACAGGCGGCGCGACAGGTGCCCGACGTAGTCGGTCAGGCACGGCCGCCCCTCCTCGTCCTCCATCGTGGAGACGACACCGGCCGGCTTGTTGAAGGCGAGGTAGAGCTTCTCGGTGTCGACGACAACCCGGTCACCGTCGACGTGCACCGTCTGGGTGGCCGCGTCGACGCGCACCCCGAGCTCCACGACGACCTGGCCGTCGACCTCGACGCGACCCTCCTCGATGAGCTTCTCGCAGGCTCGCCTGCTCCCGAAGCCCGCGCCGGCGAGCAGCTTCTGCAGCCGCACGCCGTCCGGGGTGTGGACGTCGCGGGTCGCCGGGTCCGGCGGTGTGCTGGGACGGCGCCGCCGCGGCGGCCGGGTGCCACCCGCACGCCGCGGCCCGGCGCCTCCGCCCTGCGAGGGCACGCGCGAGGCAGACCCGCCCCGGCCGCCGGACCGGCCTCCGCCGGACCTGCCGCCCTGCCCGGGTCGTCCGCCCTGCCCGCCACGGGGTCCGGGGTTCTTCTTGCCGCTGGTCATGCGAGTCCTTCCGATGCGAGCTCCTCGAGCACCTCGGCCGAGGGGAGATAGGGGGCGAGCGCGGGCAGGTCGTCGAGGCTGTCCAGCCCCATGCGCTGCAGGAACAGGTCGGTGGTGCCGTAGAGCACCGCGCCACCGGACGGGTCCTGCCCGGTCTCGGTGACCATGCCGCGCGCCAGCAGCGTCCGGACGACGCCGTCGACGTTCACCCCGCGGATCGCGCCGATACGGGCCCGGCTGATCGGCTGTCGGTAGGCGATGACGGCGAGCGTCTCCAGCGCGGCCTGGGTGAGCCGTGCCTGCTGGCCACCCAGGAGGAACTTCTCCACCACCGGCGCGTATTCCGGTCGGCTGTAGACACGCCACCCCCCTCCCAGGCGGCGCAGCATGAAGCCGCGGTTGCCCTGGGCATACTCCTGGGCGAGCTCGTCGAGGACGGCGCCCACGTCCTCCAGCGGCAGCTCCAGCGCGCTGGCGAGGGCCTCCTCGGTCACCGGCTCGTCGATGACCATGAGGACCGCCTCGATCGCGGAGCGGGCGCCCCCCGGGAAGTCGGTGATGTCGAAGGCGACCTGCTCCTGCTCCACCTGGTCGGCACCCGCCACGGGCTCGTCGGGCTGCTCATCCTGCTGGCTCATCGGCCTCCTCCTCGTCGAACTCCGCCCCGACCTGCCCATGGACCTCGCCCGAGTCCGGCCCGGTCCAGCGCACCGTGAGCTCCCCGAGCGCCTCGTCCTGCTCCAGCGCGACCACGGTGTCGCGGAAGAGCTCGAGCAGCGACAGGAAGCGCGCGACGATGACCATCGTGGAGTCGGCGTCGGCCACGAGGTCGCGGAAGCTGGCGCTGCCCCGCTCCCGCAGCCGGCCGACGATGATCGAGGCCTGCTCGCGCACCGAGACCTGTGCGGCGTGGAGATGGTCCACGCCGACGGCGGGCGGGGGCCGGGGGATCATCGCCCGGCCGGCGATCATCGCCAGCTGCTCGGGCGTGACGGTCAGCACGAGCTCGGGCAGCAGCGAGGCGAAGCGCTCCTCGACGCCGACGTCGCGGGCGAAGATGCGTCCCTTGCCCTCCATCTGCAGCCGCAGCTCGTCGGAGACCTGCTTGAACGCGCGGTACTGCAGCAGCCGGGCGAAGAGCAGGTCGCGCGCCTCGATGAGCGCCAGGTCCTCCTCGTCGTCCTCCCGGCCGCTCGGCAGCAGGCGGGCGGCCTTGAGGTCGAGCAGGGTCGCCGCGATGAGCACGAACTCGCTGGCCTGCGACAGGTCCCACTCCCCCTCGCCCTCCTGCGCCGCGCGCAGGTAGGCCACGAACTCGTCGGTCACGCGGGCCAGCGCGATCTCGGTGACGTCGAGCTTGTGCTTGGCGATGAGCCCGAGCAGCAGCTCGAACGGACCCGAGAAGACGTCGAGGTGGACCTCGAAGCCGCCGCGGGTCGCGGTGAGGACGCCGCCCGGGGTCGCCTCGCCCGGCTGGCCAGAGGCCTGCGCCGACGGGTCCGCGGCCGGGGCGGTCGGCATACCCATCCCGCTCAGGGAGCGCCGCCGCGCGCGACGAGCTCACGCGCCAGCTGACGGTATGCCTCCGCACCGGAGTGCGTGCTGGCGTAGGTGGTGATGGGCTCGGCGGCCAGGGTCGCGTCGGGGAACTTCACGGTGCGGCTGATGACGGTGTGGAAGACGGTGTCGCCGAAGTGGTCGACGACGCTGCGGACCACCTCGCGGGAGTGCAGCGTGCGCCCGTCGTACATCGTCGCGAGGATGCCGTCGATCTCCAGCCTCGGGTTGAGCCGGTCGGTGATCTTCTCGATCGTCTCGATGAGCAGCGCGACGCCGCGCATCGCGAAGAACTCGGTCTCCAGCGGGATGATCACGCCGTGCGAGGCGGTGAGCGCGTTGACCGTGAGCAGGCCGAGGGAGGGCTGGCAGTCGATGAAGACGACGTCGTAGTCGTCCATCACGGGCCGCAGGGTGCGGGCGAGCACCTGCTCGCGGGCCACCTCCCCCACGAGCTGGACCTCGGCGGCGGACAGGTCGATGTTGGCCGGGAGGATGTCGATGCCGGGCACCGAGGTGGGCTGGATGACGTCGCGCACGTCGTGGCCGCGCTCCACGAGCAGGTTGTAGACCGTGACGTCGAGGTCGTGCGTGCGCACCCCCAGGCCGACCGACAGCGCGCCCTGCGGGTCGAAGTCGACCATGAGGACCTTGCGGCCGTACTCCGCGAGCGCGGCGCCGAGGTTGATCGTCGTCGTGGTCTTGCCGACACCGCCCTTCTGGTTGCACATCGCGATGATGCGGGCCGGCCCGTGGCTCGCCAGCGGCTCGGGCACGGGGAAGTCGGGCAGCGGACGGCCGGTGGGGCCCTCCTGGCCCACGCCCGAGGTCTCGGTGCCGGGCAGCCGGTCGTGACTCACGTGGTGTCTCCAGATCCGTTCGGGTGTGGTCGGCGTCCCGCCGATCGGTCCGACCCTAATCCACAGGTCCAGGTGCGGTCATCCGCCTGGACCTCGACCTGAGGTCGAAGTCCTTGCCGGCTCAACGCCGCGCGCGCGGGTGGGACTGGGCATACACCTCGCGCAGGTGCTGGGTGGAGACGTGGGTGTAGATCTGGGTGGTCGCCACCGAGGCGTGGCCGAGCAGCTCCTGCACCACCCGCACGTCGGCGCCGCCGTCGAGCAGGTGGGTGGCGAAGGAGTGGCGCAGCGTGTGCGGGGAGATCTCGGCCCGGAGGTCGGCCCGGTCGGCGGCGGCCTTGATGGCGTTCCAGGCGGACTGACGGGACAGGCGCCCGCCTCGCGCGTTGACGAAGACGGCCGGCGTCCCGCTCCCCTTCCGCGCCAGCTCGGGTCGGCCGCGGACGAGCCAGGCGTCGAGGGCGTCCCGGGCATACCGTCCCATCGGCACGATCCGCTCCTTGCGGCCCTTGCCGAAGAGCCGGACCACGCCGGGGAGCTCGCCGTCGGCGGCCGCCTCCGGCCGGGCCAGGTCGAGGTCGTCGACATCGAGCGCGATCGCCTCGCTGACCCGCGCGCCACAGCCGTAGAGCAGCTCCATCAGCGCCCGGTCCCGCAGGGCGGCAGGGGTGTCCCCGACCGAGGCCGCCTGCAGCAGCCGCTCGACATCGGTGATGCTCAGCGCCTTCGGCAGGCGCCGCGGCGGCGTGGGCGGGGCGACCTCGCGGGACGGGTCGTCCACGGACTCCCCCTCCACCGCCAGGAAGGTGTGCAGCCCGCGGACCGCGACCACGGCCCGGGCGGCCGAGGTCGCGGCGAGCGGTGGGTGGTCGGCGTCGCCGCTGCGCAGGTGAGCCAGGAAGTCGGTGACGTGCGCCTGGCGGACCTCGTCGGGTGCGGTGATGCCCTGCGCGTCGAGGAAGGCGAGGTAGCGGCGCAGGTCGCGCCGGTAGGCCGCGAGCGTGTGCTCGGAGCGGCCCCGCTCGACCCGGAGGTGGTCGAGCCAGTCCCCCACCGCTCGCGCCAGCGGCGTCGTCGGGGCGCCGGCCGTGCCGGTCACCGCGGAGACGCCACCGGACGGGGCGGCGCTCTCGCGCGGGTCGGGCGGGGTCATACCGCGATCCTCTCAGCACCCGACCGGGTGGTGGGTGAGGATGAGCCCCATGCGCTGGTATGCCGATGCTCCCGCCCGCCGGTCCCGCCAGGTCACCGCGGACCTGCTCGTCCTGGCCTGGGTGGTGCTCTGGGTCCTCGTCGGTCGGTGGGTCTTCGGGCTGGTCATGACCCTGGCCGCACCGGCGACCCGCTGCGCTCGGCGGGGACGGGCATGCAGTCAAGGATGACCGACGTCGCCGGACGGGTCGTCGAGATCCCGCTCGTCGGCGACAGCCTCCAGGCGCCCTTCTCCGGCGCCGCCGGGGTCGGGACCGACCTGGTCACGGCGGGCGACCGGCTGGAGGGCGGCGTCACGACCGTCGCCTGGCTGGTCACCCTGCTCAGTGCGGGGACACCGATCCTCCTGATGGTGCTGATCTGGGCAGCCCTGCGACTGGCCTGGGCCCGGCGGGCGCGCTCACTGGGCCGCGAGCTCGGCGAACCGCAGGCGCAGGAGCTCCTCGCGTTGCGCGCCCTGGTGCACCAGCGGCCGCGGCGGCTCCAGGAGGTGCTCGACGACCCGGTCACCGCCTGGCGTGCCCGCGACCCCGAGGCGATCCGGGTGCTCGCGGACCTGGAGCTGGCCGACGTCGGCCTGCGCACCAGCCGGTAGCGCTCAGCCGTGCCGCCGCCGCAGCACCCGCTCCACGTCCGCCAGACCGAGGTCGCGGGAGCGCAGCAGGACGAGCAGGTGGTAGACGAGATCGGCGGACTCCCCCAGCAGCGCGTCGTCGTCCTGCGCCACCGAGGCGAGGGCCGTCTCGACGCCCTCCTCGCCGACCTTCTGCGCGATCCGGCGCACCCCACCCTCGAAGAGCGAGGTCGTGTAGGACCCCTCCGGCAGCTCCTCACGGCGATCCCGCACCAGCTCGTCGAGCTCGTGCACGAAGGAGCCGGGGCGCGCGCCAGGGTCGAAGCAGGTCTCCTCGCCGGTATGGCAGGTGGGTCCGCTCGGGAGGGCGTGGAGCAGCAGGGTGTCACGGTCGCAGTCCAGCTCCACCGCCTCGACGCGCAGCACGTTGCCGCTCGTCTCACCCTTGGTCCACTGCGCACCCCGGCTGCGGCTGAAGAACGTCGCCAGCCCCGTCTCCAGCGTCGTCGTCAGCGCCTGCTCGTCGAGGAAGCCGACCATGAGCACCTGCCCGGTCCGCGCGTGCTGCACCACGCCGGGGATGATCCCGTCGGTCTTGCTGAAGTCGACGTCGGCGACGTCGAAGTCCGCCTCGACGCCGGACAGACGGGGTGTCCGGTCGCTCACGCGCGCACCTCGATCCCGTGGTCGGCCAGCGTCGCCTTGAGCGAGGGTATGCCGATGGACCCGTCGTGGAAGACCGTCGCCGCGAGCGCACCGTCGACGTCCGCCTCCCGGAAGACGTCGACGAAGTGTGCCGGCGCCCCGGCGCCGCCGCTCGCGACGAGCGGGACCGGGCACTGCGACCGGACAGCTGCAAGTTGCTCGACGTCGTAGCCGTCGCGCACCCCGTCCGAGCCCATACAGTTGAGCACGACCTCCCCGGCGCCGAGACCGACGACCTCGCGGACCCAGTCCAGCGTCGTGGTCTCCAGCGCCCGGGTCGCCTCCGGGCTCCCGGTGAACTGCCGGATCCGCCAGTGCCCGTCCTCGTCGCGCAGGCTGTCCACGCCGACGACGACGCACTGCACCCCGAAGGCCTCGGCGAGCTCGCCGACCAGCTCGGGGCGCTGGGTGGCCGGCGTGTTGACCGACACCTTGTCTGCACCTGCGTGCAGCACCGCCCGCGCCGTCTCGACCGAGCGGATGCCGCCGGCGACGCAGAACGGGATGTCGATCGCGCGGGCCACCCGCTCCACCCAGCCCACGTCGACGCCCCGGCCCTCGGGGCTGGCGGTGATGTCGTAGAAGACGAGCTCGTCGGCGCCCTCCCCGGCATACCGCTGCGCGAGCTCGACGATGTCACCCATGTCGCGGTGGTCGCGGAAACGGGTGCCCTTGACCACCCGCCCCTCGCGCACGTCGAGGCAGGGGATGATCCGGCGTGCCAGGGTCACGGCTGCTCCTCCCTCACCGCGTCGTCCACCGTGAGCCGCCCCTCGAGCAGCGCCTTGCCCAGAATGATCCCGGCGCACCCCTGCTTCTTCGCGGCCCGCACGTCGTCGACCGACCGGGCGCCGCCCGAGGCCTGGATCTCCAGCGCGGGGTTGGAGCGGGTGAGCATCGTGTAGAGGTGGAAGTTGGGCCCGGACAGCGTGCCGTCGCGGCCGATGTCGGTGCACAGCACGTGCTGCAGCCCCGAGCCGTGGTACTGGTGCAGCGTCGTCGTGAGGTCCTGCTCCCCCACCGAGGTCCACCCCGCGGTCGGCAGCACCCACCGCCCGTCCTCGCCGATCCGGGTGTCCAGCGCCACGGTGATCCGGTCCGCGCCGAAGCGGTCCAGCCAGCCCACGACCGTCGCGGGCTCGCGCACCGACAGCGAGCCCACGACCACCCGCTCGGCGCCGGCGTCGAGCAGCCGCTGCACGTCGTCCGCGCTGCGCACCCCGCCGCCGGTCTGCACCCGCAGCCCGGTGGTGTCGCAGATCGTCTCCAAGGTCTCCAGCAGGGTGTATCCCCCGGCCCGGGCCGCGTCGAGGTCGACGAGGTGCAGCCACGCCGCACCGGAGCGCGCGTAGTTCGCCGCGACGGCCACGGGGTTGTCGGTGTAGCGCGTCTCCTGCTCGTAGTCACCCTTGTGCAGGCGCACGACCGCGCCGCCGCGGACGTCGATCGCTGGGTAGACGGTGAACGGTCCGGTGGTGCTCACTGGTATCTCTCCGGTGTCGGTGCGGAGGTCAGGCGTCATCGATCGACCTCCACCAGGAAGTTTCGCAGAAGGCGGGAGCCGACCGCCGAGGACCTCTCGGGGTGGAACTGCGCGCCCCATCGCAGCCCGGAGCGCACGACCGCGGTCCACGGCGCCCGTGGACGGTGCTGGCGAGGGTGTGCTCGGTGGGCGCCGCGGCGTAGGAGTGCACGAAGTAGGCGCGGTCGCCCTCCTCGATCCCGACCAGGAGCGGGTCCTCGGCGAGGTCGGTCAGCGCGTTCCACCCCATGTGCGGCACCCGGACCCCGGCTGCCGGAGGTATGCCGACCACCTCGCCCGGCACGAGGCCGAGCGTCGCCACGCCGCCGTCCTCCTCGGAGCGCTCGAAGAGCAGCTGCATCCCCAGGCATACCCCGAGCAGCGGCGCCTGCACCTGGGCGAGCACCTCGACGAGACCGAGCTCGCGCAACCGGCGCATGCCGGCCCCGGCTGCGCCGACTCCGGGCAGGACCACCCGGTCCGCGGCGAGGATGTCGCCCGGGTCGGCGGTGAGCCGGCCGGTCGCGCCGAGCCGCTCCAGGGCGTAGCTGACCGAGCCGATGTTGGTGCCACCACCGTCGACGAGGGCGACCCTCACAGCACGCCCTTGGTGGTGGGCAGCTCGGCGGAGTCGCCCTGGCGGGCGATGCCCATGCGCAGCGCCCGGGCGACCGCCTTGAAGCCGACCTCGATCTTGTGGTGGGTGTTGCCGCCGGTCACCGACAGGTGCAGGGTGCAGCGCATGGCGTCGGCGAAGGAGCGCCAGAAGTGCTCGACCATCTCCGTGGAGAACTCGCCGACGGCCTCCCGGTCGAAACTGCCCTCGTAGGCGAAGTAGGGCCGCCCGGACAGGTCGATCGCCGCGGTCGCCTGCGCCTCGTCCATGGGCAGGGTGAAGCCGTAGCGGCCGATGCCGCGCTTGTCGCCGAGCGCGGTGCGGATCGCCTCGCCCACGGCCAGCGCGACGTCCTCGACGGTGTGGTGGTCGTCGATGTGCAGGTCGCCCTCGCACGCGACATGCAGCCGGAAGCCGCCGTGCTTGGCGAGCTGGTCGAGCATGTGGTCGTAGAACCCGATCCCGGTCGAGATCTCGCTGCCGCCGGTCGCGTCGAGGTCGACCTGCACCGTGATCGCCGTCTCGGAGGTGGCGCGCTCGACCCGGGCGGTCCGGGGCGCGTCGGCCAGCTCGTGCGCGATCTGCGACCAGGTGGTCCGCCGCTGGTCGTCGTCGGTCCCGTCGACCCGTCCCGGGAGGAGGTATGCCGGGACACCCAGGTTGTCGGCGAACTCCCGGTCGGTGGACCGGTCGCCGACCATGACGCTGCGGTCCCAGTCGACCCCCCGGTCCTTGAGCAGGTGCGCGACCATCCCGATGCCGGGCTTGCGGGTCCACGGCGCCTCCGGGCCGCCGTGGTGCGGGTCGACGAAGACGTCCCGGAAGGTGATGCCCTGGCTGGCGAGCAGCTGCAGCAGAAACTGCTGCGGGCCCTCGAAGTCCTCGGTCGGGAAGGACTCCGTGCCCAGGCCGTCCTGGTTGCTCACCATGACGAGGTCGAAGCCCGCCCCCTGGATGCGCAGCAGCGCCGGGATCACGCCGTCGACGAGCGCCAGCTTGTCCAGCGCGTCGATCTGGTGATCCTCCGGCTCGGCGATGATCGTGCCGTCGCGGTCGACGAAGCAGATCGGGCGGGGGCTCATGCGGGGCTCTCCTCGGTGCTGGTGTCGGTGCTGAAGTCCGTGCTGGTGGTGGGGCTCGATGACGCGGTCAGCGCCTCGCGCAGGGCGGCCATCTCGGGGCCGGTGCCGATGGTGATGCGCAGGGCGTCGTGCAGGCCCGGCAGGTGGCGCATGTCGCGGACCACGATGCCGGCGGCGCCCAGGGTATGCAGCAGGGCGTCAGCGTCGTCGCACCGCACCAGGAAGAAGTTGGCCTCGCTGGCGTAGACCGTGCGCACGTCGTCGAGGTCTCGCAGCCAGCGGCCGACCTGGTCACGCAGCCGCAGGACCTCGCCCACGTGCTGCGCGGTGGCGTGCAGGACGTCCTCGGACAGGGCCCGCAGTGCAAGCTCGGTGACCGGCGCGGGCAACGGGTAGGGCGCCTGCACCCGCCGCAGGACGGCCACCAGGCCCGGGTGGGCCAGCGCGATGCCGACCCGGGCCCCGGCGAGGGCGTGCGCCTTGGAGAGGGTGCGCAGCACGACGAGGGTGGGGTGCTCCTCGAGCAGGGTGATCGCCGAGCGCTGCTGCGCGAACTCGCCGTAGGCCTCGTCCACGACGACGACCGCCTGGTCGGCCAGCTCCTCGGCGAGCGCGGCGATCTCTCGCAGCGGGACGACCGAGCCGGTGGGGTTGCCCGGCGAGGCCACGAAGACCAGCCGGGCGCCGTGCTCCCGGGCCGCCCGCGCGACGGCGGCGGTGTCGACCCGCCAGCGCAGGCCGTCGTCGGTCTGGGGCACGTCGGTCACCGGCACGCCGTGCAGCCGCGCAGAGACGGCATACATCCCGAACGTCGGCGAGGTCACGACGACGCCGTCACCGCCGGGGCGGCACAGGCTGCGCACGAGCAGCTCGATCGCCTCGTCGCTGCCGCGGCCGACCACGACCCGGTCCGGGGTGGTCGCCCACAGGTCGGCGAAGGCCTCGACCAGCGCGGCCGGCTGCGGGTCCGGGTAGCGCCGGGACACGCCGTCGCTGTCCGCGGGGCTGGCGACCCCGGACTCGTTGGCGTTGAGCCAGATGCGGTCCGGTATGCCCGTGGGCGCGCTGGTGCGGGCCGAGGAGTACCCCGCGAAGTCGCGCAGGTCCGGGCGCACCAGGTGCGCCGGGAAGGTGGTGTCGCCGCGGGTGGTCACGGCTCCCCCTGGGTGCGGGCGAGACGGCGCGTGACCGCGCGCTGGTGGGCGTGCAGCGACTCGGCCTCGGAGAGCGTCACGGCGCACGGGCCGACGGCGGCCAGGCCCTGCGGCGTGGCGCGCTGCACGGTCATGGCGATCTGGAAGGCGCCGACGTTGACGCCGCCGGTGAAGCGCGCGGCACCCGCGGTGGGCAGCACGTGGTTGGTGCCGGAGCAGTAGTCGCCGAGCGTCTCCGGGGTGTGGTCGCCGAGGAAGACCGACCCGGCCCGGTCGATGCGCGGCACCCAGGCCGACGCGTCGCGCAGGGCGAGGATGAGGTGCTCGGGGGCGTAGTCGTTGGACACCTCGACAGCTGTGGCCAGGTCGGGAGTGACGACGAGGCGCGAGGACGCGAGCGCCTTGCGGGCGATGTCGGCGCGCGGCAGGCTCTCCACCTGCTCCTCCACCTGGGTAGCGACCGCCTCGGCCAGCGCCCTTGAGTCGGTGAGCAGGACGACCTGGCTGTCCGGGCCGTGCTCGGCCTGGGACAGCAGGTCGGCGGCGACGAACTCGGCGTCCGCCCCGGCGTCCGCGATGACCAGGACCTCCGAGGGACCGGCCGGCATGTCGATGCCCGGCCCGCCCTCGGCCGTGCTGACCTGCCGCTTGGCCTCGGTGACCCAGGCGTTGCCGGGACCGAAGAGCTTGTCGCACGCCGGGACGGTCTCGGTGCCGTAGGCCATCGCCGCGATCGCCTGGGCCCCGCCGACGAGGTAGATGTGCTCGATGCCGCACTCGGCGGCGGCCGCGAGCACGGCCGGGTCGGCGGTGCCGTCCGGGCGCGGCGGCGTGCAGAGCACCACCTCCGGGCAGCCGGCGAGCTGCGCGGGCACACCGAGCATCAGCGCGGTCGAGGGCAGCGGCGCGGACCCGGCGGGGACGTAGAGCCCGACCCGGCGGATCGGGCGCACCACCCGCTCGCACACGACCCCGGGAGCCGTCTCGACGGCATACCCCTGCTGCCTGCCGGCGGCGTGGAAGGTGCGGATGCGTCCGGCGGCCTCGGTGATCGCCGCGCGCAGGTCGGCGTCCAGCGCCGCGGCGGCGGTGTCCCGCTCCTGCGGCGTGACCCGCAGGTCGGCCACGGTCGCGCCGTCCAGGCGGGCGCTGAGCTCGCGCAGCGCGTCGTCGCCACGCTCGCGCACCTGCGCGAGGATGTCGGTGACGCCAGCGGTGACCTCGGGGCCAGCGGCCGCGGTGCCCCGGCGCAGCGCCTCGGCGCGCTGGGTGTCGTCGAGGTCGTCCCAGGTGAGGACGTTCATGCGAGCATCCCCTCGACCGGCAGCACCATGAGGTTGTGGGCGCCTCGCGCTTGAGGTCCTCGAGCTTGGCCCACGAGACCGAGCCGTGCACGAGCATCTGCAGCGCGACCTCGTCGCGGCCCTCGACCGCCGTGACCGTCGGCTCGTGACCGCCGGGCAGCAGCGGCAGGACCCGGTCGAGCAGCTCGCGCTCGACGCGCAGCAGGAGCAGTCGCGACTCCTTGAGCTGGACCGCCCCGTCGAGCCGCCGCAGCAGGAGGTCGGCGATCTCCTGCCGCCCGTCGTCGAGCTGGTGCCCGGGGCCGGCGATGACGGCCTCGCTGTGCAGGATCGTCGTGACGGGGGTGAGCTGGTTGGCGCGCAGCGTGCCGCCGGTGGAGACGAGGTCGCAGACCACGTCGGCCTGGCCCAGGCGCGGGGCGATCTCGACCGAGCCGTTGAGCACGACCGGCTCGGCGTCGACGCCGTGCTCGGCGAGCCACCGGCCCAGGGTGTGCGGGTAGGACGTGGCGATGCGGAGCCCGGCGAGCTGCTCGGGCCCGGTCCACTCCTCGTCCTCGGCGATCGCGACGTCCAGCCGGCAGGTGCCCCAGCCGAGCTGTCGCCACTCGGTCAGCTCGACGCCGCGACCCTGGGCCTCACGGGCCAGTCCGTGCTCGACCAGCACGTTGCGTCCGACGATCCCGAGGTCGCAGACGCCGTCGGCGATGAGGCCGGGGATGTCGTCGTCCCGGACGAGCAGCAGGTCGACCGGCAGGCTCTCGCCGTAGCAGAAGAGCTTGTCGCGGCTCTCGCGCCAGGTGAGGCCGCAGGAGGCCAGCAGCTCGCGGGCCGGCTCGCCGAGGCGGCCGGACTTCTGGATCGCCACGCGCAGGCGGTCGCGCGGCTGGACAGGCGGGGTCATCGGGACCTTTCGGTGCAGCGGGTGGGCTCGGCCAGTCGGCCGGGGAGCTCGGTGGTGGGTGCGGGTCGCAGGGCGCAGCGCGGGCCGTCGGGCGCCTCAGACCGTCGGTAACGCCGCCGGATGCTCGTGGTGATGCTCCAGGGCGGCGCGGTAGCCGCCGGCCCCGGCGTCCAGGCACCGCGCGATCCGCCCGACGGTCGTCACGCTCACGCCGGTCTCGTCGTGGATCTGGCGGTAGGACAGGCCCTGCGCGAGCAACGGGACGACGGACCAGCGGTCGGCCATGGCCTCGATCTCGGCCGGCGTGCACAGGTCGTCGAGGAAGGCGTCGACGGCGTCCGGCCCGTCGAGCGCGGCGAGCACGCGCGCCAGGCCGTCGCGCGCCCGGGCGCCGCCCTCGGCGTCCTCCCGCTGCTTCATCTCGTCGTGTCCTTCTCGCGTGGTCGTGGTCGGTGTCGGCTGGCCATGAGGAACTTCTGTCTCGCCTGCTCATGTCGTAGCGCGCTAGTACGCTAACACGGTCGCCCGACCACGTCGCCACCCCCACCGAGCGCCGCTTGTGGTTGCCCCCACCCCCACCGAGCGCCGCGAATGGTTGTCCCCCGGCCGATGCGAAGATGCTGGTATGCGCCGCACCCTCCTCCCCGCCGTCACCGCTCTCGTGCTCGCCGGCTGCGGCGGTGAGGCGACCTACCCCGGATCGTCCGCGGACGAACCACAGGGCGACGAGACGCCGGACGTGGCCTGCACCCAGCCGCCGACGCCACCGGCCGAGCCGAGGTCATACACCCAGGACGACCTGCCCGAGCCCCTGTCCGGCCAGCGGGAGACCCTGGCGGCGACGATCGAGACCACCTGTGGCGACATCGAGCTGGAGCTGTATGCCGGGGACGCGCCGCAGACCGTGGCGTCCTTCGCGTTCCTGGCGCAGGAGGGCTACTGGGAGGACAGCGCGTGCCACCGGCTGGTCACCAGCGGCATCTTCGTCCTCCAGTGCGGCGACCCGACCGGCACCGGGCAGGGCAGTCCGGGGTATGCCTTCGGCATCGAGAACGCGCCACCGGAGGGTCTCTACCCGCCCGGCACGCTGGCCATGGCCCGCACCCAGGACCCGGACAGCAACGGCGGCCAGTTCTTCATCGTCTACGACGACACCCAGCTGCCCGTCGAGGGCGGCGGCTACAGCATCTTCGGCCGCGTGACCGCAGGGCTCGACATCGTCGAGACGGTCGCGGCCGAGGGCAACGACAGCGGCGGCACCGCCCCGGCGCAGCCGATCAGCCTGCTGTCGGTCAGCGTCGGCGACTGAGGCAACCACTCACGACGCCCGGTCGGGAGTCAGACGAGCGGCTGGGCGAGCTCCACGCGCAGCGCGCTGACGACCTCGTCGCGGGGCACGGTGAACTGGTCCTGGCGGCGCAGGTCCTTGAGCGTCACCGTCCCGTCGGCCACCTCCTGCTGCCCCAGGATCGCGACGAAGCGGATCCCGGCGCGGTCGGCATACCGCAGCTGCTTGCCCAGCTTGCCGCCGTCGAGCACCGCCTCGGTGTTGATGCCGCCGTGCCGCAGCTGCGAGGCCAGCGCGAGCTGGTCGTCCAGCAGCTCGGCGTCGACCTGCGGCACCAGCACCTGCACCGTCGACTCCCCCGCCGAGACCTCGATCAGCCCGGCCTCCCGCAGCTGCCAGAACAGGCGCGACAGCCCGATCGAGATCCCGACCCCGGGCAGCCGTGACTTCGTGTACTGCCCTGCGAGGTCGTCGTAGCGGCCGCCCGAGCAGATCGAGCCCAGCTCGGGATGCTCGTCCAGCGTCGTCTCGTAGACCGTGCCGGTGTAGTAGTCCAGCCCCCGGGCGATGGAGAAGTTGAGGCAGTAGTTGGCCTCCGGCACGCCCAGCGCGCGCACCAGCCCCAGCACCTCGCGCAGCTCAGCGACACCCTGGGCGAGCGCCTCGCTCCCGGCGGAGCCGGCCACCACGTCGTCGAGTCGCGCCAGCGCGTCGTCGTGCCCGGTGGACCGCGTCTGCACGAAGGTGAGGATCTGCTCGACGACCTCCTCGGCCAGCCCGAAGCCGTCCCCGGTCAGCGTCGTGCGCAGGTAGTCCGGCCCGCGCTTGTCCAGCTTGTCGACCTCGCGCAGCACCGCCGCCTGCGCCTGCGGGTCGGCGATGCCGAGGTCCTCGTAGAAGCCGCGCAGCAGCCGCCGGTTGTTGATCTGGATGGTGAAGTCGCCGATCGCCAGGTCGGTGAAGATCGCGTTGATGATCGCGGGGGCTTCGGCGTCGTGCCGGACCGACAGCTCGCCGGAGCCGATGACGTCCACGTCGCACTGGTAGAACTCGCGGAACCGCCCCCGCTGCGGCCGCTCGCCGCGGTAGACCCGCTGCATCTGGTAGCGCCGGAACGGGAAGGTCAGCTGGTGCTCGTGCTCGGCGACGTAGCGCGCCAGCGGCACCGTGAGGTCGAAGCGCAGCGCCAGCTCGGGCAGCGTCCCCTCCGCGGGGCTTTGCGCCCGGGCCTTCTCCAGCGCCCCGGTCGACTGGGCGAAGTAGACCTGCCGCTCGGTCTCGCCGCCGGTCTTGGTGAGGAGCACCTCGGAGCGCTCGAAGACGGGGGTCTCGACGGGCAGGAAGCCGAAGCGCTCGTAGCCGGAGCGGATCGAGTCCAGCATCCGCTGGAAGGCGATCTGCTCGGGCGGCAGCAGCTCGAGGACACCGGACGGCGTGCGCGGGGAGATCACCGCGCGAGTCTATCGACCGGCATGCCGCCGCTCTCCCAGGCCGTGCACACGTCCAGGGGGCATAGTGGTCTCCATGAGCACCGGAGCAGCCTTGCCCCCGTCCCTCGAGCTGGCCTCGCGGGAGAGCATCACCCCGGCGCAGCTGCGGGAGGTCGGGGCGCAGCTGCAGCGCTTCCTGCTGGAGTACGAGTTCGGGCTGCGCGAGGTCGAGACGAAGATCGAGATCCTGCGCGACGAGTTCTCGCACATGCACGACTACAACCCGATCGAGCACGTCTCGAGCCGGGTCAAGTCACCGGACAGCCTGCGGGAGAAGGTCCTGCGCCGCGGCCTGGCGACGGACCTGCCGACGATCCGCCGGGAGATCACCGACATCGCCGGCATCCGCGTCACCTGCAGCTTCGTCACCGACGCCTACCGCATCTTCGACCTGCTCACGCAGCAGGACGACATCACCATCCGCCGCGTCTCGGACTACATCGCCGACCCCAAGCCCAACGGCTACAAGAGCCTGCACGCCATCATCGAGATCCCGGTCTTCCTCTCCACCGGACGCGTCGAGGTGCCGGTGGAGGTCCAGCTGCGCACCATCGCGATGGACTTCTGGGCGAGCACCGAGCACAAGATCCACTACAAGTACGACGGCAACGTGCCCGACTCACTGCTCGACGAGCTCAAGACCGCCGCGGACAGCGCCGCCGAGCTGGACGCCCGGATGCACCGGCTGCACCGCGAGCTGCACGGTCAGAGCGAGGTCAGGTAGGGGTTCGTCCCGCGCTCGCGCGCCATCGTGGTCGCGGGCCCGTGGCCCGGCAGCACGAGCGAGGAGTCGGCGAGCGGGAGCACGACGTCGCGCAGGCTGCGCCGCATCGCCGCCGCGTCACCGCCCGGCAGGTCGGTCCGGCCGATGGACCCGGCGAAGAGCACGTCGCCGGAGAGCACGGTCCGGTCCAGATCGTCGGAGGGTATGCCGTCCGGCACGTCGTGCGCGGTGAAGAGCACCGAGCCCTCGGTATGCCCGGGGGCGTGGGCCACCTCGATCCGCAGGCCCGCCAGCTCGAGGGTCGTGTGGTCCTCACCGGCAGCGCCGAACTCCACGATCCGCTCCGGCTCGGTCCACGTCGCGCGCCGGCCGAACTGCTGCTCGAGGGCGGCGACGAGCTCGGGGCTCATGGTGGCGAGCGGGTCGGTCAGGCGATACCGGTCGTCGGCGTGGATGTAAGGGCTCACCGCCGTGGTGCCCTGACAGACCGGGGTGACGGCATACACGTGGTCCAAGTGGCCGTGGGTGAGCAGCACGGCGGCCGGCCGCAGCCGGTGCTCGGCGAGCACGTCCTGCACCCGGTCCTCCACCCCGATGCCCGGGTCCACGATCAGGCACTCCTCCCCCTCGGCGGGAGCGATGACGTAGCAGTTGGTGGCGAAGGCGTCGGCGACGATGCTGCGGACGAACATGGGACCGACCCTACGCACCGCTGCCGAGCACCTCGGCAGGGCCACCACGGGCTCGGCCGGTAGGGTCGGGGCGTCCACGCCATGTCGAGCCGGCCCCGACGGCCGTGCTCGCGGTCCCCGTCAGAGGAGCCACCACCGTGTCCGAGCAGACGCCCACCCCCACCGAGCCGGAGGAGTCGGCCGCCGAGCCGACGGTCGCCGCCACCGAGGACGTCGAACCGCAGCCGGAGCCGGACACACCCGCAGAGCCCGAGGCAGCCCCGCAGCCCGCACCCCCGGCGCCCCCGAAGCCGGCCGCGCCCTCCCCCGCGATGTTCGCGGCGCGCCGGCCCGCGGCAGCCCGGCCCGCCGGTGGGGCCGCCGGGGCGGCGCCCGAGCCGCACCCGGACCCGAGCGAGTCCATGAAGCACGGGCGCGTCGCCGAGGACGGCACCGTCTACGTCGTCGCCGCCGACGGCACCGAGCGTGAGGTCGGCTCCTACCCCGGCGCGAGCCCGGAGGAGGCGCTGGCCTACTTCGCCCGGAAGTACGACGAGATGCTCGCCTCGGCGGACCTGCTCAAGGCCCGGCTCGCGGGCACCGACGTCTCCGCCCACGACGCCCGGCAGTCCCTGGCCCACCTCAAGGAGCAGATCGGCGAGGCGCACGTGGTCGGCGACCTGGCGGCCCTGTCCGCGGTCGTCAAGCACCTCGAGGAGGAGGTCAAGGTCCGCTCCCGCACCGAGCAGGAGGAGCGGCTGCAGGCCAAGGCGCGCGCCGCGCAGGAGCGGGAGAAGCTCGTCGTGGAGGCCGAGCAGCTCGCGGCCACCGAGCCCGCGAAGGTGCAGTGGAAGCAGAGCAGCGGGCGCGTCCGCGAGCTGCTCGAGGAGTGGAAGGCGCACCAGCGCTCCGGTCCGCGTCTCGACAAGGAGGTCGAGAACGCGTTGTGGCAGCGCTTCAGCCATGCGCGCTCCGACTTCGACAAGATGCGCAAGACCTGGTTCGCCCACCTCGACGAGGAGCACGCCAGCGCCAAGGCCACCAAGGAGCGCCTGGTCCGCGAGGCCGAGGCGCTGTCGACCAGCAAGGACTGGGGCGCCACCGCCGGTGCCTTCAAGCGGCTCATGCAGGACTGGAAGCGGGCAGGCCGGGCCTCCCGTGCCGACGACGACGCCCTGTGGGCGAGGTTCAAGGCCGCCCAGGACTCCTTCTTCGACGCCAAGGACGAGGTCGTGGCGGCCGAGGAGGCGGAGTTCACCGAGAACCTCAAGGTCAAGGAGGGCCTGCTCGAGGAGGCCGAGGCACTCACCGTCGACGAGGCGCACCTGGACCAGACCAAGGCCGAGCTGCGCAAGATCCAGGACCGCTGGGACGCCGCGGGCAAGGTGCCGCGGGCGGACATCAAGCGGGTCGAGAACCGGCTGCGCGCGGTGGAGCAGAAGGTGCGCGACGTCGAGGACTCGCAGTGGCAGCGCACCGACCCCGAGCTGAACGCTCGGGCGCAGTCGATGGTCGACCAGCTCGAGCGGGCGGTCCAGGGCCTGGAGGCCGACCTCGCCGCCGCCCAGGCCGCGGGTGAGGACAAGAAGGCCCAGGACCTCGAGGCCGAGCTGGCCACGAAGAAGCTGTGGCTGAGCTCGGCGCGCGGAGGTCTCGGCCGGTGAGCAGCCTCACCCACCTCGCGACCCAGGTGAGCGAGGTCGCCGAGGGCCTGTGCGCCTACCTCGACGCCTCGCCCTCGCCGTTCCACGCGGTGCACGCCGCGCAGCAGCTGCTCACCGACGCCGGCTTCACCGAGGTCGACGAGACCGAGCCGACCCCGTCCGCACCGGGCAGCTATGTCGTCCGGCGCGGGGGCTCGCTCATCGCCTGGTCCACCGCCCACCTGCCCGCGGACCGGCCGGCGCACACGGCATACCGGGTGGTGGGGGCGCACACCGACTCCCCGAACCTGCGGATCAAGCCGCAGCCGGACTGGACCCGTGCCGGGTGGCAGATGCTCGGCGTCGAGGTCTACGGCGGCGCGCTGACCAACTCCTGGCTGGACCGGGACCTCGGGCTCTCCGGCCGCGTCGCGGTCCGTGACGCCACGGCGCCGCACGGGATCAGCCAGCTGCTGTGGCGCTGCGACGACCCGCTGCTGCGGGTCTCCCAGCTCGCCATCCACCTCGACCGCACCGTGCGCACCGAGGGCCTGAAGCTCAACGACCAGGACCACCTCGCCCCGCACTGGAGCACCGGCACGGAGGCGTCGACCTTCCGGGACTGGCTCGCGGGTCAGGTCGACGTCGCGCCCGAGGACCTGCTGGGCTTCGACGCCATGACCCACGACCTCACCCCCGCCCGCCGCATCGGCGGCGAGGGCGAGCTGGTGGCGTCGGCACGCCTGGACAACCTCGCCACGTCGTATGCCGCGGTGCGGGGGCTACTGCAGGCGGTCGCCGCTCCCGGCGAGGCCGCCTCGGTGCCGGTCGTCGTGCTCTTCGACCACGAGGAGGTGGGCAGCACCTCCGAGCGCGGGGCGCAGTCGACCTTCCTGCCGTCCTGGCTGGAGCGGATCGTGCTGGCCGCCGGGGGCACCCGTGAGGACTACTGGCGTGCGCTGGCCGGCTCGGTCATCGCCTCCGGCGACATGGCGCACGCCACGCACCCCAACTATGCCGAGCGCCACGAGCCGAGTCACCCGATCCTCATGAACGGTGGCCCCGTGCTCAAGGTCAACACCAACCTGCGCTACGCCACCGACTCCGTCGGCGCGGCCGCCTTCACCCTGGCCTGCGAGCAGGCGGGGGTGCCGATGCAGACCTTCGTCACCCGCTCGGACCTGCCGTGCGGCTCCACGGTGGGCCCGATGACCTCGGCCCTCACCGGTGCGAGGACGGTCGACTTCGGCGCGCCGGTGCTCTCGATGCACTCCACCCGGGAGATCTGCGGGACCCTCGACCAGGCGGGGTATGCCGCAGCCCTGGCCGCCTTCCTCTCCCCCGCCTGAGGCGCCCGGTCAGGACGCCGACGGGGAGGGCTCGGAAGCCTCCCGGCGGTGCGGGTCGGTGCTCGTCGTGCCCGTGACCCGGTAGGCGTCGAGGACGGCCGGGATGCGCCGGACGGCCCGCAGCACCGACTCCAGGTGCGAGGGATCGGCCATCTCGAAGGTGAACTTGCTCAGCGCCACCCGGTCCCGGTTGGTCTGCAGCGACGCGGACAGGATGTTGACGTGCTGCTCGGAGAGCACCCGGGTGATGTCGGACAGCAGGGCCGACCGGTCCAGGGCCTCCACCTGCATGTTGACGAGGAACAGGCTGGTCGCCGTCGGTGCCCAGGCCACCCGGATGATGCGCTCGGGCGACTTGCTCTGCAGCTCCGCGGCGTTGGTGCAGTCGGTGCGGTGCACCGAGACCCCCTTGCCGTGGGTGACGAAGCCGAGGATCGGGTCGCCGGGCACCGGCGTGCAGCACCGGGCGATCTTGACCCAGACGTCGTCCGCGCCCACGACCGTGACCCCGGGGTCGGCCTGCGCGATCCGGCCGCGGCGCGGCCGCACCGCCTCGGCCAGGTCCTCCTCGGTGCCGTCCTCGCCGCCGAGCGTCGCCAGCAGCTGCTTGACGACGTGCTGCGCCGAGACGTGCCCCTCGCCGACAGCGGCGAAGAGCCCGTCGATGTCCTTGTAGTTGAGGCCCTGCGCCACGGCCGTCAGCGTGTCGTGCCGCATGAGCCGCTGCAGCGGGGCGTTCTGCTTGCGCAGCACCTTGGCGATCTCGTCCTTGCCGGAGTCGACCATCTCCTCGCGGCGCTCGCGGGTGAACCACTGCCGGATCTTGTTGCGCGCCCGGGGGCTCTTGACGAAGGTCAGCCAGTCGCGGCTGGGCCCGGCGTCCTGGGCCTTGCTCGTGATGATCTCGCAGACGTCGCCGTTGCCCAGCTCGGAGTCCAGCGGAGCGAGCTTGCCGTTGACCCGACCACCCACGCAGCGGTGCCCGACCTCGGTGTGCACGGCGTAGGCGAAGTCGACCGGGGTCGCACCGGCGGGCAGCGCCATGACGTCGCCGTCCGGGGTGAAGACGTAGACCTCGGCGGCGCCCATCTCGAAGCGCAGCGAGTCGAGGAACTCGCCGGGGTCGGAGGTCTCCTGCTGCCAGTCGATGAGCTGCCGGAGCCACTGCATACCCTCCAGTGCGCCAGGCGCCCCGTCGGGACCGGCGACGGCCTTGGTGCCGTCCGGGCTCTGCTCCTTGTACTTCCAGTGGGCGGCGACGCCGTACTCCGCCCGGCGGTGCATCTGGTAGGTGCGGATCTGGATCTCCACCGGCTTGCCGCTCGGCCCGATCACGGTCGTGTGCAGCGACTGGTACATGTTGAACTTCGGCATCGCGATGTAGTCCTTGAACCGCCCCGGCACCGGGTTCCACCGGTTGTGCAGGGCGCCGAGCACCGCGTAGCAGTCCTGGATGGACTCGACGAGCACGCGCACGCCGACCAGGTCGTAGATCTTGTCGAAGTCGTGCCCCCGCACGATCATCTTCTGGTAGACCGAGTAGTAGTGCTTGGGCCGCCCGGTCACCGTGGCCCGGATCTTGGCCCCGTGCAGCTCGTCACCGATCTCACCGCGGATGCGGGAGAGCATCTCCTCGCGCGCCGGTGCACGGTCGGCGACCATCCGCACGATCTCGTCGTAGACCTTGGGGTAGAGCTGGGCGAAGGAGAGGTCCTCCAGCTCCCACTTGATGGTGTTCATCCCCAGCCGGTGCGCGAGCGGGGCATAGATCTCCAGCGTCTCCCCCGCCTTGCGGGCGGCGCTCTCGGCCGAGACGTAGCGCCAGGTGCGGGCGTTGTGCAGCCGGTCGGCGAGCTTGATGACCAGCACCCGGATGTCGCGCGCCATCGCCACGACCATCTTGCGCACCGTCTCGGCCTGGGCGGCGTCGCCGTAGGTCACCTTGTCCAGCTTGGTGACGCCGTCGACCATCATCGCGATCTCGTCGCCGAAGTCCTTGCGCAGCTGCGCCAGGGAGTATGGCGTGTCCTCCACCGTGTCGTGCAGCAGCGCCGCGGCGATGGTCGAGGGCGTCATGCCCAGCTCGGCGAGGATCGTCGCCACGGCGAGCGGGTGGGTGATGTAGGCGTCGCCGCTCTTGCGCTGCTGGCCCTTGTGCATCTCGTCGGCGACGGCGTAGGAGCGCTCGATGAGCGCCAGGTCGGCCTTGGGGTGGGTCGCCCGCACCGAGCGCAGCAGCGGCTCCAGCGCCGGGTTCGTCGAGGCCCGCGTGCCCCCGAGCCGGGCCCAGCGCGGCCGCAGGCCACCACCCACCCGCGCGGGTGGCGTGCTCGCGGCCGGCTCGTTCATGCACAGATCATAGGTGGTGCGGACCGGCCCGCCGCACGCCGGTGACCAGCGAGAGACCCGCGGATCGAGGCCGGGTCCCCAGGGCTGCTCAGACGCTGGTGAGGCAGTGCAGGTCGTAGCCGGTGAGCTTGTCCCGGCCCGCCAGCTCCTCGATCTCGAGGACGAGCTCGATGGCCGCGACGCTCGCGCCGCAGCGCTCGATGAGCTCGCAGGTCGCGGCCAACGTCCCGCCGGTCGCGAGCACGTCGTCGACGACGAGCACCCGCTCGTGGTGCGAGACGGCATCCTGGTGGATCTCGAGGGTGGCCGTGCCGTACTCCAGCGTGTAGGACTGGCTGTGCACCGCGGCCGGCAGCTTGCCGCCCTTGCGCACCGGCACAAAGCCGACACCCAGCTCGTGCGCGATCATCGCCCCGAGGATGAACCCACGGGCCTCGATGCCGGCCACCACGTCCACCTGGCCGCGGCGGCGCTCGACGGTGTCCGCAACGATCCGGTCACGCAGCCCGCGGTCGAGCAGCACCGGCGTGAAGTCCTTGAAGACCACGCCCTCCTCCGGGAAGTCCGGGATGTCGCGCATCCCGGCGAGCACGTCGGCGGCGAGCCGGGGATCGGGATCGGCCATGGCGGGGAGCTCCTCGGGGGTCAGCGGGTGCGCCGCTTGCGCTTGGGCTGGTTACGCGGGCCGCGCTGGGCATACGGGTGCAGCTGCCGGCCCTGGGCCGGGCCGGTGCTCGTCCCCTCCGACCTCGACGCCGACGTCGTGGCCGTCGTGGCGTCGGCACCCACGAGCGCGCCGTCGGCCTCGTCCGACCCCTCCTCGACGTCGTCCTCGTCCAGGTCCCGGCCGCGCTGGGCCGCGCGGGCGTCGTGCCGGGCACGGCGCTTGGTGACCTGGGCGTCGTGGCGACGGATCGTCAGCTCGCCCTCGCGCAGGTGCACGAGCAGCGGCGTGGCGATGAAGATCGAGGAGAAGGTGCCGACCGCGATGCCGATGAACAGCGCCCAGGCGAGGTCGACCAGGGTGCCCGGACCGATCAGGGTCACGCCCACGACGAGGATGACCGCGACCGGCAGCAGCGCCACGACCGAGGTGTTGATCGAGCGCACCAGGGTCTGGTTGACCGCCTGGTTCGCCGCCTCGCCGAAGGTCTGCCGCTTGGTCTCGAAGGCGTGCTCGGTGTTCTCCCGCACCTTGTCGAAGACGACGATGGTGTCGTAGATCGAGTACCCGAGGATCGTGAGGAAGCCGATGACCGACGCCGGCGAGACCTCGATCCCGATGAGGGCGTAGATGCCCACGGTGAAGAGCACGTCGTGGATGAGGGCGACCAGCGCGGCGACCGCCATCTTCCAGGTGTGGAAGTAGAGCGTCAGGACCAGCGTCACCAGCGCGAGGAAGACCGCCAGCGCGATGAGCGCCCGGTTGGTGACGGTCTCGCCCCAGGAGGGCCCGACGAAGGAGCTGGTGACGTCGGCGACGTCCACCCCGAACTCGTCGGCGAGGTCGCCGCGGGCGGTCTCGGCCTCCGAGCTCTCCAGCTCGCCGGTCTGGACCCGGACCGTGGAGTCCCCGATCTGCGTGATCGTCGTGGTGCCGCCCGGGGCGACCTCCTCGATGATGTCGCCGGCGCGCTGCTCGTAGTCCTCCATCTGCTGGTCGCTGACCTGGCTCACCCGCAGCTCGGAACCGCCGCTGAACTCGATGCCGAAGTTGAGGCCACGGCCCAGCAGGCCGGTCAGGGAGACGGCGATGAGGACCGCGGACAGGAGGTACCAGAACATCCGGCGGCCGACGATGTCGTAGGACCGTGCGCCCGAGTAGAGGTCGTTGCCGAGGCGGGAGAAGCGCGACATCAGACCACACCGCCTTCCAGTTCTTCACGGGTATGCCGTCTGCGCCCGGGGGTGATGACGTCGGGCTCCCGCACGCGTCCCCGGCCCAGATAGGCCGAGCGCTTGGCGCCCAGCCGCTCCGGCTCCATACCGGACCACTTCTTGCCCTCGCCGAAGAAGCGGGTGTTGGCCAGGATGCTCACCAGCGGATGGGTGAACATGAAGACCACCACGAGATCGATGATCGTGGTCAGCCCGAGGGCGAAGGCGAAGGCCTTGACGCCCGACTCCGAGAGGAGGTAGAGCACGGTCGCCGCGATGAGGTTCACCACGTCGGAGATGATGAGCGTGCGGCGGGCCCGCTCCCAGCCGGTGTCGACGGCATACCGCAGCGGCCGTCCGGCGCGGACCTCGTCCCGGATCCGCTCGAAGTAGACGATGAAGCTGTCCGCGGTGATGCCGATCGCGACGATGAGACCGGTCACCCCGGCCATGGTCAGCCGGAAGTTGTTGGCCCACCCGAGCAGCGTCACCGAGCCGTAGGCGAGCAGCGCCGCCACGACCAGCGAGCCGATGGCGACCAGGCCGAGCGCGTGGTACTGCACCAGCATGTAGGCGAAGACGAGCAGCAGCCCGATGATCCCGGCGATGACGCCGTAGCGCAGCTGCTCCCCGCCGAGGGTGGGGCTGATCTGTTCCGAGGTCTGCACCTCGAAGCTCAGCGGCAGCGCACCGAACTTCAGCTGGTTGGCCAGCGACTGCGACTCCTCCGGGGTGAAGTCGCCGGAGATCGTGGCGGTGCCGCCGGAGATGACGCCGTTGACGGTGGGGGCGGTGATGACCTGCCCGTCCAGGACGGTCGCGAAGCGGTTCTGCGCCTCGCCCTGCGGGTAGCCGTAGAGCCGGGAGGTGATCTCGGCGAACGTCTGGCCGCCCTCGCCGTCGAAGGTGAGGTTGACCTGCCAGCGGCCGGTCACCGCGCCGCCCTGGACCGTCTCCGGCCCGGCGTTGGCGTCGGTGACGCTGCTGCCGGTGAGCTCGACGGGCCCGAGGATGAACTTCTCATCGCCCTCGACGGTGCAGGCCACGGTCGGCTGGTCGGTCGGGGCCGCGGCGACCTGCGTGGCGACGCCCTCGGCGGCACAGTCCAGGGCGCTGAACTCCTCCTGGAGCTCGGGCGTGATCTGGGCCAGGCTCGAGGGATCGCTCGCCGCCGGCAGCTCGCCCTCCTGGACCGGCGGTGCGGTGCTGTCGGAGCCGTCCCCCGCGGGGACGCCGGGCGCCTCGGTGGCGGACGCGTCGTCGCTGCCGGAGCTGGGCAGCCGGGTGCCACCGCGGTTCTCCTCGGTCTGCTCCGCCTCGTCGCTCGTGCCCTCCTCGACGCTGTCCTGCGTCTCGGAGTCCTCCTGCGCGTCCTGCTGCTGCTGCTCGAACTCCTCGAGCTGCTCCTCGATGAGGCTGGGCGGCAGCGGCAGGGTGCGCTGCTCCGGCATCTCCATCTCCGGCGCCGTGAACTGGGCCACGAGCACCGGACGGAATCGGAGCTGCGAGGAGCGGCTGAGCGCCTCCACCTGCTCCGGGGTCGGGTTGCCGGGGATGGCCACGGAGACGTTCTGGCCCTGGCGGGTGACCTCGGCCTCGGTGACCCCACCGCCGTCGACGCGGCGGCGGATGATGTCGATGGCCTGGTCGAGCTGCTCGGCGGAGACGTTGGTGCCGTCCTCGGTGAGTGGCTCCATGACGATCTGGCGGCCACCGGCGAGGTCGAGGCCGAGCTGCGGGGTCAGCGAGGCCGCGGGCTCGGCCCACAGCCGCGCCGCGCCGATGCCGCCGAAGAGCAGCACGGTGATCACGAGGAGGCTGAGCAGGGTGCGCAGCGGGCCCCGGATGCGGGCGCTGCGCTGGCCCCCGGACCTGCGTCCGCCGCCCGAGCGGCGCTGGCGCCGACCGCTCGCCTCACCCGCTCCGGGCAGGTCCTCGTCCCGGCGGGGCGCCGGGGTCGAGGTCGTCATCGGGTCGGACCGTCGGTGTCGGTCGGGGTGTCGCCGTCGGCGGGGCCGCCCTCGCCCTGGTCGCTGGCGGCGGGCCCGCCCAGTGAGCCGACCATCGACATCGGCAGGATCGCCCGCCGCTGGAACCGCAGCACCACTCCGCCGGCCTCGAGGTGGATCACGTCGGCCTCGACGGCGCGGATCACGCCGAACATCCCCGAGGTGGTCATCACCTCCTGCCCCGGCTGCAGCTGGCTCTGCGCCTCGTTCACCGAGCGGGCACGCCGCCGCTGGTTGAACATGAGGAACAGCAGGAAGATGATCGGCAGTGCCAGGATGAGCAGCGTGAGGCCGGAGCCCCCCGCGCCCGCAGCGGAGCCGGTCGCCAGTGTCATGGAGTGACCCTTCGAAAGCGTGTCTCGTGGGGCGCCGGGTGCGACGCCGTCGTCCCGCCGCCCGCGCCCAGGCGCGCGGCAGGCACCCGGGGCAGTCTAGGTGAGTCCGCTGGGGCCACCAAAGAGGCCGGTATGCCGTGTCCCCGCCACCCGATCCGCCGCCCTGGCCATCCCCGTAGGCCCACCGACCGGCGAATGCACGCCCCAGCAGGACTTCCACGGTCAGCACCACTGCCGGTATGCCCGCCGACCGGGGAGATCTTGCCCCGGCAGGACTTCCACGGTCAGCACCGCTGCTGGCATACCCGCCGACCGGGGAGATCTTGCCCCGGCAGGACTTCCACGGTCAGTCGCCGAGCGGGAGCGTCTCCGGCGGGTCGTCGTCGGCGCCGAAGCGGCCGCCGGTGCTGCCGGGGACCCCGCCACCGGCGCCGGCGGGCGGGGTGAGGCCCAAGTGGGCCCAGGCGGCCGGGCTCGCGGCGCGGCCGCGGGGGGTGCGCACCATGAAGCCCTCGCGCACGAGGTAGGGCTCGGCCACCGTCTCCACGGTGTCCGGCTCCTCGCCCACCGCGACCGCGAGCGTCGACAGCCCCACCGGGCCGCCGCCGAACCGGGTGCAGAGCGCATCGAGGACGGCCCGGTCCAGCCGGTCCAGGCCGAGCTCGTCGACGTCGAAGAGCGCCAGCGCCGCGCGGGCGGCCGGCTCGTCGACGACGTCCTGGCCGTGCACCTGCGCCCAGTCACGCACCCGCCGGAGCAACCGGTTGGCGATGCGGGGGGTGCCTCGGGAGCGGGAGGCGATCTGGGTGATGCCGGGGTCGTCCGCCTCGATCTCCAGCAGCGCGGCGTTGCGGTGCAGGATCGCCACGAGGTCCTCGGTGGCGTAGTAGTCCAGGTGCCCGGTGAAGCCGAAGCGGTCCCGCAGCGGCGCCGGGAGCAGCCCGGCCCGGGTGGTCGCGCCGACCACGGTGAACGGCGGCAGCTCCAGCGGGATGGCGGTCGCGCCCGGGCCCTTGCCCACGATGACGTCGACCCGGAAGTCCTCCATCGCGAGGTAGAGCATCTCCTCGGCCGGCCGCGACATCCGGTGGATCTCGTCGAGGAAGAGCACCTCTCCCTCGACCAGGGACGACAGCACGGCGGCGAGGTCCCCGGCGTGCTGGATCGCCGGGCCGCTGGTGATCCGGATCGGCTGCTCCAGCTCGCCGGCGATGATCATCGCGAGCGTCGTCTTGCCCAGGCCGGGCGGCCCGGACAGCAGCACGTGGTCCGGCGGGCTGCCGCGACGCCGGGCCGCCTCGAGCACGAGCCCGAGCTGGTCGCGCACCCGCCGCTGGCCGGGGAACTCCGCCAGCCGCCGCGGGCGCAGGGCCGCCTCGATCCGCCGCTCCTCGTCGGTGCCGGCAGGGTCGACCACCCGCTCGGCCGCGGTGAACGCCTCCTCCGGCACCTCGACCTCGTAGGAGCCGTCCTCGGACGAGCGGTCGTCGTCGGAGGCGTCTTGGGGCCGACCGGCCGCCTCGGTCACCGGCCCAGCTCCCGGAGGGCCGCGCGCAGCAGCGCGGCGACGTCGGCGGGCGCCTCGTCCTTCGTCACGGTGGCGAGCGCGCCGTCGGCCTGCTTGGCCGTCCAGCCGAGACCCTGCAGCGCCTCCCGCACCTGGCTCTGCACGGCGTCATCCGCGGAGGCGACAGTCCCGGCGGCCCGCTGCGGCAGACCCGGGTCGACGCCGACCGCCAGGATCTTGTCCTTGAGCTCCAGCACCAGCCGCTCGGCCGATTTCTTGCCGATGCCGGGCACCTTGGTCAGCGCGACGAGGTCGCCCTGGGCGATCGCCGCGCGGACGTCGTCGGGCGAGTGGACCGAGAGCATCGCCAGCGCGAGCCGTGGCCCCACGCCGCTGACCGTCTGCACCTGCTCGAAGATCGTCTTGGCGTCCGAGCCGTCGAAGCCGTAGACCGTCAGCGACTCCTCGCGGACGACGAGGGTCGTCTCGAGCGAGACCTCCTGGCCGCTGCTCGCCCCGGCGGCGGTCTCGGGGGTGGTGTGCACGAGCAGCCCCACGCCCCCGACCTCGACGACGAGGTGGTCGAGGCCGACGTGGCGGACCGTGCCGCGGACCGAGGCGATCACCGGGGGTTCCTCCTGCTCGAGACGGTGGTGGCGGGTGAGCCGCTGCGGGCCGAGGCCCGGGCGGCGGCGGACCGCGCGGCGGTGCGGTGCTCGTTGTGCAGCTGGGCCAGCCGGTTGGGCCGGGCCCGGGCCGCTCCCGCTCGGCGTCCTGGTAGCGGTTGGGACCTCCTGCCTCGCCCTCCAGCCGGGCCTGGGCGCCTCCGCGCCACAGGTGGCAGATGGCCAGCGCCAGCGCGTCGGCGGCGTCGGCCGGTCGGGGCGCCTGCTCCAGGGTGAGGATCCGGGTGACCATGCGCGTCACCTGGCCCTTGTCGGCCCGGCCGTTGCCGGTGACCGCGGCCTTGACCTCCGACGGCGTGTGCAGCACGACCGGGAGCCCCAGCCGGGCTGCGGCCAGCAGCGGCAGCGCCGAGGCCTGCGCCACGCCCATGATGCTGCTGTTGCGCGTGCTGGCGAAGACCCGCTCCACGGCCACTGCCTCCGGGTGGGTCCGGGCGAACCACTCGTCCAGCTCGGTCTGCAGGGTGAGCAGCCGCTCGGCCGGGTCGTCGCTCGGCGGTGTCCGCACCACACCGACCTCGACGAGCCGCAGCTGGCGCCCGGGGAGCCCCTCGACCACCCCCAGACCGCACCGGGTCAGGCCGGGGTCGACGCCGAGCACGCGCATTCCGCTCCCGTTCCGCAGGTGTGGACAGATGTTCGGACTCCACGCTACACAGCCGCGGTGGCGCGCCGCTGCCGCGACACACCATCGGAGACAGCGTGGACCTCGCTGCGCTCGGGTGACCTTTCTGCTCCGAGCAGTCAAGCTCGCGCCGCTCGCGACTACTCGGCCTCGTCGAGCTGCGCCAGGACCTCGTCGGAGATGTCGGCGTTGGAGTAGACGTTCTGCACGTCGTCGCAGTCCTCGAGCGCGTCCACGACCCGGATGACCTTCTTGGCGCCGTCGACGTCCAGCGGCACCTGCATGCTCGGCACGAAGGTCACCTCGGCCGAGTCGTAGTCCATGCCCGCCTCCTGCAGCGCGGTGCGCACCGCCACGACGTCACCGGCCTCGGAGATGACCTCGAAGGACTCGCCGAGGTCCTCGACCTCCTCGGCCCCGGACTCCAGCACGATCTCGAGCAGCGCGTCCTCGCCGGTCTCGCCGCCCTCCTGCTCCTTGGGCACCACGACCTGGCCCTTGCGCTCGAAGAGGTAGGCCACCGAGCCGCTGTCGGCCATCGAGCCGCCGTTGCGGGTGAGCGCGGTGCGCACCTCCATGACGGCGCGGTTCTTGTTGTCGGTGAGGCACTCGATGTAGAGCGCGACCCCGCCGGGGGCATACCCCTCGTAGACCAGGGCCTCGTAGCTCGCGCCGCCCGCCTCCGCGCCGGAGCCGCGCTTGACGGCCCGGTCGATGTTGTCGTTGGGGACCGAGCTCTTCTTGGCCTTCTGGATGGCGTCGTAGAGCGTCGGGTTGCCGGTCGGGTCTCCCCCACCCATGCGCGCGGCGACCTCGATGTTCTTGATGAGCTTGGCGAAGAGCTTGCCGCGCTTGGCGTCGATCGCGGCCTTCTTGTGCTTGGTCGTCGCCCACTTGGAGTGACCACTCATCCGGTGTCCTCGCATCCGTCATCTCGGGGTATGCCGCTCGCACAGGTCCCTCGGGACCTCGACGCGGCGGCAGGGATCGACGCCCTAGGCTACCCGCATGCCAGGGGACCCTCGTGAGGTGGAGATCCGGGCGCGCAGATCGGGGCGATCCGGCCGGACTGGGTGCCGGAGGGCGCCCCCGACCTGCTGCTGATGCAGCTGCCGCCCGGCTGACCCGGGCCCGGGCATACCCCGCGCCTCACTCTTGTCCCACCACCCCCGGGTGCCGCATAGTGGAGAGTGGCTCGGGCCGGTCCCTGCTCGACCACCCCACTCGACGAGGAGTCATCGTGCGACGTCACTCCGTCGCAGGGCTCGCGCTCGCACTCGTGGTGTCCCTCACGGGTGCCCCCGCGTCCGCCAGCCCCGCAGCGCCCGAGCCCGACCTCGCGGACCCTGCATCCGGCAGCTCGCTCCCCTGGGCCCAGCAGGCGCAGGCCGCGCCCGAGCCGGAGAGCGCCGAGGACCTGGGCGAGACCACGGTCGTCACCACCGACGACGTGCTCCCGGCGCCGGTGCCGGGCTCGGAGGTCTACCCGGTGCCCGCCGACGGCAGCTACGACATCACCGGCGGCGGCTACGGCCACCGGATCGGCATGTCGCAGTGGGGGGCCCACGGGGCGGGCCTCGAGGGCCTGTCGCACGAGGAGATCGTCGATTTCTACTACCCCGGCACCCGGCTGGAGACCTGGTCCGCCCAGGACATCTCGGTGGGCATCACCATCGACGGCGACGGGGTCACCCGGGTGGCGCACCGCTCCGGCCTGCGGGTCTCTGCCGCGCCGGGCAGCCGCACCTACGCCCTGCCCTCCGGACGCAGCCAGTGGCGGGTGCGCGCGACGACCTCCTCGGCGACGTCCTGCGTGCTCGAGGGGTATGACGGTTCCACCTGGTCCTCCTGGTGGCCCTCGGGCATGTCCCGCCGCTGCCCGGTCACCTTCTCCTCCGCGCAAGAGGGGACGGTCGACCTCTACCTGCCCGGCGGCAGCCTGCGGGTCTACCGGGGCGCCCTCACCGCGACCCACCACGGCAGCTCGGCCCTGGCCACCGTCAACCACCTGCCCGAGCAGCACTACCTGCGCTCGGTCGTGGCCGCCGAGATGGGTCCGTCCTTCCACCCCGAGGCGTTGCGGGCGCAGTCCGTGGCCGCGCGCACCTACGCCCGCCGCAGCGCGAGCACCTCCTACTACGACATCTGCGACTCCACCGCGTGCCAGGCCTACCGGGGTCGTGGCGTGCGCCGCGGCGACGGTTCCCTCCTCTCCTACGAGTACTCCGCCAACAACGCCGCCGTCGACGACACCGCCGGTGAGGTGCTGACCTTCGCCTTCCCGCAGGGCCGGCGGCTGGCGACCACGATGTACTCCGCCTCGACCGGCGGCCAGACCATCGCCGCCGGCAACGGGCACGACTACCTGCGCGCGCAGAAGGACCCCTACGACGCGACGCCGGCCAACCCGCGGCACCGGTGGAGCGCGTCGCTGCCCCGGACCGCGCTGCAGCAGCGCTACGGCATCCATCGCGTCGAGCGGGTCCAGGTGCTCACCCGGGACGGGGTCGGCGCGTGGGGCGGCCGCATCCTCACCGCCCGGGTGGAGGGCTTCACCTCCGGCGGTGCCTACACCTACGCGCACGCCACCGGGACCGGCCTCATGCTCTCCCGCTACTGGCCGACGTGGTCCGAGGGACTGTCATCGGACTACTTCACCTTCGCGGGGGCGGCGCCGACCCCGACGAAGCCGGTGCGCCTCAGCGGCACCGACCGCTACGGCACCGCCGCGCGCGTCGCCGAGCAGTGGAGCCCCGGGGTGGGCGTCGTCTACGTCGTCTCCGGGCAGGACTACCCGGACGCGCTGGCGGCGTCGGCCCGCGCCGGAGTCTACGACGCCCCGCTGCTGCTGACCCGCCACGACCGGCTGCCCGGCGCCACCACCCGTGCCCTCCAGCGGCTCCGCCCCGACCGGCTCGTCGTCCTCGGCGGCACCGACGCCGTCTCGGGCGGCGTGCTGCGCGACCTGCGCGGGTATGCCCGCACCGGCCGGGTCGACCGGGTGGCGGGCACCGACCGCTACGGCACCGCCGCCGCGCTCGCGGGCTACTACCCGAGCCGGGTGGACCGGGTGCTGCTGGCCAGCGGCCGCGACTTCCCCGACGCGCTCGCCGGGGCCGCGGTCGCCAACGGGCAGCAGGCACCGCTGCTGCTGACGCGACCGGAAGGTCTGCCAAGCACCACGATCCGCGCGCTGCGGCGCCTGCAGCCGCGCGAGGTCGTCGTGCTCGGCGGCGACGGCGCCGTCACCGACACCGTCGTGCGGCAGGCCCGGCAGTATGCCTCCGGCGGCGTCGTGCGCTGGGCCGGGGACGACCGCTACCGCACCGCGGCCCGGATCGCGGCGACCTTCCCGCGCGGCACCGACCCGGCCTTCGTGGCGCTCGGCACCGACTTCCCGGACGCGCTCGTGGCTGCCGCGCTGGCGGGCCGTCACGACGCACCGCTCGTGCTGACCCCGGGTGACCGCGTCGCGGCCGGCGCCGACCAGGCGCTGAGCCACCTGCGGCCGCGGTCAATGTACGTCCTCGGCGGGACCGGCGGCATCACGAGACCGACGATGGATCGGCTGGCTCGCTACCTGCGCTGAGCGTGCACCATCTGCACGAAGAGCTCGTGCACCCGGTGGTCACCGGTCACCTCGGGGTGGAAGCTGGTCGCGAGGAGGCCACCCTGGCGGACCGCCACGGGATGACCGTCGGTCGCGGCGAGGACCTCCACGCCGTCGCCGACGCGCTCGACCCAGGGCGCGCGGATGAAGACGGCCCGGACCGGGCGCTGCGGGTCGCGCAGCCCGGAGAGGTGCAGGTCGGCCTCGAAGCTGTCGACCTGCCGGCCGAAGGCGTTGCGCCGCACCGTCATGTCGATGCCGCCGAAGGTCTGCTGCTCCCGGTGGCCGTCGAGGATCTCGTCGGCGAGCTGGATCATCCCGGCGCACGAGCCGTAGACGGGCATACCGCCGGCGATCCGGGCACGGATCGGCTCGTGCAGGCCGAAGATGCGGCACAGCCGGTCGATCGTGGTGGACTCCCCGCCGGGGACGACCAGGCCGTCGACCTGCTCGAGCTCGGCCGGGCGCCGCACCGCGCGGGTGTCGGCACCGGCGGACCGGAGCGCGGCGAGGTGCTCGCGCACGTCGCCCTGGACGGCGAGCACGCCGACGGTCACGGAGGTCACGGCCCGCAGTGTAGAGCGGTCGCTCCCGGTCCTGGCGGGTATACCGAGGTCGTCCCGGAACAGGTCATCAGGGAACGATCCGGCCGACCCGGGAGACTGAGGTGTGTGGAGGCACCGGGCATACCTCGCGCGGTGGGAGGCTGGCCCGGATGAAGGAGGCTGTCGATGACCGTGACTGACCCGCGCGAGGACCGCGCCCTCCGCGCCCTCCGAAGGCTGCTGGCCGACCTGCCCGAGGTGCCGCCCGCCAGTCCTGCGGGGCGCGAGCGCCGCCGGCCGGTCGGCGCGTTGCTCCTCGCCGCGGTCGTGGCGGCGCTGCTGCTCGTGCTGCCGCTGCTGCTCTCCGGGCCGACGCCCTCGCCCTCCGGCGGGGCGGCACCGGCGACGCTGCCCGACCCGTTCCCCGCCTACGCGCACCTGCCCGCCACCGTGGAGCGCTCCCCGGCGGGCCCGGCGCTCATGGTCTTCACCCACGGCTACGGGGTGGAGTTCATGGACTACCCGCAGGCGATCGCGGTGGGGGCGGACGGCGGAACCTACCGGCGGCTCGACACCGCCGACGACGCGAGCGTGCGAAGCGACCAGGGCGATCCCGGACCCATGCTGCTGTCACCGGACGGGCGCAGCGTCGCGGTCGGCGGGCGCGGCAACGACGGCTGCCTCGCCACGGTGTCCCTCGAGGACGGCTCGGTCCGCACCTGGCCGCTGCCCGACGGGCGCTCCACCACTCCCCTGGCGTGGTCGGGCGATGGTCGGTCGGTCTTCGTCGGCCTGGTGGAGGACGACACCCACCGGTACTCCTCCCTGGACGGCGCGCCTCCGCGGGTGGTCTACGACGTGCGTCGGGCCGACCTTGACGCGCCGGAGGGGACCGAGCCGGTGCGGCTGCCCGAGGTCGCCGCCGCCACGGGCATCGCCCCGCTAGCGCGGGACGGCGGGCTGATCGTGTCCACCGGCTACGGCGCCGAGCTGCGCAGTGCTGACGGTATGCAGGTCGTGGCGACGGGGCTCGACCTGGGGCTGGACCTGGGACCGACGGCCGTCAGCCCGGACGGGCGACGTGTCGTCACGGGGGGCGCGGGGTCCGTGCAGGTCAGCACGCTCGACGGTGGGGCGCTGACGTCGACCGACCCGTTGGACCTGAGCGTGACGACCGACAGGCCTGCCGGTGCGGGACGGATGGCCGAGCCGCTCGGATGGCTCGCGGCCGACCGGATCCTGGTCTCCACCTACGACACCGAGACCGCAGCGCTCCGCCTCCACCTCTGGTCGGTCGACGTCGACTCCGGCGCAGCGCAGGAGCTGCTGGTGGCCGAGCCCGGGTGGACCGGCGCCGCGGTCGGCGAGATCTCCGTCGCCGCCGACCTGCTCGACGGGGCCGAGGTGGGCGATCCCGGCATGGTGGACCGGGGCCGTGTGCTCATGCTGCTGCGCGGCGCGCTGCTGGTGGCGCTGGTCGCCCTCGTGCTGCGGGCGGTGAGGCAGGCCGGTGCGGCGCGACAGGCATACCGGGACGCCTGAACGCCCGGGCTCAGCTCACCAGCCGCGCTCGGCCAGCCGGTGCGGCTGCGGGATGTCGTCGACGTTGATGCCGACCATGGCCTCGCCCAGGCCGCGGGAGACCTCCGCGAGCGTGTCGGGGTCGTCGTGGAAGGTGGTCGCCTTGACGATGGCGGCGGCCCGCTGACCGGGGTTGCCAGACTTGAAGATGCCCGAGCCGACGAAGACGCCCTCGGCGCCGAGCTGCATCATCATCGCGGCGTCCGCGGGGGTCGCGATGCCGCCGGCCGTGAACAGCACGACCGGGAGCTTGCCCTGCTCCGCCACCTCGCGCACCAGGTCGTAGGGCGCCTGCAGCTCCTTGGCCGCGACGTACAGCTCGTCCGGCGCCATCGAGGTGAGCCGCGCGATCTCGGCCCGGATCGAGCGCATGTGCGTGGTCGCGTTGGAGACGTCGCCGGTGCCGGCCTCCCCCTTGGACCGGATCATCGCCGCACCCTCGGTGATGCGGCGCAGCGCCTCGCCCAGGTTGGTCGCGCCGCAGACGAAGGGCACGGTGAAGGCCCACTTGTCGATGTGGTTGCTGTAGTCGGCCGGGGTCAGCACCTCGGACTCGTCGACGTAGTCCACCCCGAGGCTCTGCAGCACCTGCGCCTCGACGAAGTGCCCGATGCGGGCCTTGGCCATGACCGGGATGGAGACGGCCTCGATGATGCCGTCGATCATGTCCGGGTCGCTCATCCGCGACACGCCACCCTGCGCGCGGATGTCGGCCGGCACCCGCTCCAGCGCCATGACGGCGACCGCGCCGGCGTCCTCGGCGATCTTCGCCTGCTCGGGGGTGACGACGTCCATGATGACGCCGCCCTTGAGCATGTCGGCCATGCCGCGCTTCACGCGCGTGGTGCCGGTGGTGTGCTGGGTGGGCTCGGACATGCGCGGGTGGCCTCTCTTGCGGTGCGGGTATGCCGTGGCGGGGCCGCACGGGTGGGCCTCGCCGTGGAGGAGGTCAAGTCTACGGCGGGGTGGTGCGGACACCGGGCCAGGAGGTGCATGGGTGACGCAGGGTGGCCGGCGATGGGGATGCTGCGGGCGGGATAGCCCCCGCGACACGCTGTGGACAGATGTTCGAGTCTGTCGGTGGCCTCGGGTAGTGTCGGAGACAGGAACCAGATCGAGGGGGTCTGGTCGACCGAGCGCACCGAGGGGGTGGGCGAGATGGCGGCACCGCAGCCGGAGCCGGACGGGGGGAGCACCCACGGGGTCGTGCACTCGCGGGCCGGTATCGTCCAACCCTGCGACTGGAGCACTGCCTCCGAGCAGAGCTCCGGGGCCTCCTCGCCCGCCGCCTGCGCGCCCGGCCCATCTCGGTCGTTGTCCGAGGTGACCGATTGCCGCGACGCACTGATGACGCTGGGCGCCGACGACCTGCGTGCCCTCGACGACGACGCCCGGCTCGCGCTGCTGCGACAGCTGGAGGAGCTGACCCGGAGCGCGGCGGCGGTGAGCGCCCGGCTGCAGGTCGACTTCCGCGACTCCCAGATGGAGCAGCAGCAGGCTGCCGGCGTGCCCCGCTCGCGACGGGGCAGGGCGGTCGCCGACGAGCTGGCACACGCCCGGATGACCTCCCCCTACTGGGGCTCGCGCGAGCTCTCCAGTGCGCGGGCCCTCGTCGAGGAGATGCCGCAGACCTTCGCCGCGCTCATCGGTGGCCACATCGGCGCGCTGCAGGCGCGTGCCGTCACCGAGGCCACCACCTGTCTCTCGGTGGAGGACCGGGCCGAGGTGGACCGCCGGCTCGCGCCGCGCCTGCCCGGGTCCTCGACCCAGGAGATCACCGGCGCGGCACGCTCCCTGGTCTACGAGATCGACCCGGCGGCCTATGTCGCGCGGGCCCGGAGGGCGGCGCAGGACCGTGGCGTGTCGGTCCGCCCGGCGCCGGACGTCATGGCACGTCTCAGCGCCCACCTGCCGGCGCACCAGGCCGTCGCGTGCTACGCCGCGCTCCGCACGCACGCCACGGCGGCGCGCGCCAGCGGCGATCCACGGGGGCTCAACCAGCTCATGGCCGACGAGCTGCACCAGCGGCTCACCGGCCGGGCGGTCGTCGACGGCATCGACATCGAGGTCGGGCTGGTGATCACCGACCAGGCGCTGTTCGGCGGTGCGTCGGACGCGGCGGAGCTCGAGGGCTACGGCCCGGTCCCGGCGGAGGTCGCCCGGCAGCTGCTGCGCCCCGAGGACGCGGTTGGCGACGGCAATAGTGGTGGCCGAGGCAGTGGTGATCGCGGTGACGGTGTCGATGGCCGAAGCAGCAGTCGTAGCCGTGGCGATCGTGGTGGTGACGGGCGTGACTGTGGCAGCAGCAGTCATCGTGACGGCGGCACCGGCCCCGGCGGCAGCTCTGCATCTCAAGAGCTCTGCCCGGAAAGCGGGCGGTGCACGGACGCCTCCTGCGACCTGCTCCACGGGCCACCCATCAGTCCCCCGGCACACCCGGGATTCCCTGCTCCTCCTGCCGCTTCTCCCCCGTCACGTCCTGTCCCTCCCCACGCCACCGACGCGCCGGCCCACGAGTCTCCTGACGCCTCGAGGCCAGATCCGTCCTGCGAACCCGACCGCGACCCCGAGCCGACCGCCGAACGGCGCGAGGCCGTCGTGTGGCTGCGTCGGCTCTGGGTCGACCCGGTGTCCAACGTGCTGGTCGAACAGGACTCACGGCGGCGCCGGTTCACCGGCGAGCTGCGCCGGTTCGTCATCAGCCGGGACCGGACCTGCCGCAACCGCTGGTGCGGGGCACCGATCCGGGACGTCGACCACGTCGTCCGGCACTCGGACGGTGGCGCGACGACCGCGGGCAACGGCCGCGGCCTCTGCCACCGGTGCAACCTGGCTCGCGAACGACACCGCCATCGCCCGGCTCACGACCACCGCTCGGCACCTCCCCTGCTCCCCTCGCTGGGGGACAGCTCTGCCCGGCCACGAGCCGGGTGAGGGCCCCGGTGTCCCAGGAGCTCGATCAGATCCGACGCCCGTTCCGGGAGTGGGCCCGGACGATGCAGCGACAGGCGCCCTTCTACACCCGGATCGCGCGCCACGTCCTGGATCGTGACGACGTGCTGTCGGTGTTGTTCGCCTGTCCTGTGCCCGAGCAGCGGACCCCGGTGCTCCTCTTCGCGGCGGTGCACGACCTCCTGCTGGAGCACCCCGATCTCCCGCTGGCGCAGTGGTACCCCTCGGTCGCCCCGGATGGGCGCGACGACGACCCCGGTCGGGCCTTCGTGGAGACCGTCGTGGCGCACCGGACCCACCTGGAACGCACCGTCGCGACGCGTTCCACGCAGACCAACGAGGTCGGGCGCTGCGCCCTCTTCCTGCCAGTCCTCGCCCGCCTCGCCGACGAGGTCGGGCCGCTCGCCCTCTTGGATATCGGTGCCAGCGCCGGCCTCGTGCTCAACTTCGACCGGTACTCCTACGACTACGACGGACGTGTCGTCCATCCGGTCGACGGCCCGAGCGCTGTCCGGGTGTCGTGCCGCACCGACGGGACGGTCCCGGTCCCGAGGGCGATGCCACCGATCGTCGACAGGCTCGGCCTGGACCAGCACCCCGTCGACGTGGCGAACCCGCTCGCCGCCCGCTGGCTACGGGCCTGCGTGTGGCCCGACCAGCTCGACCGACTGGACCGGCTGGACGGTGCCATCGCCATCGCGCAGCACCAGCCCGTCGAGGTGCGGCGAGGCGATGCGGTTGATGATCTGGCCAGCGCGGTCGACGACCTCGACGGCCACCCGGTCGTGATGAACTCGTGGGTGCTCAGCTATCTGACCGCTCGACGTCGGTCCGACTATGTCGAGGCTCTCGACCAGATCGGCGCTGATCGGGGCCTCTCGTGGGTCTTTGCCGAGTCGCCACACGTCACGCCCGACCTCCCGCACCCGCATGCGGACCACCCCGAGTCGACCCACCTCAACCTGGTCCGGTGGCGCGACGGAGTCCGCGCGCTCGAGTTCCTCGCCGAGTGCCACCCGCACGGCGTGTCCGCCACCTGGCGCCACGACGGGTGACCTAGCTCGCAGGCCAGTGCCCCGCGAGCTGCTCGCGGACGTCCTGCAGGAGCTGAGGCACGGCCTTGGTCTGCGCCACGATCGGCAGGAAGTTGGCGTCGCCCATCCACCGCGGCACGACGTGCTGGTGCAGGTGGGCGGCCACGCCTGCGCCGGCGACCTCGCCCTGGTTCATGCCGATGTTGTAGCCGGCCGGGTTGCTCGCGGCGGTGATCGCCCGGATCGCCTGCCGGGTCAACTCGGTGAACTCCGCGGTCTCCTCGGGCGTCATGTCGACGTAGAGCGAGACATGCCGGTAGGGGCAGATCAGGAGATGCCCGGGGTTGTAGGGGAAGAGGTTGAGCACGACGTAGCAGTGCTGACCCCGGTGCACGACGAGGCTCTCCGCGTCGTCCTGACCGGGGGCGGCGCAGAACGGACACCCGGAGCCGGCGTCCGGGCTGGGCCGCTCACCACGCACGTAGGCCATTCGGTGCGGGGTCCAGAGCCGTTCGAAGCCGTCCTGCGACCCCGCGAAGGTGATGGCGTCCTCGGGCTCGGGCACGGAGGTCATAGGCCGCAGTCTAGGGACACCGTCGCGGCCCGTCGCGAAAGCCGTCATCGTCCTCTCATCCTCGCCTCACCGCGGCCCGGAGCAGGTGGTCGCCCGGCTCGCGGGCGCGGGCATCCCCTGCCTCAACCCGCTGCCCGGCGTGCGGCTGCTGCGCCGTCCGGAACGGCTGGAGCAGCGCCTCGTGGCCAGGGGTATACCCGTGCCACGGTCCCGGGTCGTGCAGACCTGGGAGCAGGTGCGGGTCGCAGCGGGCGAGCGACCGCTGGTGGTGAAGCGCCGGTCCCGCAGCCGTGGACGGGGCGCGGAGGTGCGCCGCGGCGGTGGCCGACCTCGAGAGGGCACGCATCCGTGCGGGCGACACGTGACCGGCGGGAACACTGGGTGCCCGGCCGGAGTTGGCCAGGTCATGGACGACAGCAGCGCACGGCACGACCTGGACGACGCCGCCATCGGCGACCCGGCGGCATACATGCCGGAGAAGAGCGACTGGGTGGCCACCCAGCTGCGCGACATCGACGCCGCGGGAGACACCGCCGCCGCGACGATCCAGGACCGACCGGTCGTGGTCATCACCATGCGTGGCGCCCGCAGCGGCATGCTCAGGCGGGTCCCGCTGATGCGGGTCGAGCACGAGGCTCCTACCTCGCCGTCGCGAGCAAGGGCGGGGCGCCCGAGCACCCGGCGTGGTACTACAACGTGGCCAAGAACCCCGACGTCCTGGTCCAGGACGGCACCAGCCAGCAGGCGCTGCGGGCGCGCGAGCTCGCCGAGGGGCCGGAGCGGGACGCGTGGTGGGAGCGCGCGGCGCAGACCTTCCCCAGCTACGCCGACTACCAGGAGAAGACCGACCGGCTCATCCCGCTCTTCGTCCTCGAGCCACTCCGCGGCTGACCCTGCTGCGGGCGTCCTACCCGCTCAGGGTTGGGTGGGCAGGCTGACCGAGGTCGCCTGCCGCACCACCGCGCGGACCGCATCCAGGACGGGAGCCGGCAGCGCCACGTCGCCCGCGACCTCGACCCGCTCGTCGCCACGCTCCCGCGCCCAGCCGATGACCTGACGGACCAGGGCGAGACAGACCGCCTCCTCACCGACGGTGTCCGCCGGACCCAGTGCGGAGAGGACGAGCAGCCGCGGAGCACCCGCGAGGTGGGGCAGCATCGTGCGGCGGACCACCGCGACCCCGACGTGCTCGCCGTCGTGCTCGGCGACCCAGGCCGGGAGGTCGTCGGCGCGCCGGTGCCAGGCGCTGGCGAAGGCACGCACGTGCATCGGCTCGCCCGCGTCCGGGTCGGTGCCGGCCCTGACCAGAGCCTGTTTGTGCAGCGCACCGAGCAGCAGCGCCTCGTCGTCGGTGAGCGCGCGCACGCGCACACCCTGCGCGGCCTCCCCCAGTGTCGGCATACCTGCTCCTGCTCCGTCGGGTGAGCCGATCCTAGGTCAGGGGTATGCCGGTGCGCCGAGCGCGGAGCTCAGACCTGCACGCGGTCGCGCACCGCGGTGACGATCCGCTGGACCGCCTCGTCGACGGGGACGGCGTTCTCCTGCGAGCCGTCGCGGAAGCGGAAGGAGACCGCGCCGGCCTCGGCGTCCTCGCCACCGGCGATGAGGATGAACGGCGCTTTGGACCGGCTGGCGTTGCGGATCTTCTTGGGGAAGCGGTCGTCGCCGTGGTCGACCTCCACCCGGATGCCGTGCTCCCGGAGCCTGCCGGCGACGTCGTCGAGGTAGCCGTAGAAGTCCTCCGCCACGGGCACCCCGACGACCTGCACCGGCGCGAGCCAGGGCGGGAGCTGACCGGCGTAGTGCTCGATGAGCACCCCCATGAAGCGCTCGACCGAGCCGAGCTTGGCCGAGTGGATCATCACCGGTTGCTGACGGCTCCCGTCCGCGGCGGAGTACTCCAGCCCGAAGCGCTCCGGCTGGTTGAAGTCGTACTGCACCGTCGACATCTGCCAGGTCCGGCCGATCGCGTCCCGGGCCTGCACCGAGATCTTGGGCCCGTAGAAGGCGGCACCACCGGGGTCGGGCACGAGCTCCAGCCCGGAGTCCCGCGCGACCTCCTCCAGGACGGCCGTCGCCTCGGCCCACTGCTCGTCGGTGCCGATGAACTTGTCCTTCTTCTCCCCCACCTCGTCCCGGGTGGAGAGCTCGAGGTAGAAGTCGTCCAGGCCGAAGTCGCGCAGCACCCCGAGCACGAAGGTCAGCAGGTGCCGGATCTCGCCCGGGGCCTGCTCGCGGGTGACGTAGGAATGCGAGTCGTCCATCTCCAGGCCGCGCACGCGGGTCAGCCCGTGCACGACCCCGGACTTCTCGTAGCGGTAGACGTGCCCGAACTCGAACAGCCGCAGCGGCAGGTCGCGGTAGGAGCGCTGCTGGCTGCGGTAGATGAGGTTGTGCATGGGGCAGTTCATCGCCTTGAGGAAGTAGCGCTGCCCGTCCTCCTCCATCGGCGGGAACATCGTGTCCTCGTAGTACGGCAGGTGGCCGGAGGTGTGGAACAACCCCTCCTTGGCGACGTGAGGGGTCCCGACGTACTCGAAGCCCTCGTCGATGTGCCGCTGGCGCAGGTAGTCCTCCATGACCCGCTTCAGGACGCCGCCCTTGGGGTGGAAGACGGGCAGGCCTGCGCCCAGCTCCTCGGGGAAGGAGTAGAGGTCCATCTCCGCACCCAGGCGGCGGTGGTCACGCTTCTCGGCCTCCGCGAGACGGTCGAGGTAGGCCTTGAGCTCGTCCTTGGACGGCCAGGCGGTGCCGTAGATCCGCTGCAGCTGCGGGTTCTTCTCGCTGCCCCGCCAGTAGGCCGCGGCGCTGCGCATGAGCTTGAAGGCGTTGCCGATGATCTTGGTGCTCGGCAGGTGCGGGCCGCGGCACAGGTCGCCCCAGACCTTCTCGCCGCTGCGGTCGAGGTTGTCGTAGATCGTGAGCTGGCTGCCGCCGACCTCGACGCTCGCGCCCTCGGCGGCGTCCTCGGGGGCGCCACCCTTGAGGCCGATGAGCTCGAGCTTGTAGGGCTCGGCGGCCAGCTCCTCCCGGGCGGCCTCGTCGTCGACCTCGCGCCGGGCGAAGGTCTGCCCGGAGTTGATGATGCGCTGCATCGTCTTCTCGAGACGCTTGAGGTCGTCGGGGGTGAACGGCTCGGCCACGTCGAAGTCGTAGTAGAACCCGTCGCGCACCGGCGGCCCGATGCCCAGGCGGGCCTCGGGCCACGTCTGCTGCACGGCCTGGGCGAGCACGTGGGCGCACGAGTGGCGCAGCACGTCCAGCCCGTCCGGCTCGGTGACGAGCACCGGCTCCACGACGTCGCCGTCGGCGAGCTCGTGGTGCAGGTCGCGCAGCTCGCCGCCGACCCGCGCGACGACCACCTGACGGTCGTCGCCGACGAGGTCGCCCGCGGTCGTTCCCTGCTCGACCGCTCGCTCGCTGCCTGCGACACTGACGGTGATCTGGGTGGACACGCTGGTGCTCCTCGGAGATGGGGTATGACGTGCGCCGCGCGCGCCCGTCGGTCGCCCAACGATACCCGCCGGATCGCGGACGTCGGCACCGGATATCGGGTCGCGCACGGCGCGCGGACCGGCCCGGGGCAGAGCGCCTAGGGTGCTGGTCGTGGGCGCAGTCGAGGACCGGGAGCCGCCGGACGGCATCACCAAGCACTTCACCGTGGCGGTCTTCGTCGTCCACGCGGGGCACGTCCTGCTGCACCCGCACCCCAAGGTCGGTCTGTGGCTTCCGCCGGGCGGACACATCGAGCCGCACGAGCTCCCCGACGACGCGGCGCGGCGCGAGACCCTCGAGGAGACCGGCCTGGCGGTCGACCTCGTCGGCTCCCCCGGCATACCTCACGACGCACCAGGCTCGCCCCGGCAGCTCGTGCGCCCTGAGGGCATCCAGGTGGAGGACATCTCGCAGGACCCGCCGCACCAGCACATCGACCTCATCTACTTCGCCGTCCCGCGGCCCGGTTGGGAGCCTGGCCCGGGTGGCCTGCCGCGGGTGTCGGACACCTACGGGATGACGTGGCTGGACGCCCCCGCCATGTCTGGCACTCCCCTGACGTCCGAGGTGTCGGCGTGGGCGACTAAAGCACTACATACCGTCGTAGTCTGACTGCTACACTGTGTAGTACCTAGTCGGACACGTCGAAAGTAGGCATCATGAGCTCCGCCACAGCTTCGGCCACCACCACGGCCACCCGCCTCACGGCACGGGACCACGAGGTTCTGCCCGTGGCCGGTGCCTGGATGCTGGCCATCACCCGCATCGCCTTCGGCTTCTACTTCCTGTGGGCGTTCCTCGACAAGACCTTCGGTCTGGGCTACGCAACCCCGGGCGAGCGCGCCTGGATCAACGGCGGCAGCCCCACCACCGGCTACCTCAGCGGTGTCGAGGGTCCGCTCGCCGGCTTCTACAACGGCATGGCCGGCATGGTCGTCATCGACTGGCTCTTCATGCTCGGCCTGCTGGGCATCGGCGTCACCCTCATCACCGGTGCCGGAGCCCGCGTGGGCGCCCTGGCAGGAGCGCTGATGTACCTGTTCATGTACGGCGCGGCGATCCCGACCGTGAACAACCCGTTCCTGGACGACCACCTCACCGGCGCGCTGGTGCTGCTCACCGTCGCCGCCATCCCGGCCGCGTGGAGCACCCTCGGGCTCGGCGACTGGTGGGCACGGACCGCCCCCGCGGCCCTGCGCTGACCAGCACGGCACCCACGACGACAGCCCCGGTCCTCGACCGGGGCTGTCGCATGCGGTCAGGGGGTGAGCCGCCCCCTTGCGGACGGGCCGTCCGGTGGTGCGACGGGGTCCTGGTGGCCGCTGCTGGTCGTCGCGGCCGCCGTCACCCCGTTGAGCTGGTGATGGAGCGACCGGCGCCGGGGGACGCTGGAGCTGCTGGTGGTCCTCGGCCTCGCCCAGGGGCTGCTGCACGTGCTGCTGGCCACCGGCGGGCCGCCGCCGGCTCGATGCACGCCGCGCACCACACGGGGGCCTCCATGGCCCTCGCGCACGGGCTGGCCACGCTCGTCACCGTGGTCCTCGTGCGGCAGGCCAACGCCGCGGTGCACACGATCGCCGACCTGCTCCGGACCCTCCTCGACGCCCTGCTGCCGACGCTGGGCACCCCACGGGTCCTCACGACATACCCTCGACTGGCGATCCGCGCCACCGTCGCGCCCGTCCTGACGGGACACCGCCAGCGACGACGTCCTCGAACACGCCCGACGGCCAGGGCGTCCGGCCAGGCAGCACATCGGACGAGCAGCCAACAGCCGGAGCGGCAGCAACAAACAGCGAGCGAACCCGACCGGACCCCCTCAGCGTGACATTGACGCGAAAAAGCCGATGCCGACCGCAGGATCGCATCCGCCCGGCGCAGCTCGCGGTTCTCCTTCTCCAGCTGCACGAGCCGCTCGAGGGGGTCGGTCGCCGTCGCGGTCGACCCGGCCGCGGGACCGGGCCCGCGGATCCAGTTCCGCAGGGTCGCGGCCGGGATGCCCAGCTGCTCACCCACCTGGCTGCAGGCGCGCTTGACCGGCATCCCCGGGTTCTCTGTGATCGTCTCGTTCACCGTGCGGATCGCACGCTCACGCACCTCGTCGCCGGACTCCTCGGTGCAGGCATGACTCCACTCTCCCGTACAGATCAAGACCCTCTACCAAACCCGGGGGGCGGTTCACACAGCACCAGTCCCCTACTATGGCCGCTTGTGGCTGCCGTGACCTCGATCCCCGTCGACCTGCGGACCCTGGCCGTGGTGCAGGCCGGAGGGCAGGGCAGTCGCTTGGACGTGCTCACCCGTGAGCGGGCCAAGCCCGCCCTACCCTTCGCGGCGACCAACGCGCTCATCGACTTCCCGCTGTCGGTGCTGGCCGCGGCCGGCGTCAGCGACGTGTGGGTCTCGGTGCAGTTCCAGTCCAGCTCGCTGGACGGCCACCTCGCGGGGGGCCGGCCGTGGGACCTGGACCGCAACCGTGGCGGCTTCCGCCGGCTGACCCCCGAGGAGGGCACCGGGTCGGCCCACGAAGAGGGCTTCAGCCACGGCAACGCCGACGGCCTCTTCCGGATGCGCGAGGCGATCCGGGTCGCCGACCCGCACGTCCTCATCGTCATGTCCGCCGACCACGTCTTCAACCTCGACCTACGACCGGTGGTGGCCGAGCACCTGGCCCGCGAGGCCGAGTGCACCCTTGTCACCGCCGAGATCGGCGTCCAGGAGGCCACCCAGAAGGTCGTGGTCGAGCACGACGCCGACGGACAGGTCACCGCCGTCCACGCCAAGCCGCGGTCCACCGACTCGGGCACCGTGGCAACGGAGATCTTCCTCTACCGGCCGCAGACCCTGCTGGCCGAGCTGGAGCGGCTGCACGCCGAGCTGCAGGCCGCCGCGGACGACGACCGCGACACCGGGCTCGGCGACTTCGGCGACCACCTGCTGCCCGCCCTGGTGCGGCGGGGCCGCGTCCGGGCCGTCCCCATCACCGGGTACTGGAAGGACGTGGGCCGGCCCCAGGCATACCTGCAGGCCCACCGCGACCTGCTCACCGGCAGGGTCGACGTCTTCGGGCACGCCGACCGGCCGGTCCTCGGTCAGACGCTGCCCGGCCCGCCCGGCTGGGTGGGCGAGGAGGGCGAGCTCGTGGACGCCATGGTCGGGCCGGGCTCCCGCGTCCGCGGACGCGTCGTCCGGTCGGTGCTGGGTCGCGGCGTGCAGGTCCAGGCCGGTGCCCTGGTCGAGGACAGCGTGCTCCTCGACGACGTGCTCGTCGAGGCCGGCGCGCGGGTGCGGACGAGCGTCGTCGACCGGGCAACGCGGGTCGGCCGGGACGCCACCGTAGGTACCTGCCCGCCCGGCACCCGGCTCACCGACGAAGCCGTCACCCTCGTGGGGCAGGACTGCCGGGTCCGCGGCGGCACCACCGTCGAGCCCGGCGCCCGGCTGGAGCCCGGCAGCACCACCTGAGCTCAGCCGAATGGGGGCTCGGAGGGGTGATGGCGAGCCGGCTCAGGCGTGAGCGTCACCATGTGGGGTCTAGGGTTCGGCGGGCCCCTGCTCCGCCTTGGCTAGCTCGTGGACAGTCACACGGTGTTCGACGATGAGGCGCCTGAACTGCAGATTGAGCACAGCTCTGGCCTGGTGGGCGTCCCACCCGAACCATTCACGCAAAGAACTAACCCCGGTCTTTCATGAGGTCGGGCTGGTGGGCTCGGCGCGAGCATGACCTTGGTTTGTCGCGTATCAAACTTCTTGGCAGACCGGTTATGAGGGCATGATCGGCGTGACCAGGGAGGAGATGGACCATGGGTCGACACCTGTGATCCCGGTGGAGCGCAAGACCAGGATCGTGCTTAGCGTGTTGGCGGGCGAGGTCTCTATCGCGGAGGCGGCGCGCAAGGAGAAGGTGTCCGAGCAGTCGATCGGCCGGTGGAAGGCCGAGTTCCTCGAAGCGGGGCGGACCGCGTTGGCGTCGGGCCGGACCGGGCCCACGACCCGGGAGCAGCAACTGGTGGCCGAGGTCACCGAGCTGACCACTGCCCTGGGGGATGCGCATCTTGAGGCCCGGGTCTGGAAGAAGAGCGCTGAGGGCCGGCTGGGCCCTTCGAGGACCTCGAGGTAATCCGCACCGAGGCGGGGATGCCGACCACGAGGTTCTGCCAGCTGATCGGCATCCCCGAACGGACCTACCGCCGTTGGCAGGCCCACGCCCGCGCGGGACGCCCGGCCAAAGGCCCGTGGCCGCAGCCGGCACGGCAGGCATCGCGGGAGGTGATCACCGGCCTGGCGGGAAGGCACGCCGCGTGGGGCCACCGGAAGGTCTGGGCGATGGCCTGCCACTCGGGACACCGGGTGTCGATGTCGACCACGGCGCGGATCCTCGACGACGCCGGGCTGCTGCTCAAGGCCGACTACCAGCGGCAACGACGCCAGCTGGCCCAGGCGCGCAGGGCCGCGTTCGCGGACACGCCGACCGGGCCGAACATGGTCTGGCAGTTCGACTTCTCGCCAGTCACGAGACCACCTCCGGCGGGACCTGGCGGGTCGCGGGGATCGCGGACTACTGGTCGAAGTACGAGTTCGGGTGGCACTGGTCACCGACCGCGAACCAGCACGACGCGATCGCCGCGGTCCAGCTCGCCCTGACCGAGACTGCGAGCCTTCTGCCCGACGGTGTGGACCTGCTGGAACACCTGGCCGACACGGTAACCGGAGAGGTCGTGCCCATCACCTTGGTGACCGACAACGGCGGCCCGTTCCGGTCGGCCAAGTTCGCCGCGTTCATCGAGGCCACCCCGGAGTTGGACCACGTCCGCACCCGAGTCAGGACCCCGGGGCAGAACGGCGTCCGGGAGCGGGCCTTCCAGTCCTTGAAGTACGAGCGGCTCTACCGCGAGCAGATCGACGACATCCACGACCTCGTCGATCACAGCGAGGACTTCCGGTCCGAGTTCAACACGACCCGACCCCATGAGGCCCTCTCCTGGAACCGGCCCCGCGAGGTGCACCTGGGCCTGGCCGACCCCGGCACACCCAACTTTCCAGAAGCCGAAAACCTGCCAGAACCTTGACACGGGACACCCTCACAGGAGGCCCTCATACAGACCGCCTGACGGAACCTGTCTCACCCGACTTGACACCTTCCGAACCGGGTCGCGAGGCCGAGTCGGTGAGGTGGGCGCCGACGTCGTGCACCGACCACCCCCAGCCCAACGACGGTGTCTGCCACTCCTCGGGGCTGATGCCCTGCAGGTCGGACGTCAGCCTGCGTCGCTCCTCGTGCACCGCCCGCCAGATCGCGGTTCGGTCAACCACGTCGTTCTCCTTGCGCTCCCGGGCAGGGCCATCGGTTCATGACCGGTCCAGCATGGTCCCATCGGGATCGATACGCCGCAGGATCGCCGTGGTGATAGCCGTCAGCTGCTCGATCTGCGTGGGGGTCAGCGCGTCGACGACGGCGTCGCGGACGGCGGCGACGTGACCCGGCGCAGCTGCCCGGACCGCCTCCCACCCGTCGTCGGTCAGCCGGGCGTTCGTGGCGCGGGCATCCTCGGGACACGGCATACGCGACACCAGACCTCGACCCTCGAGACGCCGAACCACGTGCGAGAGCCGCGGGAGGGTGGCGTTGGTCTGGGCCGCGAGCGCGGTCATCCGCAGCGTCCGGCCGTCTGCCTCGGAGAGCATGGCCAGCGTGAAGTACTCGAAGTGGGTGAGCCCGCTGTCCCGCCGCAGCTGCGTGTCGAGCACACCGGGCAGCAGCTCCAGCACGGCTGCCATCCGGACCCAGGCCGCTCGCTCGGCATCTGTCAACCACGTCGTCGTCATCGCACCAGTATCACCGATGGTTGACGGGACAACCTCCGCCACCGACGAGGCGGGGTCAGTTGTACCGACAACTATGCGGTGGTACGGTAACGTAATTAGTTGACACGACAACTTCCGAGGGCCCCACCATGACCACCGATCTTCTTCTGCCCGGCACCACCACCATGGACGCCGTCACCCTGCACGTGGCCGACCTCCCGGGCATGACGGACTACTACCGTGACGCGCTCGGCCTCGAGGAGCTGCCCGGCGACGCCGCGGGCACCGCCGTCGACCGTGGCTCCCCCGCCGTCGGGCGGGCCGACACCAGCGTCCTCGGTCGCGGACGCGACGCACTCGTCGTCCTCGTCCACACCCCCGGCCTCCCCGCCCCGGCACCCGGCCAGGCAGGCCTGTTCCACACCGCGCTGCTCTTCCCGGACCGAGCCGCGCTCGCGAACGTCGTCGCCCGGGCCGGCCAGCACCCCCGCTCGATCTTCGTCGGCTCCGCCGACCACCTGGTCTCGGAGGCGTTCTACTTCACCGACCCCGAGGGCAACGGCATCGAGCTCTACCGGGACCGGCCGCGCGAGCAGTGGACCTGGCACGGCGGCCGGGTGGCCATGGACTCCCTCCCCCTGGACCCGCAGGCGTTCCTGCGCGACCACCACGTGGAGCAGGCCCCCAGCACCGCCGAGGTGGGCCACGTGCACCTCAAGGTCGGCGACGTCCCCACCGCGCGGGCCTTCTACGTCGACGCCCTCGGCTTCGAGGTCACCGCCCAGTGGAACGGCGCGATCTTCGTCTCGGCCGGTGGCTACCACCACCACATGGCCATGAACAGCTGGGGCAGCCGCGGCGCAGGCGCCCGGGCCGCCACCATCGGCCTCGGGCAGGTCTCCATCGTGGTACCGACCACCCAGGACGTCGACGCACTCGCCGGGCGACTCCGCCACCACGAGATCCCCGCCCAGCACGACGGCCGCACCCTGCGCTTCGAGGACCCCTGGCGCAGCCTCCTCGAGGTCAGCGCCGCGACGTGACGCGATGACGAGCCCCACGGGCGACGTCCGCCAGCCACGACGAAGGCCCCTCGACCGCGTCTCAGCAGGCCAGGGGCCTCATACCGCACCTCGAACCGGGTGGACGTGAAGGGACTCGAACCCCTGACCTCTCGCGTGTGAAGCGAACGCTCTAACCAGCTGAGCTACACGTCCGGACGTGCCCTCGGGCACGGGGAGGAAGTCTAGCCTCCCCGTGCCCGAGCGACGAAATCGCTGCCGGACCGACCTCAGTCGTTCTGCGCGGCGTTGTAGACCTGCTGCGCGGTGCTCCCGAAGTAGGGGCCGTACATGACGTCCTGCTCGAAGCCGTAGCCGAAGGAGTTGACCGAGTTGAGCGTGCCGTTCGTGATCCAGCCGCCGCCGCTGCTGCCGCCGGTCATCGAGCACGGCAGCCGGTGGTCGTTGGTGCCGTAGCTGTCCCGGCCCGAGGTGCCCGAGCAGCGGTAAAGGTAGGCGCCGTTGTATGGGGTGTCGGCGGGGTAGCCATAGGCCTGGAACGAGCGGTTGTAGCCCAGGTTGAAGCCGATCGGGTAGTCGCCGGTCGCGTCCGTGAGGCTCTGGCCGTTCTTCTCCGCCATGACCGCGAAGGCCACGTCCTGGTTGATGTCCCCGCGGTTCACCCATGCCGACGCGGCGTACAGGTTGTCCGCGACCCACTGGCCGTAGGGCGCCTGCCCGTTGTTGTAGGCCGGGACGTAGGTGAAGTTGGTGGCGAAGTCACCCGGACCCTCGTTGAGGCAGTGCCCGGCGGTCGTCACCACGTCGCGGTTGGCGCTGCGTGTGGAGGTGCCGGAGCAGACGTAGTCCTGCCCGCCCAGGGTGAAGAAGACCTTGCCGAGACGCGCTTGCGGGGTGACCCGCACCGCCTGGGCGGCGGCCGAGGGCGCGGCCTGGGTCGAGGGGAGCGACGTGCGCTTGCCCGACGTCCCGAGGTCACGGGGCTGGGCGTTCTCCATGCGCTCGGGGGTCCAGTACTGCCGGACCGAGTCCTGCGAGGCGAGTGTCGGGGCGAGCGAGTGCTTCACCACCACCTCGTCGTCGCCGGAGCCGGTGTCTGGGGCGGCTCCGGCGCCGCTGGCGCCGATCACGCTGAGGGCGAGCGCTGCCGCGCCGGCCAGGGTCAGGGCCTTGGTACGAACTGGACGCATCCACTTCTCCTTGGGTCGCGAGCACCGCTTCTCGGTGCCCGGGACCCGACGCTAGGAGGGGGACGGTCAAGGGTGGTCCATGCCGCGGCAAGGGTTGGGCAAAGGTTGTGTCAGGCCGCGGTCAAGTGACGCTGCGTCAAGATCGTGGCGCTCAGGGGTCGCGCCGCTCGGCCGCCCGGCGGGCGAAGATCTCCTGCGCGCGAGCGGTCACCGGACCGGGCTCCTGGCCGAGCTCCCGGGGGCGGACCGCTGGGGCCGCGAGGGTATGCCCGGAGGTCAGCTCGGCGCCCTCGGCCACGTCGATCCGGGTCACCGCGGTGAGGTCGCGGATGCTGCTGGTGATCCAGACCTCGTCCGCCTCGTCCAGGACGCCGAGCGGCAGTGGCTCCTCCACGACCTCCAGCCCCTCCTCGCGCAACCACTCGATGGTCAGTCCACGGGTGATGCCGGCCAGCGGTCCGGAGGCCAGGTTGGGGGTGCGCACCACCCCGCCGGTCACGACGAAGACGTTGGTGCCAGTGCCCTCGCACAGGTCGCCGACGGTGTTGGCGAGCAGAGCCTCGGAGTGCCCGGCGGCCTTCGCCGCCGCGAGCGCGACGACGTTCTCCGCGTAGGACGTCGACTTGACCCCCGTCAGCCCGCCCCGCTCGTTGCGGGTCCACGGCACGACCAGCACGCTGGTCGTCGGGCCCATCGGCTGCTGCTCCAGGGCGGCGACGACATACGTCGCGGCTCCCGGGACCCGGTCGCTGCCCAGCGGCCCGAGCCCGGCGGTGACGGTGTAGCGCAGGCGGCCGAACGGCATACCTCCCTCGGCGAGGACCGCAGCGATGCCCTCCCCTACCCGGTCCCGGTCCAGCGGCTCCAGGCCGAGCGCCGCGAGCGACCGGTCCATCCGGTCATGGTGCCGCGTGAGCGCGAAGACCTCCCCGTCGACCACCTTGCACGTCTCGAACACCCCGTCGCCGACGGTGATCCCGTGGTCCAGCGCCGGCACCGAGCCCTGCGGCCCGACGAGGGCGCCGTCGACCCACACCCGCACCGCGGAGAGTCCACCGGCAGCGGTCAGCGAGCTCGACGTGTCCATGGACGCAGCGTAAGGCGTGGCTATCGTGGGACCCGTGAACACCTCCCTGTATGTCGCGTCAGCCGAGCCCCGGTCCGGCAAGTCGGCGGTGGCGGTCGGGCTGCTCGCCCAGCTGTGCGCCCTCGGCGGCCGGGTCGGCGTCTTCCGCCCCGTCGTGCAGGACCAGGAGCACGACCCGCTCCTGCACCTGCTGCACCCGCTCTCGACGTCGGCGTCGGCCATCGAGGACGCCGTCGGGGTGACCTACGACGGCCTGCACCGCCAGCACGACGCGGCCATCGACGACATCGTCGACCGGTTCCACCGGTATGCCGCCGAGCACGAGCGGGTGCTCGTCGTCGGCTCGGACTACACGGGGGTCACCGCCCCCACCGAGTTCTCCACCAACGCCGGCATCGCCGCCCACCTCGGCGCGCCCATGCTGCTCATCATCCCCGCCGCCGGCCGCAGCGTGGAGGACACCGCCACCGCCGCGGCCGTCACCGTGCAGGAGGCGCTGAGCCGGCACGCGGCGGTCGCGGGCGTGCTCGCCAACCGCGTCGACGACGGCCTGGACGAGGTGTCCGCGGCGGTCCGCGACGCGGTCGCCGAGCAGGTGGCCGGCGGCGGCAGCGACCCGGTCGTCCTCGCGATGCCCGCCGACCCGCTGCTCGCCGCCCCGACGGTCGGCGACCTCATGGCCGCGACCGACGGCATACTCCGGGCGGGTGACGAGACCCTGCTCGAGCGAGAGGCGACCGGGCTCATCATCGCCGGAATGACCATGCCCAACGTCCTGGACCGGTTGCGCGAGGGCAACGTGCTCATCTGCCCCGGCGACCGCGAGGACGTGCTGCTGGGCGCCATCCTCGCCCACCGGTCCTCGACCTTCCCCTCGCTCGGGGCCATCGTCCTCAACGGTGGGCTGCGCCCCAGCGAGCAGGTGTCTCGGCTCGTCGAGGGCCTCGCGGTGGAGCTGCCGATCATCGGCTGCGAGGGCGGGACCATGCGCACGGCGATGACCATGCACGACGTCGTCGGCCGCATCACCCCTCGCTCGCAGCGCAAGATCGAGCACGCCCGGTCCCTGGCCCAGCAGCACGTCGACCTCACCCGGCTGCTCCCCGTCGAGGACGACACCGGTCGCCGGTCCGGCGTGGTGACCCCGCTCATGTTCGAGCACGAGATCATGGCCCGGGCGCGGGAGACGGGCGCGCACGTGGTGCTGCCCGAGGGCGGGGAGGACCGGATCCTGCGGGCGGCCGACACCGTGCTCGCCCGCGGGGTCGCCCGGCTCACGCTGCTCGGTGACGAGGCGCAGGTGCGTGAGCGGGGGGCGGCGCTGGGCCTGCGGCTCGACGCCGCCGAGGTCGTCGACCCGCTCACCAGCGACTGGCGCGAGGACTTCGCCCGGACGTATGCCGAGCTGCGGGCACATAAGGGCGTCACCCTCGAGCAGGCCCAGGACATCCTCACCGACCCGGCCTACTTCGGCACCCTCATGGTCAAGACCGGGCGGGCCGACGGCATGGTCTCCGGGTCGATCACCACGACCGCGCACACCATCAGGCCGGCGTTGGAGGTGATCCGCACCTCCCCCGGTGTCTCGGTCGTCAGCTCGGTGTTCTTCATGTGCCTGGCCGACAAGGTCCTCGTCTACGGCGATTGCGCCATCAACCCCGACCCGGACGCCGAGCAGCTCGCCGACATCGCGATCTCCTCGGCCGCGACGGCCGCCCAGTTCGGCGTCGAGCCGCGGGTGGCGATGCTGTCCTACAGCACCGGCGGCTCGGGCAGCGGGGCCGACGTCGACAAGGTGCGCACGGCGACCGACCTCGTGCGTGAGCGGGAGCCCTCGCTCCTGGTCGAGGGGCCGATCCAGTACGACGCCGCCGTCGACCCCTCCGTCGCGGCCACCAAGCTCAAGGACTCCCCCGTCGCCGGACAGGCCACCGTGCTCGTCTTCCCCGACCTCAACACCGGCAACAACACCTACAAGGCGGTGCAGCGCAGCGCCTCCGCGGTGGCGGTCGGTCCGGTGCTGCAGGGGCTCAACGCCCCGGTCAACGACCTGTCCCGAGGCGCGACGGTCCGCGACATCATCAACACCGTCGCCATCACGGGGATCCAGGCGGGGGCGGGCCGATGAGCGCGGACCAGGGCGCTGGGGCGGGCGGCCGGAGCGGCGCGGGGCGCGGCGCTGAGAGCGGCGCTGCGGGAGGCGACCCGGTCGTGCTCGTCGTCAACGCCGGCTCCTCGTCGGTGAAGTACGAGCTGCTCGACCCGCACACCGGGGCCTCGCAGGCCAAGGGGCTGGTGGAGCGCATCGGCCTGAGCGACGGGGTGGCGCGCCACACCGTGGGCGGGAGGACCCACGAGCAGGTCCTCGACGTGCCCGACCACGCGGCGGCGCTGCAGCTGGCGACCCGCGCCTTCCAGGAGCACGGCCCCACCCTCGCCGACGTCGACCTGCTCGCCGTGGGGCACCGGGTCGTGCACGGCGGCGCGGAGTTCGCCGACCCCACGCTCATCACCCCGGAGGTCATCGCGACCGTCGAGCGCCTCGTGCCGCTCGCACCGCTGCACAACCCCGGCAACCTCGCGGGTATCGCCGCCACGCAGGAGGCGTTCCCTGATGTGCCCCAGGTCGCGGTCTTCGACACCGCCTTCCACCAGGGCATGCCGGAGGCCGCCGCGACCTACGCCGTGCCCCGGCAGTGGCGCGAGGAGCACCGGGTGCGGCGCTACGGCTTCCACGGCACCTCTCACGCCTACGTCTCCCGACGGGCCGCCGACCTCCTGGGCCGTCCGTTGGAGGAGGTGCGCAGCATCGTGCTGCACCTGGGCAACGGGGCCAGCGCCGCTGCGGTCGACGGCGGCCACAGCGTCGACACCTCGATGGGCATGACCCCGCTGGAAGGGCTGGTCATGGGCACTCGTCCGGGTGACCTCGACCCCGGGGTCGCCGGGCACCTGGGCCGGGTGGCCGGGCTGTCGACCGAGGAGGTCGAGCGTGCGCTGGCCAAGGAGTCCGGGCTGCTCGGGCTCACCGGCTCGGCGGACTTCCGGCAGGTCATGGCGCGGCGGGCGGACGGGGACCCGTCGGCGGTGCTGGCCTTCGAGGTGGTCGTGCACCGGGTGCTGCGCTACGTCGGGGCCTTCGCCGCGGTGCTCGGCGGGCTCGACGCGCTGGTCTTCACCGCGGGGGTGGGCGAGAACAACGCCGAGCTCCGCGCGGCCGTCCTGCAGCGACTGGCCGGGTTCGGCGTGCTCCTCGACGCACCCGCCAATGCCGCTGCCGACGGCGAGACCCTCATCACCACCGCGGACAGCCGGGTCGCGGGCTATGTCATACCGACGGCGGAGGAGTGGGAGATCGCCCGGCAGGCCGCCGCTCTGGTCACCCGCACCTGACCCCTCCCCCCTCCCACCGAACGCCGCCCATGGTGGGCACACCACCCACCGAACGCCGCCGTCTGAGACGACGGTGGCGTCCTCGCACCGTGCGGTCGTCGACCGGAGGACGCGAGAAGCAACCACTCACGACGCCCGGTGGCACCAGGGCCAACCACTCACGGCGCTCGGTGGGTATGCGGCCGGGCCGGCTCAGGAGAGCCGGTGCGCCGGGGCGCTCGGCGTGGCCCGGAGCAGGTGAGGGGCCTGGAGACCCTCGGCGAGGAAGGCCTCGTGCACCGCGGCAGCGACGTCCTCGACGTCGCCGCGCCGCACCAGGGCCAGCGCCGAGCCGCCGAAGCCGCCGCCGGTCATCCGCGCGCCGGCCGCCCCCGCCTGCCGGGCCGCCTCGACCGCGAGGTCGAGCTCCCGGCACGACACCTCGTAGTCGTCCCGGAGCGACACGTGCGAGGCCACCATGAGCCGGCCCACCTCCTCGGCGTCCTCCTGGCCCAGGGCCGCGACGACATCGAGCACCCGGGTGTTCTCGGAGAGCACATGCCGCACGCGGCGCTGCGCCTCGCCGTCCCCCTCGAGCCGGCCCAGCACCTCGTCCACGTCCGCGCCGTGCAGCTCGCGCAGGCTGGCCACCCCGAGGCTGCGGCAGGCGCGCTCGCAGGTGCTCCGGCGCGCGGCGTACTGTCCGTCGGCCAGGCTGTGGTGGGCCCGGGTGTCGATGACGAGCACCTCGTGACCGGGCAGGGTCCACGGCACCGGGGTGAGCGAGAAGTCGTCGCAGTCGACGAGCAGGGCGTGCCCGTCCACCGCGCGCAGCGAGACGGTCTGGTCCATCCCCCCGGTCGCCGCGCCGGCGTAGTCGTTCTCCGCGCGCACGCACACCTGCGCCAGCTCGGCCCGGTCGACCGCGGCCAGCCCCGGCACCAGCTCGGCCAGGGCCAGGGCGCCGGAGCAGGACAGTGCGGCCGAGGAGGACAGGCCCGCCCCGAGCGGCACACGGCCGTCCACGAGGATGTCGGCGCCCACCGGGCCACCCGCCCGCTGCGCCAGGATGGCGACGACGCCCGCGACGTAGGCGACCCAGCCCCCGGGCGACCCGGCGCGGATCTGGTCCACCTCGCCCTCCCAGGCCTGTCCGGGCGCCTGCCGCGAGACCACCCGCAGCCGCCCGTCCGGCCGGGTCCGCACCGCGCAGTAGGTGCGGTGGGCCAACGCGAAGGGCAGGCACCAGCCGCCGTTGTAGTCGGTGTGCTCGCCGATGAGGTTGATCCGCCCGGGGGCGGCCCACACCCCGTCGGGGGCACCTCCGATCTCCCGCGCGAACGCCGCCCGCAGGTCCGGCTCGACCTCCTCGTCGGCCGTCGCCGGCGACCACCGCACCTCGTCCGTCACAGTCCCACCCTCTCCAGGTAGTCGTTGCGCAGCGCACCGCGCGGGTCCAGTCGGGCGGCCAGCTCGAGCATCCGCCCACGCTGCGGGTAGAGCTCCTCGATGCGCCGCGCGAGCGCGCGCTCGTCGAAGAGCTTGCCCCAGTGCGGCCGTGCACCGAGCGGCGTCAGGCCCGCCTCGACCTCCTGGATGAGCGCCTCGACCGCCCGCTGGTCCGGGGACCACGTGAAGTGGAAGGCCACGCAGTCCTCGCCCTGGGTGAGCCCGAGCCACTGCTGCCCTGCCGCGACGCTGCGCATCTCGCACGCCTGCGTCAGGGGGCCCAGGGCATCGGCCAGGCCGCGCAGCGCGTCGATGGCCTCCCCGGCGCGCGAGCGGGGCAGCAGCCACTCGGACTGCACCTCGGCTCCGTTGGAGGGCACGAAGTCGAGCCGGAAGTGCGGCAGTCGGTCCAGCCACGGGCCGGGCACGCCTCCCTGGCGGGTGCACCGCTCCCCCGGCCCGTCGCGCATCATGTGCCGCTGCCCGTCGGCTGCGGTGAGCCCGAGCGCCCGGGGGTCGCCGCCGGTGCTGTCGGTGCGCTGCTTGACCCACACCTGGTGCGGGGCGTCGGCGTCGGCCCAATCGGTGAAGACCGAGACGCTGGTGCCCAGGCCGGTCACCGCGTCGAGGTCGGCCGCGACCGCGTCCCAGGTCAGGCCCTCGTAGACCGTCTGGGCGACGTCGTAGGTCGGCTCGACGTCGAGCTCGAGGGCGACCACGGCGCCGAGCGTGCCGAGCGAGACCACCGCTCCCCCGAAGTCTTCCTCGCCCCGCTCCAGCCGCACCTGCCGACCCTCGGTCGTGACGATCTCCACCGCCGCGACACCCTCGGCGAGGGAGGGTATGCCGTCGCCCGAGCCGTGCGTGTCCGTCGCCACGGCACCGGCGACGGTGATGTGCGGCAGCGAGGCCATGGCGTGCAGGCCCCAGCCCTGCTCGTGCAGCCGGCGGGCGACCTCGCCGTAGGCGGCGCCGCCCTCGACGCGGGCGCGCTGCCGGTCGCTGTCGACGCTGACGTCGACCGGCAGCCGACCCAGGCCCACCATGGTGCCGGTGGTGTCGGCGATGCGGTTGAACGAGTGCCGGGAGCCCAGGAGCCGCACGCGCTGGGCCGACGACATCACCTCCGCCAGCTGCTCCAGGCCCTCGGGCTCGACCAGCTCGACCGCCGAGTAGGTGAGGTTCTTGGCCCACGTGCTCCCCGCGCCGCTCATGGGCTCATCCTAGGCCGCACCGCCGACAGCGGCCCGGCCTCAGACCGAGACCGCCCGCCAGATCTGGCCGTGCTCGGGGTCCAGGGGCTGCATCGGCAGGCCCACCTCGGCGAGCACCCGGCCCGGCAGCGCGACCCCGTCCACGGCCCACGGCACCACCCCGGGACCCGCCCGCAGCGGGTCCTGGCCGGGGCGCTCCAGGGTCACCCGGTAGCGCGCGTCCGGGTCGAGCCCGGGCAGCCGCACCCGGTGCGGTCCGGTGGTGGCGGGCCGCGCCAGCGCGGCGACCTGGAAGAGCGCCGTGGACCGGTCCTGGGCCACCGTGCCGTGGACCCAGGTCGCCTCGTCGTGGTGGTCGCCGTTGACGACCCGCCCGGTATGCAGCAGCTCGCGGTGCGCGCGGTGGAAGGCCACCCACGCCTCCAGCTCGGCGAGCTCGGCCTCGGTGCAGGTGGCCAGGTCCCACTCGATCCCCAGGTGCCCCCACAGGGCCGTCCCGGCGCGGAAGTCCAGGTCGTGGCGGCGGCCGGTGGTGTGCGAGCGGCCCGAGGCGATGTGCGTGCCGACGAGCTCGGGCGGGAGCAGGAGCATGGTGCCGCGCTGGATCTGCTGGCGCTCCAGCGGGTCGATGCAGTCCGAGGCCCAGACGCGCACCGCCCGCTCCAGGATCCCCAGGTCGACCCGCCCGCCGCCGGCCGAGCAGGACTCGATCTCCAGCCCGGGGTGGGCGGCCAGCAGCTCGTCCATGAGCCGGTAGACCGCGAGCGTGTGCTCCCGCACCCCCGGCTCGCCGCCCGGGGTGTGACCGGCGTCGTTGAGGTAGCGGTTGTGGTCCCACTTGAGGTAGGCGATGTCGTAGCGGTCCAGGAGCGCCCGCAGCTGGTCGCGGACGTGGGCGTAGGCGCCCGCGTGACCCAGGTCGAGCACGTGCTGCTGGCGCGACTCCAGACCTCGGCGACCCCCGGCGGAGAAGATCCACTCCGGGTGCGCCCGCGCCAGGTCGGAGTCCAGGCTCACCATCTCCGGCTCCACCCAGAGGCCGAACTCCATCCCGGCGGCGTGCACGTGCTCGATCAGGGGGTCCAGCCCGTCCGGCCAGACGTTCGGCGAGACCACCCAGTCCCCCAGGCTGCTCGTGTCGTCGCGGCGTCCGCCGAACCAGCCGTCGTCGAGCACGAACCGCTCGGCCCCCACCCGCGCACCCCGGTCGACGAGGTCCGTCATCCGGTCGAGGTCGTGGTCGAAGTAGGTCGCCTCCCAGTTGTTCAGCGTCACCGGGCGGGGCCGGTCGGGGTGGTGGGGTCGGCTGCGCAGCCAGGCGTGGAAGCGCCCGGCGACCTCGTCGAGCCCGGTGCCGTGCGCGGCGTACAGCCAGGGGCTGGTCAGCTCCGCACCCGCGCCGAGGCGCGCCTCGCCGTGCTCGAGCCGCTCCCCCGACCCCAGGACCCGCGAGCCGTTGAAGAGCCGCTCGGCGTACGTCGTCTGGTTGCCGCTCCACCCCAGGTGCACCGCCCAGACCTGGCCGTGCCCGAACCCGAAGCCCGGCTCCCCCGCGCACAGCAGGTGCACCGCGTCCAGGCCGGTGCGTCCGGTGCGCACCTCCCGGCTGTGCACGCCGACGGAGAACGGCTGGCGCTGCGGCACCCGCTCCATGGTGTGGCGTCCGGCGAAGTCCAGCAGCTCCCCGGCCCGCTCCGGCACCGGCAGCGCGACGCGGACGGCACCCACGTCATACGTCTCCTCGCCGGTGTTGGTCAGGGTGGCCCGGGTGCGCAGCAGCCCGCCCGGATGCAGCTCGAGCTCCAGCTCGACCGCGAGGTATGCGCTCGCGTCGGCCCCGCGGACGACCACCCGCTGGGTGCCGTCCGCCAGCGTGGTGCGGTCGGGCGGCCCGTCGGTGCGGAAGGCCGGGGACCAGTCGCGTCCGGCGCGACTCCCCTCGACGCCGGGACGACCCAACCACGCACGGGCGTGCTCAGGCAGCATGCTCACCTGGTCGGCGTGGTCGAACGGGCTGTCGCCGTGGGCGACCTGCGTCGCGGTGACCACCGCTGCGAGGTCGTCGTCGCCCAGCTCGCCGAGGTCGGCGCCCCAGTGACGGACCACCGGGAGCAGGTCGTCGGAGAGGTCCAGGACGAGGGAGATGCCTGCCGAGCGCAGGTGCAGGAGCGAGCTCACGTCGATCACCCCACTGCACCGGGTGGCCCGGTGTCCAGTCGGCGGGCCGGGCCAACGTTCACGTCGCGTCCACCGCCGCGCAACCTGCGATGGCTACGGTCGGCCGGTGGCCAAGGAGCTGGAGTTCATCAGGGGCGTCGACAAGCTGCACGCGTTCTACACCGAGCACGTGCGGATGCTCGCGCACGCCTACGACCTGAGCGACGAGGACGCCGCGCGGATCCTGGACCGCTTCGACTTCAAGAACGTCTCCCGCTCCATCCTCGCCCCGGCGCGGGTCGACCTCTTCGAGGCGCCGCCCGAGCTCTGAGGCGCACTCGCACCCGACGCCTCAGAGGAAGGGCTGCACGAGGTCGACGTAGCGCCGCGCCATGGTGTCCACCACCTCGCCGCCGGGCGCGGGCCCGCAGGATGTCGTCGTTCTGGTTGTTCACGTAGGCCCGGCTGTCCGTGTAGGTGTCGGGGACGTCCACATCGGTGATGCCGAACGAGGTGTCGACGGTCTCGGTGCGCAGGAACCGGAAGAACAGCGTCCCCGTGTCCCCGCCTCGATCGCCGGGATCTCCCAGTATGCCTTCTCCCCCGGGCCGTTGAGCTGGCCGACGAAGTTGTTCTGGTTGAGCGGGTCCTGCACGACGGCCGCGGCGGCCGAGCCGACCCACCCGTCCTGGCCGTCCAGGCCCCCCAGGGTGTAGGTCTCGAAGTCGAGCAGGGTGGTGAAGTCGGCGGCGGCCTCCTGGGCGAGGTCGTCACCGCCCTCGTCCGGGGCGGCCCGGGGCCGCGACCGCGGCGGGCGCGAGCCCGGTGATGCCGAGCGTCGTCGCGAGCGCGAGGGCTGTCCACCTCCGGGACGAGAGTGGTCGGAGCCGTGACATCATTGTCTCTCCTCACGATGCGTAAACGTTCGCGTGCCTGGCCAGGTCAAGGTCAACGTGGAGGGGCCTCAGAAGGGTTTGCGTGAAATTTCGTCCGGGAAGGCCGCCGGGGAGTCCCTCACCGGGGCGGCGTCGCACCGGCCGGGCGGGCCCCTGCACGCAGGAGGAGGACCACCCCGACCGTGGCAGCCCCGAGCGCCACGAAAGCGCTGGCCAGGCCCCGTCCTTGGGCCAGGAGCCCCAGCACGAGCGGGCCCGCCCCGAGACCGACGTCCACGAGCACCCCGAAGGTCGCACCGACCGCGCCGGGCCGCCCGTCGGGCAGGCGTTCGGTGAGCAGCCGGAAGAAGGCGGGGGTGAGCAGGACGGCCCCGAGGGCCAGCACGACGGTCCCGGCCGCGAAGGTCCACGCGCCTCCCGCGAGGCCGAGCAGCACCAGCCCCGCCCCGCTCAGGACCAGGGCGGCCGCGGAGAGCCGCGTCGCGGCATACCGGTCGGTGAGGCGGGCCAGGAGCAGGCGGCCGGCCACGACGACGCCGCCGTAGAGGGCCAGCGGCCACCCGGCCCCGTCGAGACCGACCTCCCGGGCCCGCAGGGCCGCGAAGGCGAGGAAACCCGCCGACCCCACCATCCCCACCACGAACGCCAGCCCGGGCAGCCGCACCGCGCGGGGGAAGAGCGGCGCGGCGCCGTCCGGCGGCTCCTCCGGCCGGGCGCCCGGCAGCGCCGTGCCGACGGCCGCGGCCAGCACGCCGAGGGCGGCGACGCCGAGCCAGGCGGTGCGGTAGCCGCCGAGGTCCACCAGCCGCTCACCGAGCGCAGGACCCAGCGCGATGCCGACGAAGAGCGACAGCGAGCTGTAGCTGAGCGCCTCACCGCGGCGCTGCGGCGGCGCGACGTGGAGCAGAACTGCCATGCCGGCGACGAAGACGATCGCCTCGGCGACCCCGGTGAGCGCCCGGAGCAGCAGCAGCACCGGCACGCTGCCGGCCTGGGTGTGCGCGACCAGCACGACCGCCAGCAGCAGCGAGGCCCCGACGAAGGGACGCCGCGGTCCCCACCGGTCCACCACCCGGCCGGCGGCCGGTCGCAGCACCAGCGCGGTGAGGCTGAAGGTGGCGACCGTGAGGCCCACCACGAGGGGGCCGGCTGCCAGGCGGTCGGCCGCGTAGACCGGGACGAGGGGGATGAGCGCGCCGATGCCCACGAAGTAGGCCAGCTCGGCGAGGACCAGGGCGAGGAAGGGCCCCGTCAGGAGGCGAGCACCCGACGGCGGGCCGTCCCCTGGCGCCGCAGCCACCCGGCGATGGTAGCAGCGGGACGCCGCGCGGAGGCGGTGTCGACCGGTGGGTCTGCGACCCCGTCCAGGGCCGGTCGGGCACCCGGCCCTGGGTAGGCTCGCTGGGTGGAGACCGCCCGCCGCCTCGTCGAGGACGCCCGGACCCTGCTCGTCGACTTCGACGGGCCCCTCGCCCGGCTCTTCCCTGGGGCCCGGTGGGCCGAGCTGGGCGACCGGCTGCGGGCGGAGGCACGCAGGCTCGGCGGCTCCGAGCTGGCGCAGCGGCTGGAGGGCGAGGCGGACCACGTGCAGTGCCTGAGGCTGGTCGGTGACCACTCGCCCCGGCTGCTGGAGCCCCTCGAGGCCGTCGTCACCGAGCTCGAGCTGGAGGCCGCCGCCCGGGTGTCCCCCCGGACCGGGGCGGTGGCTCTCGTCGAGCACACCCTGGGTCGAGGTGCCTCCGTCGCCGTGGTCACCAACAACACCCCCGCCGTCGTGGCGGGCGTGCTGGACCGCGCCCGCCACGGCGTCACCGCGCGCCTGCATGTCGTGGGCCGGTCGGCGGGGCAGGTGGCCGACCTCAAGCCGCGGCCCGACCTCCTGGTGCGGGCGCTGGGGCTGACCGGATCGCGCCCCGAGGAGTCGGTCTTCCTGGGGGACTCGGTGACCGACGTGCAGGCGGGCCGTGCGGCGGGCGTGGCCGTCGTCGGGGTCGCCGCGGAGGAGGGCCGACGCCACGAGTTGCTCGCCGCCGGCGCGGTGGGTGCGGTGGACGGGGTCGACGCCCTCGTGCCCCCGCGGTAGAACGGGCGTTCAGCCGGACGCCACCGCGACGACCACGAGCAGGACCAGCACGGCGACCGGGACCGGGGCGGTCTCGACCCGGTCGAGGAGGAGCATCGTGCAGGCGACGGGCAGGGCCGCGACCACCCCCAGGACCGTCGAGGCCACCCGCAGGCCCAGGGCCAGCACCACCCCCACGAACGGGTGCGGGTTCCTTGCGGCTCCGACCCTCGGAGGCCCGAGGGACCCTTTCTGTCACCTGTCTCACCTCCAGCACTCCTCGTCGACACGCTGCTCGCCCCTCCGCAGGAGAAGATCGCCGGTCAGGACCATAATGTGGAGGATGGCTGAGCAGGCGAGAACCGCACCGCGGCATGTCGAACGGGTGGCCGACACCCGGCTCCCGACCGACCACGCGACCTTCCGGATGACGGCATACCGCGACGACAGGGGGATGGACCACGTCGTCCTCAGCCTCGGGGTCACCGACGACGACGGCCCGGACCTTCCGCCGCCGCTGGTGCGCGTGCACTCCGAGTGCCTCACCGGCGACGCGCTGGGGTCGCGGCGCTGCGACTGCGGGGAGCAGCTGCAGCATGCGCTGCAGCTGGTCGCGCGGACGGGGCGCGGGGCCGTGGTCTACGCCCGCGGTCACGAGGGGCGGGCGATCGGCCTGGCCGAGAAGCTGCGTGCCTACGCCCTGCAGGACCGCGGCGTCGACACCGTCGACGCCAACCTGGCCCTGGGCCACCCCGCCGACGCCCGCACCTACGACCACTGCGCCGCCATGCTGCTCGACCTGGGGATGCGACGCGTCCGGCTCCTGTCCTCCAACCCGGCCAAGGAGCTGGCATTAGGCGCGCTCGGCATCGAGGTCGTGGAGCGCGTGCCGCTGGTCGTGCCGGACCGTGAGGAGAACGCCTTCTACCTCGCCACCAAGCGCGCCCGCATGGGCCACGACGAGGCCGACCAGGACGAGTGGGACCAGCTGTTGGCCGGGCGCATCCCGGTGGCCGGTGAGCTGGCCCAGCGCTACGGCGACCTGAACCGTGCGGACGGGCCGCGCGTGCTGGCCCAGCTCGGGCAGAGCCTGGACGGCTTCATCGCCAGCCGGACCGGCGACGCGGCCTTCGTCACCGGTGAGCTCGACCGTGAGCACCTGCACCGCCTGCGGGCGCTGGTGGACGCCGTGGTCGTCGGCGGGGCGACGGTGGCCTGCGACGACCCGCAGCTGACCGTCCGCGCGGTGGACGGCCCGCACCCGACCCGGGTCGTCCTCGACCCGCGCGGGGCCACGCCGGCGGACGCCGTGGTGCTCACCGACGCCGCCTCCCCCACCCTGTGGGTCGTCGGGGCCGACGCCCGGGTTCGTCCGGTCGGCGACCACGTGGAGGTCGTCCGGTGGCCGGGCGCGGGCCCGATGGAGCCCCGCGCCGTCCTCGACCTACTGGCCGCCCGCGGGCTGCACCGGGTGCTCGTCGAGGGCGGCGGACGGCTGGTGTCGGCCTTCGTCCGGGCCGAGGCCGTGGACCGTCTCTACCTCACGACCGCGCCGGTGCTCATCGGCGACGGGGTGCCCGGGCTGCGGGTCGACGGTCAGGACCGGCTCACCGACGCCCTGCGTCCTACCGCCCGCCGCTACCGCCTCGGCGACGACGTCGTCACCGAGCTGGACCTGCGGCCGCTCACTGCCAGGGCGCCGACCCTCGCCGACGACGTGCAGGACGCCAGCTGATGGCGGCGCCGTCGAGGACCCCATGACACCGACGCGCACCGTCGGTCCGCTTGACGCACGGCGCGGGTCCACGGGTGGGGTCGAGTCCGCGGTCGTGCTGCTGCCGCTCGGGGTGTGCATCGGCCTCGTCGCCCTCGTCTGGCCCTCGCCCGGCGTCACCACCCTCGCGCTCGCAGCGGGCCTCCTCGTGCCGGGCGTGGCGACCGCGGCCCTGCTCCGCCGACGCCCGCGTCCGGTCACCGCGGCGGATGCGGTCACCCTCGGGCGGGTGGCGCTGACGGGGGTCGTCGCCACGGCGACCGTGCTCGTGCTGGCCGGGGAGCTCCCCGGCCGCGGCTGGGCCCTGGCGGCTGTGGTCGGGCTGGCCCTGGCGCTCGACGCCGCCGACGGGTACGTCGCCCGTCGGACCGGGACCGCGAGCCAGGCAGGGGCACGGTTGGACATGGAGTCCGACGCCGCGCTGCTGCTGGTGCTGTCCGTGCTCGCCGGCCCGACGCTCGGGTGGTGGGTGATCGCGATCGGGGCGATGCGCTATCTCTTCGTCCTCGCGTCGTGGGTCCGGCCGGCGCTGCGCGGGCCGCTCGCGCCGCGAGGGTGGCGCCGGGTCGTCGCGGCGCTGCAGGGGATCGCCCTCGTCGCCGTCCTCGTGCCGGTCGTGCCGGTCGCCCTGGCCGGCGCCGCCTGCGTGGTCGCGGTCCTGCTCCTCGCCGGCTCCTTCGTGCAGGACGTCGTGGACCTGGAGACACGAGCGTGAGCACCGCAGCCCCTGGGACGGCGCGGGCCTACTGGGCCACCGCGCCGGGCGAGGGCGAGGTGCGCACCGAGCCGCTGCCCGCCCCGGGGCCCGACGAGGCGCTCGTGCGGGCGCTGGTCAGTGGCATCAGCCGCGGGACCGAGCTGCTCGTCCGTCGCGGCGGGGTGCCGCCCTCCCAGGCGCGGAGGATGCGCGCGCCGTTCCAGACGGGCGACTTCCCCTTCCCGGTGAAGTACGGCTACCTGTCGGTCGGCGTCGTCGAGCGGGGTCCCGACGACTGGACCGGGGCCCGCGTCTTCTGCCTGCACCCGCACCAGGACCGGTATGTCGTGCCCGTCACCGCGCTGACCCGGGTCCCGGACGCCGTCCCCACCGCCCGCGCCGTGCTGACCGGCCCGGTCGAGACCGCGCTCAACGCCCTGTGGGACGCGCCGCCGTGTGCGGGCGACCGGGTGGCGGTCGTCGGGGGCGGGCTCATCGGCGGCGCCCTCGCGCTGCTTCTGCGGCGGTTCCCGCTGTCGCGGCTGCAGGTGGTCGAGGCCGACCCCGATCGACGCGACCGCCTCGTCGCCGCCGGTCTCGACGCCGTGGACCCCGACGTGGCCCAAGGCGACTGCGACCTGGTCCTCCACGCCTCGACGACGGCACCTGGCCTGGCGCTCGCCCTGCGGCTGGCCGGCGACGACGCCCAGGTGGTCGAGCTGTCCTGGTTCGGCTCGGCGGCACCGCAGGTGCCGCTCGGCGAGGACTTCCACTCCCGTCGCCTCACCCTCGTCGGGAGCCAGGTCGGACGGGTGGGCGCCGCCCGGCGACACCGCCGCGACCCGGCGGAGCGGCTGCGGGTCACCCTGGACCTGCTCGCCGACCCCGCCTTCGACCTGCTCCTCGGCGCGCACCGCCCGTTCGCGGGCGTCGTGGCCGCCGTCGAGGAGCTGGCTCGACGGCCCGACCTCACCGGGTGCGTCGTGCTGACCTACCCCGAGCCGGGCGACCCCCGGCCCTGACCCTCGAAGGAGCACGATGTTCGGACTCACCGTCACCGATCACGTCATGGTGGCGCACAGCCTGCCTGACCCGTTCTTCGGCCCGGCCCAGGGTCTGCACGGGGCGACGCTGGTGGTCGAGGCCACCTGGCGGCGGCGCGAGCTCGACGCGCACGGCGTCGTCGTCGACATCGGGGCCGCGTCGCAGGCCCTGTCAGAGGTGCTGGACCCGCTGCGCTACGCCAACCTCGACGAGCATCCCGACTTCGCGGGCCGGTTGAGCACCACCGAGGCGGTGGCCGCGCACGTGGCCCACGCCCTGGCCGAGCGGGTCCGGGCCGACCCGGACGCCGACCTCGACGGCCTCGGCGTCGTCGTGCGGGAGCACCCCGGGGCGTGGGTGACCTATGACCTGGACCTGCGGGCGTGACCGTGGCCGGTCGCCCGCCCTCGTCGTCCCGGCCGACCTGGCGGGCCCCAGCGGGGGCACCCGCTACGACGAGCGCATGATCACCGAGCTGGCCGCGAGCGGTCTCGACGTCACCGCCGAGCCGGTGCCCGGCGCCTGGCCGTCCCCGACGGGTGAGGACCGCGCGGCCCTGCGGCACGCGCTCGGGCGGCACGACGACGTGCTCGTCGACGGCCTGATCGGCTCGGCCGCACCGCAGGAGATCGAGCAGGCGCGGGCGCGGGGTGCGCGGGTCGGTGTGCTCGTGCACCTGCCGCTGCCCGCCGAGGGCGGCCTCGACGAGCCGGATCGGACGCGGCTGGCCGCCCTGGAACGGCGGGCCTTGCACGCGGCGGGCACGGTGGTCGCGACCAGCGGCTGGGCCGCCGCCGGCCTGCGGGAGCGCTACGGCCTCGCCGGGGTCCACGCCGTCGCCCCCGGCACGGACCGGGCGGAGACCGCGACCGGCAGCACGCCAACGCACCTGCTGGCCCTGGGCTCGATCACCCCGCGCAAGAACCCGCTCGGCCTGCTGGAGGCGCTGGCCGGGCTGCAGGACCGCCACTGGAACCTGTCGCTGGTCGGACCACGCGGGTCCGACGAGGGGTATGTCCGCGCCGTGACCGCGCGGGCGAAGGCCCTGCAGGGTCGGGTCCGGATGCCAGGCAGCCTCGAGGGCGAGGCTCTGGAGGCGCTGTGGCGCACCGTCGACCTGCTCGTCCTGCCCTCCCTGGCCGAGACCTACGGGATGGTCGTCACCGAGGCGCTGGCGCACGGCATACCGGCTCTGGTGCCGGCCGGGACCGGCGCAGTCGAGGCGCTGCACGGGTCGGGCGAGCGGGACGGCCTGCCCGAGGCGGGGGCGGTCGTGGCGGGGACGGGCGGGGAAGCGTGGGCGGAGGCCTGCGGGGTTGGCTCGACGACCCAGGGCTGCGTGACCGGTGGCGCCGTGCCGCCGCCGAGCACCGGGACCGGCTCCGCGGGTGGGACACCGCCGCGGCCGAGCTCCGGGCGGTGCTGGGGTGGTGAGCCGCCCGGTGCCCGCCGACTGGCTGGCGCTGCGCCGCGCCGCCGACCACCGGGCCCGGGAGCGCGCCGCCGGGCTGCTGCGCCGGCTCGGCGACCACGTCGGCGAGCGGACGGGTGACGAACTCGTCGTGCTCGACATCGGCGCGGGCACCGGCTCCAACCAGGCCTGGCTGGCGCCACGGCTCCCGGGGCCGCAGCGCTGGGTCCTGGTCGACCACGACCCCGACCTCCTCGGGCAGGCGGGCGCTGCCGTGCCCGGCGCGGACGTCACGACGCGCCGCGCCGTCGCCACGGTGGAGGAGGTCCACTCGCTCGTGCCCTCCGACGGGGAGGTGCTGGTCACCTGCGCCGCGCTGCTCGACCTGCTCACCGTGGCGCAGCTCGACGCGCTCGCCGACGTCATCGCTCCCACGGACCGGCCCGGGGTGGCCGCGCTCCTGAGCCTCACGGTGACCGGCGACGTCGAGATCTCCCCGCCTCACCCGGCGGACGCCGCCGTCACGGCCGCCTTCGACGCCCACCAGCGTCGTGAGGACCGGCCCGGGCCCAAGGCGACGGAGGCCATGGCCGCCGCGCTGCGCCGCCGGGGCGCGGACGTCGAGCTGGCCGCGACCGACTGGGAGCTGGACGCCTCGGACGAGTCGCTGGTGCGCCGCTACCTCTATGACCGGGCGGCCGTGGCGGTGGAGCAGGACGCCACGCTCGCACCCCTCGCCCGCGAGTGGTTGGCCGCGCGCGAGGGCTCGCTGATGGACGGCTCGCTGCGGGTCAGGGTCGGCCACCTCGACCTGCTCAGTCTGCCCGTCGAGCCGGGGAGCGGGTCGGGTGGCTGAGACGCTCGTGCGGCCCCGGCCCAGGGTCTCGTCCTCCTCGCGAGGTCTGCAGGTGGTGCTGGTCGCCTCGCTGCAGCTGCTCGTCACCGTCGGGATGCTGGGCTTCGTCGTCGCGTGGTGGGGGCTGGAGCCCATCACCACCGCCCTCGGCTCGCTGCCTGGTGGGCGCTCGCGGGAGGGCTCGTGCTCGGGGCCGCGGGCGTGCTGGTCCAGGCGCTGCGCTGGCGGCTGGTCGCCCGCTACCACGGCATCCGGCTCCCGGTCGGACCCGCCGTCGCCCGCTGCTGGCAGGCGGCCTTTCTCAACAGCCTGCTGCCCGGCGGCCTCGCCGGGGACGTCCTGCGCGCTGCGGACGACAGCAGCGACGCCGAGGTGAGCGCTGGTCGCAGGGCTCTGGCCAGCGGCTTCGCGGCCGTGGCCGCCGAGCGCCTGTGCGGCACGACCGTCGTCCTGGTCGCCGCGTCGGCCGCCCTCGCGCCGCACCGGCCGCTGCTGGCGGCGCTCTGCCTCGCCGGTGGCGTCGTCACAGCTGCTGTGGCCTGGCGCTGGCTGCGCCGGCTGCCCGCGCGGGACCTGCTCGGTGTCGGGATGCTGTCGGTGGTGGGGTGGGTGGCCTTCGCCGGCATCTTCGCGCTCGCCCTGGTCGCGGTGGCGCCCTCGACCGACCCGCGGCTCGCGCCGGGTCTCGCCGCCGTCTCGATCGCGGGCATGTCGGTGCCGGTCGGCGTTGGCGGCTGGGGAACGCGGGAGGCGGTCACCGCCTGGATCTTCTCGGTCGTCGGCCTCGACCCGGCCGCCGGGGTGGGGGTGTCGGTGGGGTATGGCGTCCTCGCCCTGGTCTCCACGCTGCCTGGTGCCGTGGTGCTGGCGGCGCGGCTCACCCCACGGGTGCGGGAGGTAGGTCGCTCCCGCGACCGACGCCGTGCCCGGGCCGGGCCGGGCGCGAGCACGCCGGCGGGTAGGCCGGCCGCGTCGCTCAGATCACAAGCGTGATCCGGGCGCTCCCCTCACCCGGGACCAGCACCGAGCACCGGCCGGACCCACGCTCGCCGTGGGCGGCGACGGCATACTCCCCCGCACGGGGGACGTCGAGCGAGAAGGTGCCGTCCTCGCCGGTCAGCAGCGCAATGTCGGGCAGCGGCACGGGCCCCGCCTCGCCAGCTGAGCGATGGCCGGGGATCATCAGCTCGTCGCGGCATGCAGTCCAGGAGGTGCGCGCCTGATGGCTCATAGTCCCCTAAATGAATTCCTTCGCAGATGCGCCCAGCCGACCGCTGCTGCGGCCAAGACGGCCGTGCCAGCGGCCTGCGCCACCACCTGGCGTAATTCTTTGCCTACAGATGTAGCACCTCTGTTGACGGCGCTCGAAAACTGGACGGTTTCGGCGGTCGAAGAGTGGACGGTCTCAGTCTAGGGATTCTTGTTCGGCCTTGATGCTGGGCAGGGTCTCGACGCCGCGGTCGCGTAGCCGGTAGGAGGCGCCTTTGAGGGCGATGACGTCGGCGTGGTGGACGATGCGGTCGATCATCGCGGCCGCGACAACCTGGTCACCGAAGACGCCTGCCCAGGAGCT
>NZ_MKKF01000049.1:0-216085 GCF_001942435.1 Serinicoccus sp. CNJ-927 | reverse complement strand
TAGCACTCAACGGGCGACCTACCCGCCGGCCGGGACACGATCTACGCATAGAGGTTCCTTGACGACCTCGGGCTGAGAACGGTGCTCACCGGCCGACGGCTCGGCCACCAGCCTCCCACCCCAGTCCTTCCGGAGGGGTGACTGCACTCCCATTAGGCTGGAGGCCTCCCCACCGTCGTGCTCCTCCGATCAGAGGTTCTCCTTGTCGACCCCGCACACCCCCGTCCGCCCCGGCACCGCCACCGACGGCGCGCCCGACCCCGCCGCCGGGCCGCGCCATACCCTCGCCTTCGCGGCGCTGATCCTGGGTGGTGTCGGCATCGGGGTCGCCGAGTTCGTCACCATGGGCGTGCTGCCGCAGATCGCCACCGGGCTGGACGTGAGCATCCCGACCGCGGGGTATGCCATCTCCGCCTACGCCCTCGGGGTCGTCGTCGGGGCGCCGGTCGCCGCGGTGGGCGCGGCCCGGGCGCCGCGCCGGGCCCTTCTCGTGGGGTTCATGCTGCTCTTCGCGCTCGCGAACGCCGCGGCCGCGCTGGCCCCGTCGCTCGGCACGCTCGTGGTCGCACGCTTCGTGGCCGGGCTGCCGCACGCCGGCTTCTTCGGACTCGCCTCGTTGGTGGCCGTCTCCCTGGCTGGCCCCGGCCGCGGTGGGCGCGCCGTGGGCACGGTCATGCTGGGCATCCCCATCGCGCTGCTCCTGGGGGTGCCGCTCGGCACCTGGGCCGGGCAGGTCTTCGGGTGGCGGGTGAGCTACTGGGCGGTCGCGGTCATCGGGCTGCTCGCGGCGCTGCTGGTGCGGGCCTGGGTCCCGCGCACGCCGCGGGACCGCACGCAGTCGCGGCGCGCCGAGCTGCGGGCCTTCACCAGCACGCAGTTCTGGCTGACCCTGGCGATCGGCGCCATCGGCTTCGGCGGCATGTTCGCCACGTACTCCTACATCGCCCCCACGGTCACCGAGGTCACCGGGCTGGACGAGGGGTGGGTCCCGGTCTTCCTCTTCGTCTACGGCGTGGTGTCGGTCCTCGGCACCTGGCTCGGCGGTCGGCTGGGGGACTGGTCGGTGCTGCGCACCCTGGTCCTCACCGGCGCCGGCTCCGCCCTCTCGCTGCTCGTCTTCTTCTGGAGCTCCGGCGCGACGGTCCCGGCGCTGCTCACCGTGGCGGCCATCGGGCTGACCAGCTCGGCGTGGGTGGTGGGGCTGCAGCTGCGCCTCATGCACGTCGCGGGCTCCGCGCGCACCCTGGGTGCCGCGATGAACCACGCCTCGCTCAACGTCGCGAACGCCCTCGGCGCCTGGGTCGGCGGGCTGGTCATCGCGGCGGGCTACGGCTACCGCGCCCCGGCGCTCGTCGGTGCGGCGCTCTCGCTCGGCGGGTTCGCCGTCCTCGGCGTCTCGCTGCTCGTCCACCGCCGGGACGTCGGACCCCGCGCCCGGGCTGCGGCACGCGGCTGAGCACCGGACCTGCCAGACTGGCGCCGACCCGACATACCCCATGGGAGGGACCGCTCGTATGCCTGATCAGACCACCACCCTGCTCATCCTCGGCGCCTCCGGAGACCTGACCCGCCGGCTGCTTCTCCCCGGTCTCGGCACGCTGCTGCGCGAGGAGCCGGGGCGGACCGTGCGGGTGATGGGGGCGGACCGGGTCGAGCTGAGCCAGGAGGACTGGCAGGCCAAGGTCCGCGACAGCCTGGCCGAGGCCGAGGTGCCGCAGGAGGTGGCCGAGCGGGTCGTCGCCGATTCGACCTATCACCGCACCGACCTGCTCGAGAAGGACCAGCTCCGCGCACTGCTGGAGCAGACCGGCTCCCCGCTGGCGCTCTACTTCGCGCTGCCGCCCGCGGTCACGGTCAAGGTCTGCGTGCTGCTGGAGGAGCTGCGGGTGCCGGAGGGGACCCGGCTCGCGCTGGAGAAGCCCTTCGGCGACAGCCTGGAGTCCGCGCAGGAGCTCAACCGGCAGCTGCTGCGGGTGGTGCCCGAGGGCAGCATCTTCCGGATCGACCACTTCCTCGGCGTCAGCACCATCCTCAACCTCATCGGCCTGCGCTTCGCCAACCGGCTGCTGCAGCCGATCTGGACCGCCGAGCACATCGAGCGGGTCGAGATCTGCTACGACGAGACCCTGGCGCTGGAGGGCCGCGCCGGCTACTACGACCACGCCGGTGCGCTCATGGACATGATCCAGAGCCACCTGCTGGAGATCCTGGCCTTCTTCGCCATGGAGGCCCCGGCGACCATGCAGCCGGAGGAGATCCGCGGGCTCAAGGCGCAGGCGCTGCGGGCCGTCCAGCCGTGGGGGCACGACCCGACGGCCGCATCCCGCCGGGCGCGCTACACCGCCGGTGAGGTCGAGGGCACCCAGGTCCCGGACTACGCCTCCGAGGAGGGCGTCGACCCCGAGCGCGAGACCGAGACCCTGGCCCAGCTCACCGTGCAGCTCGACAACGCCCGCTGGAGCGGGGTGCCCTTCGTGCTGCGCTCGGGCAAGGCGCTCGGGGACAAGGCGAAGCGGGTCGTGGTCGTCTTCCGCGAGCCCGCGCACACCCCCACGGGCCTGAGCCCGGCACCCGGCCCGGACCGGCTGGTGCTGGAGCTCAAGCCCGGCAGCGTCGCGCTGGAGCTGTCGATGAACGCCGAGGGGGACCCCTTCGACCTGGAGCAGAAGGAGCTCGCCGCCGAGCTCGGCAAGTCCCGCATGCTGCCCTACGGCGAGATCCTCGGCGCCATCCTCGACGGCAACCCGTTGCTGACGATCCGCGGCGACGAGGCCGAGGAGCTGTGGCGGATCGTCGAACCCGTCTACGCCGCCTGGCGGGCGGGCGAGGTGCCGTTGGAGGAGTATGCCGCGGGCTCGGACGGCCCCGGCGGCTGGTGATCCTGTGATCCCTCGGTGGGTGCCACCAGCACGGCGACCCGGCACAGCCCCGGTGACGGTACGCGGGCCTCGCCCGACCACATACCTGCTCGATCTCCTCGTCTCGCAGACCCACCATGATGGTCACCTTGGCGCTGCCAGCCCGATGGTGCGCGACGCTCGGTTGGGGTGAGGGGAACCACTCGCGACGTCCGGTGGAGATTCGAGGCTAGAGTCCCTTCATGCGCTGGCGGGACGTGGGGGAGAAGGTCTGGATGAGTCGGCCGCTCACCGCGGCCCGGCGCGGCACCCTGCGCGCGGGGACGCGGGCCCTCACCACCACCTACAGCCTCTACAAGGTGCACCCGGCCACCTGGCGTTTCACCGCGACCCACTACCAGCCGTGGATGGGCGACTTCGCCCGGCTGCACGCGTGGATGACCTGCCAGCTCGGGTCGCTGCACGTGCCGGCATACCGCCAGCACCTGGCCGAGCACGACTGGCGCTTCCGCTGGTGGGATCTCACCAACTACCCGCCGACGGACAAGTCGGGCTACGTCCAGCGGTATGACGAGGCCGCCCGCACGCGCGCCGGTCGCCTGGAGCTGCGGGGGACGCTGGTGGACGAGAGCTCGGGCAGCTCCGGCACCCCCTTCAACTGGGTCCGTGGCCGGGACGAGCTCGCCGACATCCACCGCAACGTCGCCGGCTTCACCGCGTTGATGATGCGGGACGAGGAGCGGCTCTTCGTCCTCAACGCCTACTCCATGGGCGCGTGGGCGACCGGGACCAACACCGGCATCGCGATGGCCAAGATCGCGATGGTGAAGAACACCGGGCCCGACCTGGACAAGATCGTCGACACGCTGCGCCACTTCGGGCCCGGCTTCACCTACCTGGTCGCGGCCTACCCGCCTTCCTCAAGGACCTGCGCGACCGGCTCGACGCCGAGGGCTGGGACTGGCCGGCCTGGCGGATGCACGGCCTGGTCGGCGGGGAGGGCATGACCGAGGCGCTGCGCGACTACTGCGAGGAGCGCTTCCTCACCGTCCGCTCCGGCTACGGCGCGTCCGACCTCACCATCGGCATCGGCGGCGAGACCGACCTCACCGTGTGGCTGCGGCGCGCGCTGCTGCAGGACCACGACCTGCGCGAGGCAGTCCTCGGGCCGGGGGAGTCGCGGACCCCGATGATCTTCCAGTACAACCCGCTGGAGACCTACCTCGAGACCACCGAGGAGGGGCAGCTGCTCTGCACGCTCACCTCGACCGCGGTGCTCTCGCCCAAGCTGCGCTACAACATCGGCGACGAGGCGCGGCTCATGGACTGGCACGACCTGGCCGCGGTGCTGCGCAGCCAGCCGCAGTGGCAGGCCCCGGCCCGGGAGGCCTTCGCCAAGCAGGGGATGAAGCTGCCGCTGCTGCTGCTCTTCGGCCGGGCCGACGCCACGATCTCCTTCATGGGCGCCAACATCTACCCGCAGGACGTCGAGAACGGCCTCTACACCGACCCGCGCCGGGCCGCCCAGATCGGCTCCTTCACGCTGACGCTGGAGGACGTCGAGGGTGACGCGACCCGGCAGCAGCCGACGATCCACCTCGAGCTGCGCGAGGGGGTGGACGTGGACGCGCCGGGCCGGGTGGCGCTGGCCGCGGAGGTCCGCGAGGGCGTCGTCGACTACCTCGCCCGGACGAGCCGCGACTTCGCGCAGTCGCTGGAGGAGAGCGACCGCAGCGACGACATCGAGGTGCGGGTGCACGACGCGGGCACCGGGCCCTTCGCCGACCTCCCGGACAAGCTCAAGCGGGTCTACCTCTCGGGTCCGGCCTGATGGAGCGGGCCGGGGCCGTCTTCGTCGGCGCCACGAGGTATGCCTCCCCACTCGCCTGGGCGCGGCTCACCCCGCGGTGGCGCGCGATGGTGCGACAGATGCGGCGGATGCCCGGCTACGTCCACCACCAGGTCTACTACGACCCGCCCTTCACGCTCGGGACCATCGGCTGGTTCGCGACGCGCGAGGACCTCATGCGCTTCGCCCGCAGCGGAGTCCACCGCGAGCTCATGCAGTGGGTGACCGACGGCACGGAGAACGCCACCGGCGGCTACATCCGGGTCTACGAGCTGCCAGGTGCTCCGGACGGGCGTGCGGACAGCGCGCTCACCGCGACGGCTCCGGCCCCCGACGTCGAGACGGGTGCCGATGCGCACCCGTGACTTCTCCCACGCCCCGCCCGTGGCGCAGGCCTCGGCGATGCTGACGCTCGCCCCAACTTCGGGCCGGGCCTCGCCGCGCTGGCTCGCCGGGGTGGCCCGGGCGGTGCGCCGGGCCGAGGGGCTGGTGCGCCGCGAGTGGCTGCTCGACGGCGCCCGTCCGGCCGGGGTGGTGGCGTGGTTCGCGTCGCCGGAGCAGGCGGCGGCGGCGCGGCATACCGTGGAGCGGGCGGTCGGGAGGTGCGACGTGCAGGAGCACCACGCCCACCCCGACGGCTACAGCAACGGGGTGTGGCGCGCCGAGGACCACCTGATGCGCCACATCGAGCGGTTCACGACGATCGGAGCCGAGAAGGTGGGGCCGACCGTGGTGCGCGCCCGTGACGGCCGGCGACCGGGTCAGCCCCGCACCAGCTCTCTGCCCACGCGCTCGCCCGACGGCCCCCACGCCGCAGCGGAGGGGGAGCCGACGAAGGCCAGAGCTGAGGACCTGCGGGTCGAACCGGTGCGCACCCGCGCAGACCTGCGCGACTTCCTCACGGTGCACCCCTGGGGCACCCGACGGGAGACGCACGGGGTGCCGTTGTGGCACAGCACGATCCGCTCGTGGTTCACCGGCCAGGGGCCGCACCGCGAGTACGGCCCCGTCGAGCTCGTCGTCGTCCGTGACCCGTGGGGCGCGGTGGCCGGCCGCACCACCCTGCACACCGACGCCCGGATGGACGAGAAGCTCGGCGAGCCGACCCTGCTGCTCGGGGCCACCGAGTTCGCCGGCGAGGCGGCGCTGGCCGCCATGGTCCGGTATGCCGAGGCGGTCGCGCGGCAGCGCGGACGCACCCGGCTCCTGGGCCCGGTGTCGCTGCTGCCGAACCAGGTCGGTGGGGTGGTGACCTCCGGCTGGGACGAGCCGGGCTTCCTCGACGGGCCGTGGAGCCCGCCCCACTACCCGAGGGACTGGGAGGCGCTGGGTTTCGAGCGGATCTGGGAGGGGTCGACCTGGGTCTGCCGCGAGCTCGGAGCGCTGGACCCGGCCGAGGTCTTCCCGGTGGATCGGCTCCCCGAGGGCACCGTGCTGCGCCGCGCGGACCGGCGGCGCCTGGCCGAGCAGCTCCCGCTCCTGCGCCAGATGCTCAACGCCTCGTTCGCCGAGCTCGGCTACTACACCCACATCGAGGCCGACGAGCTCGCCGAGGCGACCGACGGGCTGGCGCACCTCCTCGACGAGCGGCTGCTGCTGTGGCTGGAGCAGGACGGGCAGCCGGTCGCCTTCGTGCTCGTCGTGCCCGACCTCACCGCCTTCGTGCGCTCCACCGGCGGCCGTCTCTCGCCGGTGGACATGGCGCGGCTGCTCGTGACCAAGGGTCGCTACCGCCGCGACGCGGTGCTCATCATCAAGGGGACCGTGCCGGGCGCCCGCGGGCAGGGCCTCATGCGGTGGCTGTCCCGCGAGCTGCTGGAAGGGCTGCAGGCCGGAGGGTATGCCTCGCTGCGGGTGACCTTCGTCGAGGACGGCAACGTCGGGTCGCAGGCGCAGTTCCGCGCCATGGGAGGGGCACCGCTGCACGGGACCTGCTTCTACACCCGGGCCGTCGATGCCGCCGCGGGCGAGGACGCCGGAGGGGGAGAGGCCGTGCGGGAGGGGACCCTGCCCGGGGCGCCGGTCGCGCGTGGACGGGCACGGCCCGGGTCACCGGCGGCGCGGCTGCTCGCGCGGTCCGCCGACTGGGGGCGGGCGCCCAGCGCCCACAACACCCAGCCGTGGGACCTGCGGGCGCTCGACGACACCACCCTGCTCCTCGGCTGGCACGCCGATCGCGAGCTGCCCGTCGCGGACGCGAGGCGGCGGGACCTGCTGCTCTCGCTCGGGTCGCTCGCGCTGTCGGTGCGCGTGGTCGCGGCCGACCTCGGGCTCGAGGCGCAGATCGACTGGGGCGTGGACGTGGACGCCAGAGAGGCGGCCACCTTCCGGCTGACCGAGGGGAGCGCCCCGGACACAGGATCGGGCCCACCGTGGTCGCTCGCCGAGCTGCACGCGCGGTCGACCGTGCGCGCGTCCTACGCGGAGCGACCCACCACCGCGCAGGTCACGCAGATCGCCCGGATCGCGGGCCTGCCGGAGGGCACCGGGTTGCTGGCGCTGCCGGACGACCTGGTCGACGACCTCCTTCCCGGTGCGACCGCGCACACCCTCACCGGGCCGCCGGCGCAGGAGCTGGCCGGGTGGCTGCGGCTGAGCGAGCGGCACCCGCGCCACGATCTCGACGGGCTCAGCGCGCTGGCGCTGGGTCTGGGGCGGGCGGAGGCGGCCGGGCTCGGGCTGCTCACCGGTTCACGGGGTCTGCGCTCGGCTCTTGCCAGGACCCGGCTCGACCGGGTGATGGCACGGGTGAGCGAGGCGCGACCCCGCGGCACCGTCCTCGTCCTCTGGGCCGCGCCCCATCTGTCGCTGGACGAGCTCGGGCCGCTGGGTGGTGCGCTGCTGTCGGCCTGGCTGGCGGGAGAACGGGAGGGGTGGTCGGCGCACCCGCTCAGCGAGCTCCTGGACCAGCCGTCGTCGGCACAGGCCGTCGACGCCCACGTCAGCGGCGTGCTCGGCCGTCCCGCCCAGGCCTACGCCGTCTGGCGCTGTGGGCGCCCCGCCGGGTCCTGGGCATACTGCAGCCCGCGCCTCACCGACTGACAGCGCTCGGGCACTCGATACCCGGCGAGGATGCGTGCCGCTGCCAGGTCGAAGACCAGCACGGGACCCGCGAACGCCACCGACGCAGGACCTCCCCCTGCCGCGGGTCGGCGCGCTCCCCTTCGCGATCACGCCGCGCTCGATCTCGGCGATCGTGAACGCCGACACGAACTGATCGCCGAACGGCACCGATGTGGCCCACGCCTCGAGAGCGCGGTCTCTTCCCCGGACCCGCAGCGCGGACACCACGCTGGTGTCCAGCAGGTACCTCACAGGTGCGCCGAGCCAACCGTCAGCCCCAGCCGTTCAGGCGGGCTGCTCGGCCGCCTCGTCGCGCCGCTCGGGCCCGCTCTCCTCATCCTCGCGCCGACCCACCCGGGCGACCCGGGCAGCCCCGCGGCCCACCAGCTCGTAGAGCACCGGCACGAGGATGAGCGTGAGGGCCGTCGAGGAGATGAGGCCCCCGATGACCACGATGGCCAGCGGCTGGGAGATGAAGGCCCCGCCCCCGGTGATCGCGAAGGCCATCGGGGTGAGCGCCAGGATCGTCGCCGCCGCCGTCATGACGATCGGCCGGAACCGGTGCCGGGCCCCCTCCACGACCGCGTCGGTGCGCTCCAGACCACGGGCGCGGTACTGGTTGACGAGGTCGATGAGCACGATCGCGTTGGTCACGACGATGCCGATGAGCATGAGCAGCCCGACCATCGAGGCGATGTCCAGCGGGGTGTCGGTGAGCAGCAGCAGCCCGATCGAGCCGGTCGCCGCGAAGGGCACCGACACGAGCAGGATGAGCGGCTGGACCAGCGAGTTGAAGGTCGCCACCATGACGAGGTAGACGATCGCGATCGCGGCCAGGAGCGCCAGGCCGAGGGCGGCGAAGGCCTCCTCCTGGTCGGCGCTGACCCCGCCGAGCGAGACCTGCACGCCCTCGGGCGTCTCCAGGTCGTCGATCCGCTGCTGCAGGTCGGCCGTGAGCGCACCGAGGTCGTCGGCCGTGGAGCGGCCGCTCACCGTCGCGGCGCGCAGCCCGTCGATGCGGGTGATGCTCACCGCCTCCTCGACCGTCTCCAGCTCGGCCACGTCGCCGAGCGTCACGGCTCCACCGTCGGCCCCGCTGCCGACCTCCAGCTCGCGCAGCGCGTCGAGGTCGTCGACCTGGCCGTCGCTGACCACGACGTCGACCTGGCTGGCGTCGATCTCGACCTGGCCGACGGTCGCCCCGTCGGTCGCGGCCTGGATGACCTGCCCGAGCTGGGCCTCGGCGATACCGGCCTCCGCCGCGGCCGCCCGGTCGACCCGCACCTGCAGCGCAGGGACGGTCTCGGTGAGGTTGTTGCTCACGTCCAGCGCACCGGCGTCGGACATGAGCGCCGTCACCTCGTCCGCGGTCTCCCGGAGGTCCTCGACGTCCTGACCCTGCACCTGCACCTCCAGCCCAGCGGCGGACGGCCCGCCCTGCTGACCGACCTGAGCCGTGAAGGTGGCTCCCTCGGGCAGCTCGACCGCGGTGGTCAGCTCGTCGCCGAAGGCCTCGCCCTCCGCTCCCTCCTCGAGCGTCACCGCGAAGGTCGCGCTGTTGGCCCCGCTGCCGAGGAAGACCGCCTCGATGCCGCCGGGGCTCCCCGCGGTCACCTGCGAGGTCACGACCTCCTCCTGCTCGGCCAGCCACTCCTCCACCTGCGCCGCCTGCGCGTCGGTGTCCTCCAGCGTGGTCCCGGTCGGCATCGTGAGGGTCGCCTGCAGCGTGTTCTCGCCCGTGCTCCCGATGAAGTCGGTCTTGAGCAGGGTCGCGGCATACCCCGTGCCGCCGAGCAGCGCGACGGCGAGCAGCACGGTGAGCCAGGGCCGCCCCAGCGCGGCGCGCAGGACCGGGAGGTAGGCCCGCTGGAGCCGGTCGGGGGAGTCGTCCTCCTCGGTCTGCGGTGCCTCCGGCTCGTGCTTGCCGCCCCCGGTGCGGCGTCCGAGGAACCAGAAGCCGAGGACGGGGATGATCGTCAACGCCACGAGCAGCGAGGCCAGCATGGCCAGCGCCACGGTGACCGCGAACGGGCGGAACAGCTCACCCACCTGCCCGCCGACGAAGCCCAGCGGCAGGAAGACCGCCACGGTGGCGACCGTCGCCGAGGTGATCGCGCCGGCGACCTCGCGCGTGGCCTCGACCACGGCCGTGCGCCGGTCGTCGCCACGGCCGATGTGCCGCTTGATGTTCTCGATGACGACGATCGAGTCGTCCACGACGCGTCCGACCGAGATGGTCAGCGCGCCGAGGGTGAGGATGTTGAGGGTGTAGCCCGCGGCCTGCAGCCCGACCAGGGCGATGAGCAGGGACAGCGGGATCGACACCGCGGTGACGAGCGTGAGCCGCACCGAGAGCAGGAAGACGAGCACGACGAGGATCGCGAAGCCGAGGCCGAGCAGCCCCTCGGTCGCGAGGTCCTCGATGGAGTCCTCGATGAAGGGCGCGCCGTCGTAGATCGTCACCAGCTCGCCCCCACCGAGCGCGGTGCTGATCTCGTCCTGCAACGCCTCGAGCTCGTGGCTGATCTCGACGGCGTTGCCGTCGGGCGTCTTCGTGATCGCGAGGCCGACGCTCGGCTCGCCGTTGGTCCGGGTGTATGCCGTCGCCTCCCGCTCCTCCAGCGTCACGGTGGCCACGTCGCGCAGCCGGGGGATCTCGACCTCGCCGGCCTGCTCGGCGGCGGCTGCCGCCTGCTCGGCCGCTGCGGCCGACGCGGCCGCCTGGGCCGCGAGCTCAGGGTCCTGCGGTGAGGCGGCCGCCGCCTCAGCAGCGTCGTCCGCGGCCTGCTGCGCCTCGTCCGCCTGCTGCTGCGTCTGCGCGGCGGCCTGCTGGGCCGCGGCCGCCTCCTGGCCGAGCATCGGCAGCAGCCCGATCTGCTCGGCCGAGGTCAGCCGGGAGCCGACCTGGACCGGCAGCTCGGTCTCGCCGTCGAGCACCGACCCGCCGGGCAGGACCACCCCGTTGGCCTGCAGCACCTGGGTGACGGTCGAGAGGGTCACGCCCTGCTCCTGCGCCGCCTCCTCGTCGAGGTCGACCGAGACCACCCGGTCGGCGACACCGGAGAGGGTCACCGAGCGCACGCCGTCGATGTCCTCGATGTCGGGGATGACGACCCGCTCCAGCCGGTCGACGAGGTCGCGGGCGTCGTCGCCGCCGCTGGCGGCGAGCTGGATGATCGGGAAGTCGTCGATGTTGCCCGCGAAGATCTGCGGCGTGGCCGAGTCCGGCAGGTCGGGCAGGCTGAGCACGGCCCGCTGCAGGTCCGTCTGCGCCGCGCCGATCTCGGTGCCGTAGTCCAGCTCGACGATCACGGTCGAGAAGCCGTCGGTGCTGGTGGAGGTGACCTCGACGACGTCGTTGAGCCCTTGGGCGGCGGTCTCCACCGGTTCGGTCACCTGCTCCTCGATCACCGACGTGCTCGAGCCCGGTGTGGAGGTGGCCACGACGAGGACGGGGAACTGCAGCGAGGGGAAGAGCTCGCGGGGCAGGCTGCCCGCGGACCACAGCCCGGCCAGGATGCTGAAGACGGTGGCCAGGGCCACCAGCGCCCGGTTGCGGACGCTGAACAGGGTGAGGCGCGACATAGGATGTCTAGCCTAAGGCGAACCATTATCCTCGGCCGAATCGAGAGGGAGCACCGCACGGGATGACGTCCACGCCCGACCCGGGAGAGCGCACGGCGCTGCTGGGCCGCCTCACGGAGGCGGAGACCGAGCTGCACGCGCTCGCGATCCGCTGGCTCGAGCCGCTGCCGCTGCCGGCCGACCTCACGCTGCGCCAGCTGCAGGTGCTCACCCTGGTCCGGCATACCCCGGGCATCACCGGGCAGGACCTGGCCGGCCACCTCGGTGTCACCACCGCGACCACGAGCGGCCTGGTCGACCGGGTCGTCGGCAAGGCCTGGGTGGAGCGCGAGCACGACCCCGCCGACCGGCGCCGGGTGCTGCTGCGGCTCACCGCCGAGGGGGAGGAGCTGCTGGCCGGTCTCGAGGTGCCGACCCGGCTGGGCAGGCAGCTGGTGCTGGACCGGCTCACCGACGCCGAGCTGGCGGACCTGGCCCGGCTCGTGCAGCGGATGCGGGACGTCGCTGTCGCGATCGAGGCCGAGCGCCGCTGAGACGTTCTTGCGCTCCTCTTGCGCCACCGGGCCACCCTGGCGCCGTGCGCGAGCGGGGCACCCGGCCTCGGCGGCACCCCCGTGACGAGGAGCAGGACGATGTGGTCGACGACACGAATGACGGTCCGCGCCGTCGCGACCGTGATGCTGCTGGGCGGCACCCCGCTGATGGCGACGGCGGGCCCGGCGCAGGAGGTCGAGCAGGACCTCGAGTTCTTCTACGGCGACTTCGACGAGGACGTGCTGCTCTTCGCCGGCAGGTCAGCCTACGGTCGTGGGGTCCTCCCCGGCGACGGCCCACGCTGGCACCCCACGCTCGTCCACCCCGCCAGGCCCACCGTCGCCCGGGTCGGCGTGACCACTCGCCGCGCGCGCGCTCATGGACGGCACGGGGGCGTCGAAGGGAAGGTGGTCGAACAAGCCGCTCATCGCCTCCCATAGTAGGCAGCCCGGGCGACATGCCCGGTCCGGTCCTCCACAGCCCGCGGCATACGCTGGTGGCGTGACCCCACCCCTCCCGACCGCCGTCGTGACCGGCGGCGCGGCGACCACCCCGAGCTCGGCCTACCTCGACCCGCCCACCCTCATGCTCCTGCTCGGCGGCCTCGCCATCGCCGTCGCCTGCCTGGTCGCCGGTCTCAACGGACGGCCACCGGGCCGGGTCACGGTGGGCCTGAGCTGGCTCCTGCAGGCTGGTGTCGTGGCCTACTGCGCCACCTACGCCGGGCGGCAGCTCGGTGGAGCCTCGCCGGTCGGACCGTCGTGGGAGCTGTGGGCCTATCTCGTCACGATCCTGCTGCTGCCCGCGCTGGCGCTCGTCTGGGCGCAGCAGGAGCCGAGCCGGTGGAGCACCTTCGTCCTCGCCGTCGCGGCCTTCGTCGTCGCCGTCATGGGGGCCCGCAGCGCGCAGATCTGGTACGGCGTCGGGATGGTCCCGTGAGGCGCCCGACGGCACATCCCGGTGACCGCCGGCACGGACCCGGCCGGGTCATCCTCGCGCTCTACCTCGTCTTCGTCATCGGCACCGTCTCGCGGTCCGCCGCGCAGATCAGCACTCGCTTCGAGGAGGCACCCCTGGCCTACACCCTCTCCGCAATCGCGGCCGTGGTGTATGTCGTCGCGCTCGTCTCGCTGTCGCTGCGCGGCCGCGCGGCGTGGTGGGTCAGCCTGGTGGCGCTGTCGGTGGAGCTGGTCGGTGTGCTGGTCGTCGGCACGTGGAGCTACCTCGCGCCGCAGATGTTCCCGGACGCGACGGTGTGGAGCCACTTCGGCCAGGGCTACCTCTTCATCCCGCTGGTCCTGCCGGTCGCCGGGCTGTGGTGGCTGCTCTCGGACCGGGGCGCCCGCGCCGTGTCGGCCGGGGACGCCGACACCGGTCCTGCCACCATGGGCCGGGTGGACGAGGGGACGGCGTGAGCGGTGCGGACGGCGCACCGGCGCTGCGTCGCCTGACCTGGCGCGACGGGCTCAGCTCGCTCCTGGGGATCGTCGTGGCGACGCTGCTCATCGCCTACGGCCTGCCGCAGTTCCTGGACACCTCGTGGTCGCAGATCGGGACCCAGCTGGGCCGGGTGCGTCCGGGGACCGCCCTGGTCATGGGGCTGCTGCTCCTCGCGGGGCTGTTCAGCTACACCTGGGTGCTCAGCGGCTCGCTCCCGGGGCTGGGCCACGTGCAGGCGCTCAAGGCCAACGCGGTCTCGGCCACGGCCGCCAACCTGCTGCCGCTGGGCGGCGCCGTGGGCATCGCCCTCATGGCCGCGATGTTCCGCTCCTGGGGTTTCGCCCTGCGGGCGATCTCCACGAGCATCCTCGTGACCGGGCTGTGGAACGTCCTGGCCCGCATCGCCCTGCCGGTCGTGGGCGCCCTGGTCCTCGTCGCCGGACCGGTCGACGCCCCCGAGGTCGTCCTCCGCGGCGCCTGGGTGGCCGCGGTCCTCGGGGCGCTCCTCGTGGTCGTGGCCGGGGTGTGGGTGCTGTCGGACACGGTGGCCGACCGACTCGCGGCAGGGGTGCGTCGTCTGCTGGGGATGGTCGGCCGGACCACCGTGCGGGACCAGGCGCCGGACCGGCTGCTCACCGACCAGCGTCACCGGGTGGCCCACGTGGTCCGCACCGGTGGGCTCCCGATGGCCCTGGGAATGACCGGCCAGTTCGTGCTGCTCTTCGGGCTGTACTGGTTCGCCGCGCGGGTCGTCGGGCTCGACCTCCCGCTCGCCGAGCTGGTCTGCGCCTACACCTTCCGCCAGCTCCTCACGGTCGTGGCGGTCACCCCCGGCGGCCTGGGCGTCACCGAGGTGGGCACCGCCGGGATGCTGGTCCTGCTCGGCGGGGACCCGGGAGCGGCGTCGGCGACGGCCCTGCTGTATGCCATCTACGCGCACGTCGTCGTCGTGCCCTTCGGCGTGGCCGCCCTCGTCGCGTGGTGGCTCGGCCATGCGCTGGCCCCCGGCTCCGCTCAGGAGCCGAGCAACCTGCGCACCTGAGCCTCGTGCGCCCGGATGGCGACGGTGTCGTCGATCTCCCCGGGCGACCACTGGCCGGTGGCGCGCCGGGCGGCGATCTCGAGCAGACCGTCCGCGAGGTTCGGGTTGGCCGGCAGGATCGGACCGTGCAGGTAGGAGGCGACGACGTTGCCGACCCGGGCACCCTCGAGGGCGTCCGAGCCGTTGTTGCCCTTGCCGTGCCGCACCCGGCCGAAGGGCCTTTGCCCCTCCCCGAGGACGGTCGAGCCGGAGTGGTTCTCGTAGCCCACGACCGACCCGAAGTCGGTGTCCAGCACGACCGGGCCGATCATCCGAGTGGCGTTGCCGCGGGTGGTGACGTCCAGGATCCCCAGGCCGGGCAGGCGCTGGCCCTCCACGGTGATGAAGGCCTCGCCGAAGAGCTGGTACATCCCGCAGATCATGAGCATCGGCAGCCCGTCGGCCGCGAGCTCCCGCAGCCGGTCGGCGTGCCGCTCCAGATCCTCGGTGACCCGCACCTGCCCGCTGTCCTGGCCACCGCCGCCCAGCAGGATGTCGACCCGCTCCGGCCAGGGGGCGCCGGGGTGGTGGTCGTGGACGACGGGACGGTATCCGTGCCAGCGCAACCGGGCAGCCAGGCACCGGGTGTTGCCCAGGTCGCCGTAGATGCTCATCTCGCGCGGGTAGAGATGCACCACGTGCACCTCGCCCTTGTCCGCCGGCACCTCGGCCAGCGCCGCGACGTCGTCCGGCAGGGCGACCGCCACGCCGCTGCTGTCCTCGGGCCTGGTCATGCCTCCGGATCCTCTCCGAAGCGGGCCAGCCCGAAGCGCTCGGCCAGCCGTCGCCGCAGGTGCATCATGGCGGTGTAGGTGCAGAAGATGCGCATCGGCTCCCCGGCCGCCTCCCGCAGGAAACGGTCCAGCGCGACGTCGAGGTCGGGCTCGACGTCGCCCACGTCCACGCCGTCGTAGCGCAGCCGCAGGGCCATGTCCCAGCCGCGCACCCCGGAGGTCAGCGCCACGCCGCGATCCCGCAGCGACTCGAAGGAGACGTCGTAGAGCCAGGAGACGTCACGCCCGTCGGCGTAGTTGTCGTTGATCGCCACCATCGTCGCGACCGGTTCGGCGCCATAGGTCCCCAGTGCCACGGTGAAGCCGGCCGGGTTCTTGACGAGGACGAGCTCCAGCGGGCTCCCGCCGGCGTCGACGACCTCGCCCCGGCCGAAGGGCGGCGCGACCCGCGCCAGCGCCGCGCCGGCGTCGGTGGCGCGGAAGTCCTCCCCCAGCAGGTGGCGCGCCATGGCCGTCGCGGCCGTGGCGTTGATCATGGCGGCGAGCCCGCGTTGGCGCAGCCGCACCGGCCCGACGTCCTGCCCGCCCGGGAACCTCACCGTGAAGTCCTGCCCGCCCTCGGCGGGCAGCAGCAGCGCCGCGGAGGCCCGCTCCTGCTCACCCAGCACCGCCCCGCCCTCGTCCTCGGGGCGGACGTCGGCCTCCTGCAGCTCGGGCAGCCGGTCGGCGATGCTCGGGTCCACGCCGAACCACCCGACCGCCACCCCGGTTGCGACACGGCTGCGGATGCGGGAGATGAAGGAGTCGTCGGCGTTGAGCACGACACCCTCGGTCGTCTGCTCCGCCAGGGTGGTGAGCAGGCGCGCCGTGTGGTCGATCTCCGCGAACCGGTCGAGCTGGTCGCGGGCCACGTTGAGCAGCAACGCGTGCGTCGGCGGCACCTGCGCGCTGAAGTGCAGCGCGTGCGCCTCGTCCAGCTCGACCACGGCCACGTCCGCTGCGAGCCGGCCCCGCAGCCCGACCTCGCCGAGCATCGAGGAGATGACCCCCCGGGTGAAGTTGGAGCCGGTGGGATTGCTGAAGACGCGCAGCCCGTGCGCCCGCAGCAGCGCCACCAGCATCTTGGTGGTCGTCGTCTTGCCGTTGGTCCCGCTCACCACGACCACGCCGCGTGGCAACGACCCGAGGGTATGCCGGAGCACGGCCGGGTCGATCCGCTCGGTCACCAGCCCGGGCAGCGCGGATCCGCCACCGCGCAACCGGGACAGCACCCGCGCCCCCTTGCCGGCGGCGAGCGCGAGGGTCGTCCTCACTCCCATTCGATCGTCCCCGGAGGCTTGCTGGTCACGTCGAGGGTGACCCGGTTGACCTCCTCGACCTCGTTGGTGATCCGCGAGGAGATGCGCGCCAGGACCTCGTAGGGCAGCCGGGTCCAGTCCGCGGTCATCGCGTCCTCGGAGGAGACCGGGCGCAGCACGACCGGGTGGCCGTAAGTCCGCCCGTCCCCCTGCACGCCGACGGAGCGGACGTCCGCCAGCAGCACGACCGGGCACTGCCAGATGTCCCGGTCCAGCCCGGCGGCGGTGAGCTCCTCCCGGGCGATCGCGTCCGCGCGGCGCAGGACGGCCAGCCGGTCGGCGGTCACCTCGCCGATGATGCGGATGCCCAGGCCCGGGCCGGGGAAGGGCTGGCGCCAGACGATGCCCTTGGGCACGCCGATCTCGAGACCCACCTGCCGCACCTCGTCCTTGAAGAGGGTGCGCAGCGGCTCCACGAGCTGGAACTGCAGGTCGTCCGGGAGCCCGCCCACGTTGTGGTGGCTCTTGATGTTGGCCGCGCCGCTGCCGCCGCCGGACTCCACGACGTCGGGGTAGAGGGTGCCCTGCACCAGCCAGCGGACCGGGTGGTCGACCTCGTCGCCGTCGCCCCCGTCCGACGGGCCTCCGTCCGAGGCGTGCGCGCGCACGACGTCGCGGGCCGCCTGCTCGAAGACCCGGATGAACTCGCGGCCGATGATCTTGCGCTTCTCCTCCGGGTCGGTCACCCCGGCCAGGGCGGCCAGGAAGCGCTCCCGGGCGTCGACGACGACGAGGTCGACCCCCGTCGCCTGCACGAAGTCGGTCTCGACCTGCTCGGCCTCACCCTCTCGCAGGAGTCCGTGGTCGACGAAGACGCAGGTCAGCTGGTCCCCGACGGCGCGCTGCACCAGGGCGGCCGCGACCGAGGAGTCGACGCCACCGGAGAGCCCGCAGATGACCCGGTCCTGACCGATCTGGGCCCGCGCCTGCTCGACCAGGCTCTCGGCGACGTTCTCGCTCGTCCACGACGGGGTGATCCCGGCTCCCGTGGTGAGGAAGTTGACGAGCACCTCCTGGCCGTGGGCGGAGTGGAGGACCTCGGGGTGCCACTGGACGCCGTAGAGCCGGCGCTCGTCGTCCTCGAAGGCCGCCACCGGCGCGCCGGGGGTGCGTGCGGACACGGCGCAGCCTCGGGGGCCTGCGTCACGGCGTCGCCGTGCGACATCCAGACGACCTGCTGCTCGGGCTGCCCGGCGAAGAGCGTGCTCGGCGGACCGGTCACCGTCGCGTCGGTCTGGCCGTACTCCCGGCTCCCGGTGCGTTCGACCGTCCCGCCGAGGGCCCGCACCATCGCCTGGAAGCCGTAGCAGATGCCGAGCACCGGCACCCCTGCGGTGACGACGGCCTCCTCCAGCCCGGGTGCGCCGTCGGCATACACCGAGGCGGGCCCACCGGAGAGGATGATGGCCGCCGGGTCCTTGGCGAGCATCTCCGCGGCGGGCATCGTGTGGGGGACGATCTCGCTGTAGCAGTCCGCCTCGCGGACTCTGCGGGCGATGAGCTGGGCATACTGCGCGCCGAAGTCGACGACCAGCACGGTGTCGCGGCGCACGTCGAGCGAGGGGGCCGAGGTCACGGCGTCACCCTACCGGCGCCCGCACCGGCCTCCTCGATCCGGGCCGCGGCGTCGCTGGCGACGCGGTGCTCCACCCAGAAGGAGAGGAAGGGCACGCACCCGGCGAGCATGACGCCCACCATCCTGCCCAGCCCCCAGCGCAGCTCGAAGCCCAGCAGTGCGGTCGCGACGAGGTAGACCATGTAGAACCAGCCGTGCGGGGAGGGCCACCACCCCAGGAGGTCGTTGTCGAAGCCGTAGCGCAGCACCATGTGGGCGACGAGCAGCAGCAGCCCGACCCCGACCACGAAGGCCATGACACGGAAGAACAGCAGCTTGGCGCGGGGGGTCATCGTCGGGTCTCCTCGGTGACGGGTGCTGGTGCGGAGTGCGGCAGCGACGGAGGCTGCCTCGGTGTCCGGCCACGCCGGGCGGCGTCGTGCAAGAACCGGAGGTACATGAAGATCGCGAAGGCGGCGAAGACGAACCACTGCAGCCCGTAGCCGACGTTGCGCCACACGATGCCGTCCTCGCCGAAGACCGGCGGCGGCACCCGTTGCACGGCGGGGTCGGTGAGCGCGGGCTGCTCCTGCACCATGAAGATGAAGGCGTCGTAGATGGGGGCGTCCCAGTCGTTGGCCAGGTCGGCGGTGTCGATGGAGCCGCGCTGTCCCGCGGGCAGGCCTGAGGGCCCGGGCGACTCCCCCGGCGCCAGCGTGCCGGTCAGGGACACGGTGACGCTGTCGTCGGGCGTGCCGGCGTCCTCGGGCGAGGTCACGAAGCCGCGGACCACCGGGAGCAGCGCCTCCTCCGTGCCGGCGTCGGTCCGCACCGGGGTCACCACCCAGTAGCCGCGCTCCCCCTCCAGCAGCCGGTCCGGGACGAGGAACTGCAGGCCGGAGTCGTAGCGGCCCTCCACCGCGACGGGGCGGCCGGCCCCCTCGGCGGGGAAGGTGGACCGGGGGGCGATGAGCTGCTCGACGGGCACCGTGGGGCGGCTCGCCTGCTCCTGCGAGGACTCGCGCGAGGCCGTGCTCGTGCTCACCCCGAGCTGCCACATCCCGAGCTGGTAGAAGGAGATGACCACGACCACGAGCAGCGCCAGCAGGGCCAGCCAGGCGGGCTTGAGCGCGGTGCGGATCACCGCTCCAGGGTAGGTGCTGCGGCTGGGCGTCAGAGCAGGGTGCTCTGGTCGTCGAAGACGTAGATCGACCCGCCGTAGCAGGCCACCCACACCGTGTTGGTGACCGGGTCGTAGTCGATGCCGATGGGGTTGGCGTCGACCGGGGCGGAGTCGATGACCTCCATGTCGGAGGTACGGACCTTGGCGATGCTGGCCTCGTTGTAGTTGACCACGTAGAGCGCCGTCTCGTCCGGGCTGAGCGCGACGCTGCGCGGCTCCACGCCGGGGTCGACCTGGTCGACGATCTCGTGGGTCGCGGTGTCGATCTTGTAGATCGCGTTGCCGCCGCTCGTCGTGAGGTAGAGCGTGCGCCCCTCGTCGGCGAGGTTGAGGTGACGCGGGCGGGGCGCGGTCTCCATGACGACCTCCGCCTCCCCCGAGGCAAGGTCGACCTTGTAGAGCTGGTCGGCATACATCGCGACGACGTAGGCGGTGGTGTTGTCCGGCATGACGACCACGCCGCGCGGCGCGGCGGCGAGTTCGACGACCCCGGTCTCCTCGCCGCGCTCGGTGTCGACGACGGACAGCGTGGCGTCGCACCAGTTGCTCACCAGCAGCGTCTTCTGGTCCGGGCTGAGGGTGAGGTACTTCGGCACCGCACCCACCTCGAAGACCTGGTCCCAGGCCATCTCCTCGGCGTCGAAGCGGTAGACGAAGGACGCGCCGACGCCGCTGTCGCGGGTGCAGGCGTCGAAACCCTCGACGCCGAAGTTCTCGCCGTACATCGTGTACTGCGAGACGTAGGCATAGCGCCCGTCCGCGGTCCAGGCCGCCTCCACCGGGGATCCCTGGGACAGGCCGGGGTGGCCCTCGATGCCGTAGTCGGCGAGGTCCACCTCGTCGGAGAGCACCTCCACCTGCTCCCGGGTGGTGCTGTCGAAGACGGTGGAGGTGTGGCTGTACATCATGTTGTTGGCGATCATCAGCCCGTGCCCGGAGGCCATGACCGACTTCGGGGTGAGCCCCCCGGTGAGGTAGTCCACCTGCTCCAGGGCGGTCAGGTCGCTGGCGTGCTCGCCCGGGACCGGCTCGCGCTGCCACTCCCCGGGCTCCTGCGCGGCGGTCTCGGCGTCCTCCTGCGCGGAGTCGGCCTCCTGCCCGCCGTCACCCTCACCCTCGCCCTCCCCCTCGGCGTCGTCGGGCGCCTCGGCCTCGGTGGGGCCGGCCTGGCTCGGCGCCGCGCCCTCGCCTCCCGGATCGCCGTCCGCGCCGAGGACCCTGGTGAGCCCCCACCCGCCGACGAGGAGGAGGACGAGCAGCACGGCGAGCACGACCCGCCGGCGGCGCACGTGCTCGGGGGCGTGGCTGATGCTCACCTCCGGAAGGCCCGCGCCGCGCTGCCGGGCCGCGGCGTCGTCGGGCTCACCGCTCGCCATAGGGCGCCACCACGACGTCGACTCGCTGGAACTCCTTGAGGTCGGTATACCCCGTCGTCGCCATCGCCCGGCGCAGGGCCCCGGTGAGGTTGGTCGTCCCGTCGGCCGTCCGCGCCGGCCCGACGAGGACCTCCTCCAACGTCCCCACCGAGCCGACGTGCACCTTCTCCCCGCGCGGCAGCTCGGGGTGGTGGGCCTCGCTGCCCCAGTGGTAGCCGGCGCCGGGCGCCTCCTGGGCCCGCGCAAGCGCCGCTCCGAGCATCACGGCGTCGGCGCCGCAGGCCACGGCCTTGACGATCTCGCCGGACTCGCTGGTGCCGCCGTCGGAGATGACGTGGACGTAGCGCCCACCGGACTCGTCGAGGTAGTCCCGCCGCGCGGCGGCGACGTCGGCGATCGCGGTGGCGGCGGGGGTGTGGATCCCCAGCGCCGTGCGGGTGCGGTGGGTGGATCCCCCGCCGAACCCGACCAGCACCCCTGCCGCGCCGGTGCGCATGAGGTGCAGGGCCGCGGTGTAGGTGCCAGCGCCGCCCACGACGACCGGCACGTCGAGCTCGTAGATGAAGCGCTTGAGGTTGAGCGGCTCGGCCTGGCTGGAGACGTGCTCGGCGGACACGGTCGTGCCGCGGATGACGAAGAGGTCGACACCGGCGTCCACGACCGCCTTCCAGAACTGCTGGGTCCGCTGCGGCGAGAGCGAGCCGGCCACGGTGACCCCCGACTCCCTGATCTGCCGCAGCCGCTCGGTGATGAGCTCGGGTCGGATGGGCGCGGCGTAGAGCTCGCGCATCCGTGAGGTGGCGTCCTCGCCCTCGAGCCGGGCGATCTCACCGAGCGCGTCGGTGGGGTCCTCGTAGCGGGTCCACAGCCCCTCGAGGTCGAGCACGCCCAGACCCCCGAGCCGGCCGATCGCGATCGCCGTGTCCGGGGAGACCACCGAGTCCATCGGGGCCGCGAGGATGGGCAGCTCGAAGTGGTAGGCGTCGATCTGCCAGGTGATCGAGACGTCCTCGGGGTCCCGGGTGCGGCGGGACGGGACGACGGCGACGTCGTCGAAGGAGTAGGCCCGGCGGCCCCGTTTTCCGCGTCCGATCTCGATCTCAGTCACCGGCTCAGGCTACCGTCCGACCCGCTGCCGACCGTCCTGCGCCACGCACCGCGCGGGGGTCAGCCGTAGTTGGGCGCCTGGGCCGTCATCTCGATGTCGTGCGGGTGCGACTCCTGCAGGCTGGCCTGGGTGATCCGGACGAACCTCCCCCTGGCCTGCAGCTCCGGGACGGTGCGCGCGCCCACGTAGAACATCGCCTGGCGCAGCCCGCCCGCCATCTGGTGGACCACGGCGCTGGCGGCCCCCCGGTAGGCGACCTTGCCCTCCACGCCCTCGGGGACGAGCTGGTCGTCGCTGGCCACCTCGGCCTGGAAGTAGCGGTCCTTGGAGAAGGACTTCTTGCCGCGCGAGCTCATGGCCCCGAGCGAGCCCATCCCGCGGTAGCTCTTGAACTGCTTGCCGTTGACGAAGATCAGCTCCCCCGGGCTCTCCTCGCAGCCCGCCAGCATCGACCCCATCATGACCGCCTCGGCGCCGGCCACCAGGGCCTTGGCGATGTCGCCGGAGTACTTCATGCCACCGTCCGCGACGACCGGGACCCCGGCCTCACGGCATACCTGGGCCGCCTCGTGCACCGCCGAGAGCTGCGGGACACCGACCCCTGTGACCACCCGGGTGGTGCAGATGGCGCCGGGACCCACCCCCACCTTGACCGCGTCCGCCCCGGCCTCGACGAAGGCCCGGGCGCCCGCGGCGGTCGCGACGTTGCCGCCGACGACCTGCACGTGCCGGGTCGCGGGATCGCTCTTGAGCCGGGCGACCATGTCCAGGAGCATCCGCACGTGGCCGTGCGCGGTGTCGGCCACCAGCACGTCGGCGCCGGCCTCCACCAGCGTCGTGGCGCGCTCCCAGGCGTCGCCGAAGTAGCCGATCGCCGCGCCCACGAGCAGCCGCCCGTCCGCGTCCTTTGAGGCGTGCGGGTACTGCTCGCTCTTGACGAAGTCCTTGACGGTGATGAGACCGGACAGCCGTCCCTCCTCGTCGACCAGCGGCAGCCGCTCCCGCTTGTGCGCCCGGAGGACCGCGGTCGCCTCCTCGCGGGAGACGTCGGCCGGTGCGGTGACCAGCGGCATGGGCGTCATGACGTCACGCACCAGGGTGCTGTCCCACTCCGCGACCGGCGTGAAGCGCAGGTCGCGGTTGGTGCAGATGCCGAGCAGGTGTCCGCCCCCGTCGACGACGGGGAGCCCGGACACGCGGTACTGCCCGCAGAGCTGGTCCAGCTCCCCCAGCGTGGCGTCCGGCCCGATGGTGACCGGGTTGGTGATGCGTCCGGTCTGGGTCCGCTTCACCAGGTCCACCTGGAGCGCCTGGTCCTCGATCGCGAGGTTGCGGTGCAGGATCCCGATCCCGCCCTGCCGGGCCATCGCGATGGCCATCCGCGCCTCGGTGACGGTGTCCATCGCCGCCGAGACGAGCGGCACCCGCAGGGAGATCTCCCGGGTGAGCCTGCTCGTGGTGTCGATCTGGTCCGGGGCCATGTCCGTCTCCCCCGGCAGCAGGAGCACGTCGTCGTAGGTGAGGCCGAGCCGCGAGAAGGGGTCGGAGGAGCCGGGAAGGTCACCGGAGGTCATGGCCCAAGTCTAGGGGCCGCCCCCGAGCAGGCCCGGTACCGGTCACCCGGCCCTATGCCCGCCGCGCCGCACCACGTACAGTGACATGACGACGAGGCACTCGTCGCGCTCGGAACCTCTCTGCTGACGGCCCCGATGGGGGCGGGCGCCAGGCAGGAGCCGGGTCAGCCCCCGAGAGGAGGATCCCGTGGTCGAGATCGCTCATCAGCCCGGTCCGGTAGCGGACCTGTGGGAGTGGCAGTTCGAGGGAGCCTGCCGCACGACCAGTCCTGAAGTCTTCTTCCACCCGGAGGGTGAGCGGGGTCCCGCCCGCCGTCGCCGGGACGAACGCGCCAAGCAGGTCTGCGCCAGCTGCCCCGTCCTGGAGCAGTGCCGCACCCACGCCCTCGCCGTCAGGGAGCCGTACGGCGTCTGGGGAGGGATGACCGAGGAGGAACGGGCCGAGCACTACGAGCGGGTCGAGGCGGCCCGCCCCCACCAGAAGACCCGCTGACGACGTCCTGCAGCACCGGCACCACCGACACGACGAGGCCCCGCCCGGATGATCCGGGCGGGGCCTCGTCTCGCGTGGCGGCGGTCAGCCGGGTCGTCCGACCGGCCGCACGGCATCAGTGGCCGTGGCCGTGCCCGCCCTCGTCCTCGTCGTCCTCGGGCTTGTCCACCACGAGGGTGTCCGTGGTGAGCACCATCGAGGCGATGGAGGCCGCGTTGCGCAGCGCCGAGCGGGTGACCTTCACCGGGTCGATGACCCCGGCGGAGAACAGGTCGCCGTACTCGCCGGTGGCGGCGTTGAGGCCCTGCCCGGCGGTCATCTCGCCGACCTTCGTCGTGGCGACGTAGCCCTGCAGGCCCGCGTTCTCCGCGATCCAGCGCAGCGGCTCGGCGGCGGACTTGCGGACGATGGCCGCACCGACCGCCTCGTCGGCGGACAGGTCGAGCTCGTCCGCGGCCGGGGCGGCGTGCACCAGGGCCGAGCCGCCACCGGCGACGATGCCCTCCTCGATGGCCGCGCGCGTCGCCGAGACGGCGTCCTCGATGCGGTGCTTCTTCTCCTTCAGCTCCACCTCGGTGTGCGCGCCGACCTTGATGACGCAGACGCCACCGGCCAGCTTGGCGATCCGCTCCTGGAGCTTCTCGCGGTCCCAGTCGGAGTCGGTCGACGCCGCCTCCGCCTGGAGCTGGGCGACGCGGTCGCTGACCGCCTGGGCGTCGCCGCTGCCCTCGACGATGGTGGTGGTGTCCTTGGTGGCCACGACGCGGCGGGCGGTGCCGAGCACCTCCAGGCCGACCGAGTCCAGCGACAGCCCGACCTCCTCGGCGACGACCTGGCCGCCGGTGAGGATGGCCATGTCCTGCAGCATCGCCTTGCGGCGGTCGCCGAAGCCCGGTGCCTTGACGGCGACCGCGTTGAAGGTGCCGCGCACCTTGTTGACGACGAGCGTCGACAGCGCCTCGGCCTCGACGTCCTCGGCGATGATCATCAGCGGCTTGCTCTCGCCGACGACCTTCTCCAGCAGCGGCAGCAGGTCGGAGACCTTGGAGATCTTGCCCTGCACCAGCAGCACGTAGGCGTCCTCGAGGACGGCCTCCATGCGCTCGCTGTCGGTGACGAAGTAGGGCGAGAGGTAGCCCTTGTCGAACTGCATGCCCTCGGTGAACTCCAGCTCCATCGCGGTGGTGGAGGACTCCTCCACCGTGATGACGCCGTCCTTGCCCACCTTGTCGAAGGCGTCGGCGATGAGCTCGCCGATCTGCGGGTCCTGGGCGGACAGCCCGCCACCTGGGCGATCTCGTCACGGCCCTCGAGCTCGCGGGCGGTCTCCAGCAGGCGGTCGTTGATCGCGGTCACCGCGGCGTCGATGCCGCGCTTGAGCGCGGACGGCGCGGCGCCGGCGGCGACGTTGCGCAGGCCCTCCTTGACCATGGCCTGAGCGAGCACGGTCGCGGTGGTCGTGCCGTCACCGGCGATGTCGTTGGTCTTGGTCGCGACCTCCTTGGCGAGCTGGGCCCCGAGGTTCTCGTAGGGGTCCTCCAGCTCGACCTCGCGGGCGATGGTCACGCCGTCGTTGGTGATGGTCGGCGCGCCCCACTTCTTGTCGAGGACGACGTTGCGGCCCTTGGGGCCGAGCGTCACCTTGACGGCGTTGGCGAGGGCGTCGACGCCCCGCTCCAGCGCCTTGCGGGCGTCGTCGTTGAACTGCAGCTGCTTCGCCATGGGCGAGCGCTCCTTTCAGGTATGCGGTCTGCGGCCGGGTGCGAGCCGCCCCGGCCACCCCGAGGGGGCGGCCGGGGCGGCGCGTGGGTGGATCGAGGGGTCGATCAGCCCACGATCGCGAGGACGTCGCGCGCGGACAGGATGAGGAACTCCTCGCCGGAGTACTTCACCTCGGTGCCGCCGTACTTGCTGTAGATGACCCGGTCGCCGACGTTGACGTCCATGGGGACGCGGTTGCCGTTGTCGTCGACGCGGCCCGGGCCGACCGCCAGGACCTCGCCCTCCTGGGGCTTCTCCTTGGCGGTGTCCGGGATGACGAGGCCGGAGGCCGTGGTCTGCTCGGCCTCGACGGCCTTGACGACGATGCGGTCCTCGAGCGGCTTGATGGAAACCGACACGGTTACCTTCCTTCTCCTTCGGTGTCCGGCGCTGCGCGCCGGCCAGGTGGTCGCTGCTGGGTGGTGCTCACTCCACCGCGACCGCCCACCGCCGTCGCGGGGGTCGGTCGGCGCTCGCGGCTGGCACTGACGTGCCGAGAGTGCTAGGACGAATCTAGGCACGCGGTTAGCACTCGGTCAAGCCGAGTGCCAGGCTGCGGCGAGCCGGCCGGCGCGCGACCTACAGCATCACCTGCAGCGGCTGGAGGATCCGTTCCACCAGCCGGCTCCCTCGGCCCCGTCGCTCCCACTCCTCCAGCGTGAGCTCGTGGCAGTGCTCCAGGTCGGCCCGGAAGATGTCCTCCATGTGGGCGGCCTGCTCCTCGTCCACGATCTCCAGGTTGATCTCGTAGTTGCCCTGCATCGAGAGCCGGTCCACGTTGGCCGTCCCGATGGTCGCCCACCGACCGTCCACGGTCATCGTCTTCGCGTGCACCATGACGTCGTGGTAGAGGTGCAGCCGCACCCCGCCCTCGAGCAGTTTCTCGTAGTACGACTGCGCCACGATGTCGGCGAGCACGTGGTTGGACGCCTCCGGCATGACCACGCGGACGTCCACGCCCCGCGCCGCCGCGGTCAGCAGCCCGTGCAGGATCTCCCGGTCCGGGATGAAGTAGCCCTGGGTGATCCAGATGCGGTGGACCGCCCGGTCGATGGCCTCGAGGTAGAGCGCCCGCACCGGGTAGACGACCCGGCTGGGCTCGTTGCGGGCGGCCCGGATGTTGGCGATCCACTGCAGCGTGCCGCTGTCGGGGAGCGTCGGCCGCCGCCTGCCCTTGTGCCGGTTCCAGAAGTCCGTGAAGGCGTTGGTGAGCTCCCACACGCTCTCCCCCTCGACCCGCACGTGGGTGTCCCGCCAGCTCGTGGCATACAGCGCGCCGATGTTGTAGCCGCCGACGAACCCGATCCGGCCGTCGACCACGAGGATCTTGCGGTGGTCCCGGCCCGAGGCCCGGACGCGACGATGGGCAGGGCCGTGCGGAGCACCGGGAAGCGCAGCATGTGCACGCCCTCCGGGAAGTCGAGGAACTCGCGCGGCACGACCAGGTTGGCGAAGCCGTCGAAGACCAGGCACACCAGCACGCCCCGGTCGGCGGCCCGCACCACGGCATCCTTGAAGGCCCGCCCGACCCGGTCGCCCTTCCAGATGTAGGACGCGAGGTAGACGAAGTCCTCCGCCTCGTCGATCGCGGCGATCATGTCGTCGTAGAGGTACTGGCCGTAGGTGTAGGTGGTGACGCGCGAGCCGCGGACCGTCGTCGACACCGGGTCGCGGACCGGGGCGTCCCGGTCGACGTGGTCGCGGCGCTTGCGCACCGCGTCGACGGCGACGACACCCGCGGCCAGCGTCAGCTGCCCCGCGAGCCCGGTCGCCGCGGCGCCCAGCGCCATCCGGCGGCCGCGGCGCAGCAGACGGCTCACCTTGCGGCTGAAGACACGGGGCATGGCCACAATCTACGGGCAGGCCACAATGGGCGCATGAGCGCCGATCCAGCCGTCGAGCTCATGGCGCGGCTGGCCGGCGGCCCTGGGGCCGAGCTGCTAGCCTCCCTCCCTCCCTACGACGAGTCCGACGCGCTGCCGCTCATGAGCAGGTTGCGCGCGCAGGGGCACGACGCGGACCTGGTGTCGGCCGCGCTCACCCAGGCCCGGCTGCGGGCGAGCGGGCGGGCCCGGCTGGGGAGCGGGGTCGACGACCTGCTGCTGACCCAGGACGGCCTGGAGCAGGCCACCCGCCCCCAGGTGGCGGCCCGGCGGGCCGAGCTCATGGTGCGCGCCGGGGTACGCCACGTGCTGGACCTCGGGTGCGGGCTCGGGCTCGACGCCATGGCCTTCGCCCGGGCCGGGCTCGCGGTGACGGCGGTGGAGAGGGACGCCGTCGTGGCGGCCGCCGCCCGAGCCAACCTCGCCCCGTGGCCGGACGCGCGGGTGGTCACCGGTGACGCGCTCGCGCTGCCTGTCGGGCCGGACGACGGCGCGTTCCTCGACCCGGCCCGACGCACCCCCGGGGTCGCCGACGTCCACGGCCGGACCCGCCGGGTGCGGGGGCTCGACCAGCTGTCCCCCTCCTTCGAGCAGGTCCGGGACGTCGCCGCGCGCGCCCGGGCGACCGTCGCCAAGCTCGGCCCGTCCTTAGACCCCGGCGACGTCCCGTCCGGCGCGGGCGCAGAGTGGGTGTCGCTGGACGGGGACCTGCTCGAGTGCGCCCTGTGGTGGGGCGCCGGGCCACGCGGCCGCCACGCGGTCGTGGGCCGCAGCGCGGGTGGGCCGGACGGGATCGTCACCTGGCACGAGGTCGCCGACCTCGGCCCCACCGCGCCCCTCCCCCGGGTGGAGGACCTGGGGGGCCACCTGGCCGAGGTCGACGACGCGGTTGCCGCGGCCGGCCTCACCGGCTCCCTCGCGAGCGTGGTCGACGGTCGCCAGACGGCGCCCGGGACCGGCTACCTCACCGCCAGGGAGCCCGTCCCCCACCCCGCGCTGCGGTGGTATGCCGTGCGCGAGGTCCTGCCGCTGCGCGCCGAGACGGTGCGGTCCTGGCTGCGGCAGCACCGCCAGCCGGCCGGCCCGGTCACCCTGAAGAAGCGGGGGGTGCGGGTCGACCCCGACGCGTTCCGCCGGGAGCTGCGGCTCCCGCGCCGGGCCCACGGCTCCGAGGAGGTCGTCCTCGTGCTGACGACGGTGGCGGACTCCCCACGGGCCCTCGTCGTGGACCGGCTGCAGGTCTGACCCGGCGTCAGCGCTCGAGCACCGACCGTCGGTGCGGGGTCCGCGGCAGGGCGATGAAGCGCTCCACGTCGCTGATGCGACCCGAGACGACCAGCTCGTCACCCTCCTCGACCACGGTCTCGGGCACGGCATACGTGAACTCCTCGCCCTGCCGTTTGCGCCCGACGACGGTGATCGTGTGACGGGTGCGGACCCCGGAGTCCGCGAGGGTCCGTCCCCACGTTTCCGCCGGGGCAGTGCAGCGGGCGATGGCGAACTGGTCCTCGAACTCGAGGTAGTCCGCCACCCCGTCGGTCACCATGTGGGCCACCCGCTGTCCCATGACGTACTCGGGGTAGATGACGTGGTGCGCACCGATGCTGGCCAGGATCGTGCCGTGCTTGCGGGTGATCGCCTTGGCGTAGATGCGCTCCACCCCCGCCTCGTGCAGGGTGATGACCGACAGCACGCTGGCCTCGATGTCGGACCCGATCGCGACGACCGCGCGGCTGACCGAGCCGATGCCGAGCTGGCGCATGGCCTCCCCGTCGGTGGCGTCGGCGACCACCGTGTGCGTGAGGTCGTCGGCGTACTTCTGCACGCGCCGCTCGTCGGTGTCGATCGCCATGACCTCGACGCCCTGCCGGACCAGCGACTCGCAGACCGCCGTCCCGAACCGGCCGAGGCCGACGACGAGCACCGTGTAGGCGCCGCTGTCCGCGGGCCGCCTTCTCCTAGCCAACAATGGGTCTCTCCTCCGGGAGTCGGTAGTGGCGGTGGCGGGTGTTGAGCGCCAGGGCGGCGGCCACCGTGATCGGCCCGAGCCGGCCGAGGAACATCAGGACCATGAGGACGAGCTGGGCCGAGGGGGGCAGGCTGGCGGTGATGCCGGTGGACAGCCCCACCGTCGCGAAGGCCGAGACGACCTCGAAGCCGAGGTCGAGCGGGGGGAGGTCGGTGAGGATCATCAGGGTGATGGTGCTGGTGATGACGAGGCCCACCGCGAGCAGGGCGACCGACAGCGCCTGCCGCACGACCGGCATCCCGACCCGGCGGCGCCCGATGACGACCTCGGGCTCGCCGCGCACCTCGGACCAGATGACCGCGGCCAGCAGCAGGAAGGTGGTGACCTTGATGCCGCCCGCCGTCCCCGCGCTCCCGCCACCGACGAACATCAGCGCCATGGTGATCGCCTCGGTCTCGTCCGTGATCATCCCGTAGTCGACCGAGTTGAAGCCGGCGGTCCGCGGGAACAGCCCTCCCCCGAGCGCCCCCACCAGCTGCCCGCCCGGCGAGAGGTCCGCGATCGTGCCCCCGGGCTGGGCCTCGAACACCCAGAACGTGGCCACCCCCAGGACCATCAGCGTGAGCGAGCCCCACACGGTGAGCCGCGTGTGGATGGTCCAGGTCCCCGGCCTGCGGCCGCGGAGCAGCTCGCGCAGCACGGGGAAGCCCAGGCCGCCGAGCACCAGCGCCAGGCACACGGGGCCGATGATCCACAGGTCGCCCACGAAACCCATGAGGCTGTCCTGGTACAGCGCGAAGCCGGCGTTGTTGAAGGCGGAGACGGCGTGGAAGAGCCCGTGCCACAGCGCGGTGGGCCAGTCGTAGCCGTACCCCAGGTGGAAGCGCAGCGTGAGCATCAGCCAGGTCACCGCCTCGATGGCCAGCATGAGCTGCAGCATGCGGCGCAGGATCCCGCGGACGTCCCCGAGGGAGCGGCTGCGGGTGTCCACCTGGGCCGCCAGGGACGTGCTCAGCCGCAGCTTGCGACGGACGACCAGGGCGATGAGGGTGGCCAGCGTCATCACCCCGAAGCCGCCGATCTGGATGAGCAGCAGCAGGACGGTCTGGCCGAAGGGCGACCAGTAGCTGGCCGTGTCGACGGTGATGAGGCCGGTCACGCAGGTGGCCGACACGGTGGTGAAGGCGGCGACCATGAGATCGGCCTCGGCTCCCGGTCCACGCGAGACGGGGAGCATGAGCAGCGTCGTCCCGGCGAGCACGACGATGACGAAACCGAGGGTCACCGAGCGGGCCGGGTGCGCCCAGAAAGCTCGCACGAGGGTCCATGGTGCGCCTCGCCACCACGAGGAGCAAGTCGCCCGCGCCGGGCCGGGCCGGAGGAGACCCCGGCTCGCTCAGGACCGGACCTGCTCGACCTGTTGGGAGGAGTCGGCCGGCAGGTCGAGCCGGGAGGCCGGGCGCCCCTTGATCACCATCTGGGCGCCGAGCGCGGCGACCATCGCGCCGTTGTCGGTGCACAGGCCCGGACGGGGCACGCGCAACCGGATGCCCGCAGCGTCGCACCGCTCCTGCGCGAGGGCCCGGAGCCGGCTGTTCGCCGCCACCCCTCCGCCGATGAGCAGGTCCTCGACGCCGTGCTCGGCGCAGGCGAGGACCGCCTTGCGGGTCAGGACGTCGACGACCGCCTCCTGGAAGCTCGCCGCGACGTCCGCGACGGGGACCGGCTCACCGGCGTCCGCGCGGGCCTGGACCCAGCGGGCGACCGCGGTCTTGAGACCCGAGAAGGAGTAGTCGAAACGGTGCCGCTGCATGTCCCGCCCGGACGTCAGACCGCGGGGGAAGTCGATCGCCACCTGGTCGCCCTCGCGGGCGACCCGGTCGATGTGCGGTCCACCGGGGAAGGGCAGGCCGAGCACGCGGGCGACCTTGTCGAAGGCCTCCCCGGCCGCGTCGTCGATGGTCGCCCCCAACGACCTGATGTCGTGGGTGACGTCCGGCACGAGCAGCAGGTTCGAGTGCCCCCCGCTGACGAGCAGGCCCATGGTGGGCTCTGGCAGCGGGCCGTGCTCCACCACGTCGACGGCGACGTGGGCCGCCAGGTGGTTGACGCCGTAGAGCGGCACGCCGAGACCGAGCGCCAGCGCCTTCGCCGCGGCCACCCCGACGAGCAGGGCACCCGCGAGCCCCGGACCGGCGGTCACCGACACGGCATCCACGTCGTCCAGGCTCACCCCGGCCTCGCGGCAGGCACGCTCCACCGTCGGCACCATGGCCTCCAGGTGCGCCCGGCTCGCGACCTCGGGGACGACGCCGCCGAACCTGGCGTGCTGGTCCACGCTGCTGGCGATCGCGTCGAAGAGCAGCGTGCGACCGCGCACGAGGCCCACACCCGTCTCGTCACAGCTGGTCTCGATGCCCAGCACGAGCGGCTCAGACATCGCTCGACAGCTCCTTCCGCAGCACGAGCGCGTCCTCGCCCGAGCGGTAGTACCCGGCCCGGGACCGGACCTCGTCATAACCGTGCGCGGCGTAGAGCCCGCGCGCTGCCTCGTTGCCGCTGCGGACCTCGAGCATCATGCTCCCGGCCCCCGCCGACCGGGCCCGGTCGTGCAGGGACTCCAGCAAGATGCCACCGATCCCCCGTCCCTGCGACCCCGGGGCGACGGCGAGCGTCATGACGTCCGCCACGTCGCCGGCGAGGTCCAGGCCGGCATACCCGAGCAGCCGTCCCGAGCCCTGCTCGCACGCCACGAGATAGCACCGCCGCGGGCGACCGGCCAGCTCGGCCCACAGCGCTGCCTCGGACCACGGCTCCTCGGGGAAGAGCTGCCGCTCCAAGTCGACCAGGGCCGGGATGTCGCGCCAGGTGGCCGGGCGCAGCACTGCCTGGCCGCTCATCGGGCCGACTCGACGGCGTCGGGTCGTCGCAGGTAGAGCGGCTCGGGGGGAAGAAGTCCGCTCCCGGCGTCCGGGTGGTCGCCGGCCCGCAGCCGCACCGCGAGCTCGGCCAGGGCAGCGGGGCGGGCATCGGTGGCCCCTGCGAGCACGCGCCCGGTCAGTGCCTCCGGGTAGAGCGAGGCACCCCGCCCCGCGACCGGCAGCTCGCGCAGCCGACCGGGAAGATCGGCCGCCGCCGCGACGCCGGGGCCCGCGAGGCGCCGGGCGCCGCCGGACCCGATCAGGTAGTGCGCCCAGTAGACCTCTCTGCGCCGCGCATCGGTGGCGACGAGGATCTCACCCTCGTGGGCACCCACGACCTGGTGCGCCACTGCGTCGAGCGAGCAGACGCCCTGCGGCTCCGGGAGACCGAGGCTGTGCGCGAGGGTCAGCGCCGTGACGACACCGACGCGCAGTCCGGTGAACGGCCCCGGGCCGACCCCGCACACCACGGCGATCACGTCCGTGACAGGTACCCCCGCCTGGTCGAGCGCACCCTCGATCGCCGGGGCGAGCAGCTCACCGTGCCGCCGGGAGTCCTCGTGCACGACCTCCCCCCGCACCTGGCTCCCGTCGTGCAGGGCGGCGCCCACGGTCCCGGTGGCGGTGTCGATCGCGAGCAGCACGCGCTCAGGCTAACGTGAGGGGTGTTGGAGCCCCTCCCGACCACTGCAAAGGATGACTGATGTTCACCAGGTTCTTCGCCCCCACGATCGAGGTCAGCGCGCACTGCGACCTGCCATGCGGCGTCTACGACCCCGCCCAGGCCCGGATCGAGGCCGAGTCGGTCAAGAAGATCTGCGAGAAGGTCGCGGACAACGACGACGCCGACTTCCGTATGCGCGCCATGATCATCAAGGAGCAGCGCTCGGAGCTGGTCAAGCACCACCTGTGGGTGCTGTGGACCGACTACTTCAAGCCGCCGCACTTCGAGCAGTTCCCGGAGCTGCACGTGCTGGTCAACGAGGCCACCAAGCTGGCCGGGGCCTCCGGCACCAAGGGCAGCTTCGACGTCGCCACGGCCGACGAGCTGCTCGGCAAGATCGACCGCATCGCGGAGATCTACGCCGAGACCAAGAAGGGCTGAGTCCCCGCACGACGACACGAACCGCCCGCGACGCCACGGCGTCGCGGGCGGTTCGTGCTCTCAGTCCTGGAGCGAGGCCGCCTGCCCCGTCGACAGCACGCCCCGCCGGTCCAGCTGGCGGATGAGCGCGGCGACGACACCCGGGTCGTACTCGTGGGGGGTGGCGCGCAGGATGCGCTCCAACGCCTGCACCGGCCCTGCGCCACCCGCGAGGCGGGTGGCCCTCCCCGTGAGGTCGTCGTAGGCCGAGGCCACCCGCACGATGCTGGACGTCAGGGAGACGTCGCCGCGCTCGACCGCCCGGTGGTGCGGCAGCCCGACATCGGCGACGAGCGTCGCCAACCGGGACAGCTCGGCGGTGCGGGCCAGGATCGAGGAGCCGGTCGCGGCGATGAGCCGCTGGTCCCGCCCCGACACCTCCACGGTCGCGCCGTCGGGGACCGGGCGCGCCAGGCCGACCTGGCCGATGTCGTGCAGCAGCGCCGCGGCCTCGACGTCCGGCAGGTCGGCGGGCTCGACGCCGAGGTCCCGGGCGATCGGCACCGCGAGAGCAGCGACCCGGGCTCCGTGGCCCGCCGCCGCGAAGCCCGCCTCCTCGGGGAGCCGGGCGAGGGCGAAGATCGTCTGGCGCTGCGCCTGGCGGATGTGCCGCTGCCGTGCCACGGCCGGCTGCAGCACGAGCAGCGGGACGAGGAAGAGCACCAGGCTGGCCGGACCGAGCTCGGTGAGGGCCAGCGACATGACCACGGCGGTGGAGGCTGCGGCGAGCGAGACCGGTCCCTGCCGCCCCAGCTCGGAGACCAGGGGCTGCCAGAGGGAGACACGACCACGGACCGCGGTCCGGACAGCCCGGACCACGACCGGGGTGCCCACGGCCACCACCGCCGCGACGAGGAGGGTGAGGGCGAAGAGCACCGTGTCGCCCTCCGGGTACGCGATGCGTTCGAGGAGGGTCGACCCCGTCGGTAGCGGAAGACGCACCAGCACCCCGGCGACCGCCACGGCGGTGCCCAGGTGGAGCAGGTCCTGCGGGAACAGCGCGACCCGGCGGCGCCACAGGGCCACGACGAGGACCGCAGCAGCCGCCAGCAGCAGGGGTCCGAGCAGACCGACGAGCCCTCCGAGACCACCGGTGAGGGGCCAGGCCGTGGACAGGGCCAGGGCCATGGCGCAGGCCTGGGTGAGTGGTCCCTCTCGGACGGGCGTCGGCGACGCCTGTCGCCAGGCCTCGGCCAACACCATCGCGAGGAAGCCGACGAGGGCCAGCGACCACGTGAGCGTCACCAGCGTTCCTCCACCTCGTGCGGGCTCACGGAGCACCTGCGCCTTCCGGCTGCCAATCGGCGAAGAGATCGCTGACCAGCGGGTCATCGTGATCGGGAAGACGTCCCTGACCCCTGGCGAGGTTGGCTCGGCGGTCGCGGCCCAGGCTCGCACCGCCCTGCCGGCCCAGCGCAGCGACCAAGGCCTCCACCACGCGCGGGTCCAGGTGGCTGCCGGCGCGACGCCGCAGCTGCTCGGCGACGACCATCGGTTCGGCTGACCCGTCGTCCGTGGCCGCCAGCCGGGCATCGAAGGCGTCCGCGACGGCGATGATCCGCGCGGCCAGCGGGATCTCCTCCCCCTGCAGGCCCGCAGGGTAGCCCTTGCCGTCCCAGCGCTCGTGGTGGTGCGCGATCGCGGGCAGCGAGTCGTCGAGGAAGTCCAGCCCGGCCAGCACGTTGAGCCCGGCGAGCGGGTGTGCGCTGAGCGCGGTGAGGTAGGCGATCTCGTCATCGGGGTCGTGCGGCAGCTCGGCGCGGACCACCATCATCCCGATGTCGTGGAGCAGCGCGGCATAGCGCAGCTCCTCGGCGGCCTCCCCGGAGAGCCCGAGCTGGGCCCCGAGTGCGTCGGCGACATCGGCCACCCGCGCACTGTGACCGACCGACGCGGGATCGGCCTGCTCGAGCGCCGCGACGAAGGTGGTGACCGTCTGCTGATGCTCGCGCCGCGCGAGGGCGTCACGGCCGATCGTCCAGTGCGCCACCAGCAGCGGCCCGAGGACGAAGAGCGCGGAGGCGGCGCCGAGACCGACCGGACCCCACAGCACGACGAAGAGGAACGCCGTGACGGCATGAGCGAGATACCCCCAGCCCAGACTTCGAAGGACTGCTCGCGCAACGGTCAGGACGCGAGTGCCCCGCACGGCGAACGACATCGCTCCGATGCACAGCGAGTTGACCACGGCCATGGCCGCGTAGGCCATCGCCAGCGGTCCGCCGACCCGGACCAGGAGGCCAAGCGGTCCGAAGTCGACATTCCCGACGAATACGCCCCCTAGCAGGCCGTAGAAGGCACCGCCGGTAGCGCCCATGGCGGCGGTCATACTCACGTTGAACAACCGTGTTCGCAGCGTGCGAGCCCCCGGATCGGCCAGATAGGCCAGAGCACCGACAACTGCCGCCCCGAAGGCACCAGCGAGCGGGATGGTCGCCGCGAGCACCACCGTCGCCACGGAGACACCCCAGTGAGGTCCGAGCCCGCGTTCTCGGATGACGACGCCCACCATGGCCAACCCGATGAGGATGATCAGGCTGCCGGTCCCCACCGCACTGTCCGAGCCAGGTTGTCGTTGTGCCAGACCCCCGAGTACCACAGCTGTGAGGGCCAGACCGACGATGAGGAGCCAGACGCGCACGCCAGAGGGGCGCGGATCTTCTCGATCCACGCCCCTCGTCGACTTGCGAGTCGTCAGTCCTCCCAGGACACGACGTCGATGAAGCCGAAGAACGCGTCGAGGGCGCCGGAGCTGAAGACGTCGGCGATGAGGTGCAGCACGATGGTGTCCTTCCGTTGAGTGCTCCTGACAGGGCTGGAGCAGATAACCGGTTGACCTACCGGTCTATCCACAAGAGTGCCACAACCGACTGGGAGAGCGCGCTCCTCGACGCCAAGATCTGTCAAACCTTGAACAAGTCTTTACCCAGAGCGTGACCATGGTCACAACACAGGGTGCGGCTGCACGCTGTGGGAAGATGATGACGACCCACCGACGTCAGGAGGACCCATGAGCAAGCGCGCCAGGAAGCGTCGCGACCGCAAGAAGAAGGCGGCCAACCACGGCCGCAAGCCCAACGCCTGAGCGCCGGGCACGAGAAAGGCCGACCAGGACGTCCTGGTCGGCCCTTCTTTGCGTCCGGTACGGACGCTGGTCGACGCCCTAGCCCTCGGACCGGTGCACCACGGTCACGCTGGTGCTGGTGATCCTGGTGAGGATCTGCGCCCGCAGCGCCTCCGGGGCCGACTGGCGCACGCAGGCACGCCGGACCAGCGCCTTCAGCAGCAGCTCCCGGTCGTACTCCGCCAGGCAGGAGCCGCACTCGTCCAGGTGCTCGCGGATGCGCTCGCGGTCGACGGGGCCGGTCTCGTTGTCCACGAACTCGAACAGCCGCAGGAGCACGCCGGCGCAGTCGGTCGCCGTCGGGGAGTCCTCGTGCCGCTCCGCCATCACGATCCCTCCTCGGTCCGGACGATGCCGCGCTCGACGGCGTAGTCGGTCAGCAGGTCCCGCAGCTGCTTGCGTCCGCGGTGCAACCGGGACATGACCGTGCCGATGGGCGTGTCCATGATCTCCGCGATCTCCTTGTAGGCGAAGCCCTCCACGTCCGCGAGGTAGACCGCCATCCGGAAGTCCTCGCCGATGCTCGCCAGCGCGCGCGTCACGTCGCTGTCCGGCAGGTGGTCCAGCGCCTCGGCCTCGGCGGACCGGAGCCCGGTCGAGCTGTGCGAGGCGGCCCGCGCCAGCTGGTAGTCCTCCACGTCGGCGGCGTCCGACTCCAGCGGCTGCCGCTGCTTCTTGCGGTAGCTGTTGATGTAGGAGTTGGTGAGGATGCGGTACATCCAGGCCCGCAGGTTCGTGCCGGGGCGGTACTGGTGGAAGGCCGCGAAAGCCTTCGCGTAGGTCTCCTGCACCAGGTCCTCGGCGTCCGTCGGGTTGCGGGTGGTCCGCAGCGCGGCGCTGTACATCTGGTCGAGCAGCGGCATCGCCTCCCGCTCGAAACGTGCGGCCCGCTCCGCCGGGGTCTCGGTGGCGACATCGACGGTGGCGTCCGCCTCCGCCTGCTCCTCGGCGTCGACCTGGTCGAGCGCCGGCTGATCGGTAGTCATCACCGTCCAGCCTAGCCCGTGGCCGCGGTCGACGGCGAAGGCTCCGGCCACCTCCCCGGGTGCGGCGACTGACGTGAGCACGGTATGCCCTCCTTCGACGATGCTGGTCGGTGCGGTCAACACGCGGGGCGACGGTCGGCATTCCCACCCCGTCGTCCGGATGGGAGCATGAGGCGGTGACCACGACCTCGCGCGCGCACCGGCTCCGTCCGCTGACCCAGCCGGCCAAGCTGCAGAACGTCCTCTACGAGATCCGGGGACCGGTGGCCGCCCGGGCCGCCGCGCTGGAGGCCGAGGGCCACCGGATCCTCAAGCTCAACATCGGCAACCCGGCACCGTTCGGCTTCGAGGCGCCCGACATCATCCTGCAGGACATGATCGCGGCGCTGCCCACGGCGCAGGGGTACTCCGAGTCCAAGGGAATCCTGTCGGCCCGTCGCGCCGTCGTCTCGCGCTACCAGGACGAGCCCGGCTTCCCCGACCTGGACGTGGACCGGGTCTACCTCGGCAACGGGGTGTCCGAGCTCATCATGATGACTCTCAACGCCTTGCTCGACACCGGAGACGAGGTGCTGGTCCCGGCGCCCGACTACCCCCTGTGGACCGCTGCGACCAGCCTGGCGGGGGGCATACCCCGGCACTACCTGTGCGACGAGGACGACGGATGGAACCCGCAGGTGGAGGACATCCGGGCCAAGATCACGCCACGGACCAAGGCCATCGTGGTCATCAACCCCAACAACCCCACCGGGGCCGTCTACTCGCGCGAGGTGCTGGAGCAGATCGTCGAGCTGGCGCGGGAGCACTCGCTGCTGCTCCTCGCGGACGAGATCTACGACCGCATCGTCTACGACGACGCGCAGCACGTGTCCGTGGCCTCGCTCGCCCCCGACCTGCTCTGCCTGACCTTCAACGGGCTGTCCAAGACCTACCGGGTGGCCGGCTACCGGGCGGGCTGGGTGGCCATCACCGGCCCGACCTCCCACGCCCGGGGCTTCCTCGAGGGCATCGAGCTGCTCGCCTCGACGCGCCTGTGCCCCAACGTGCCGGCTCAGCACGCCATCCAGGTGGCGGTCTCCGGGCACCAGAGCATCGAGGACCTGATCCGCCCGGGGGGCCGGCTCGCCGAGCAGCGGGACATCGCGGTCTCGATGCTCCGCGCGATGGACGGCGTGAGCTGCGTCGAGCCCCGCGGGGCCCTCTACGTCTTCCCACGGCTGGACCCCGAGGTGCACGAGATCCACGACGACGTGCAGCTCTGCCTCGACCTGCTTGAGCGCGAGAAGATCCTCGTCGTCCACGGGACCGGCTTCAACTGGCCCACCCCGGACCACCTACGCGTGGTCACGCTGCCCTGGGGCGCCGACCTGCGGTCCGCGCTGGAGCGGATGGGCAACTTCCTCGCGGGCTACCGGCAGTGAGCGGGTCCGCCTGATGTGCGGCCGGTATGCCGCGAGCGCGCACCCGGGCGAGCTCATCGAGGCCTACGACGTCGAGCTCGACGCCACGGCGGAGCGGAGTGCCAGTGTGCTGAAGAACGCGCAGCAACCACCGCCCGGAGAGCCCGACTACAACATGGCGCCGAGCAAGCAGGCCCCCGTCGTGCTGACCCGCAGGCCGCGGGGCGGCTCCGGTGAGGACGAGCAGGTCGAGAACTCCGGCCAGGGAGCGGCGACGGCTCCCGTCCGGCAGCTGCGACTGCTCACCTGGGGGCTGGTCCCCTCCTGGGCCAAGGACCCCTCGATCGGCTCGCGCATGATCAACGCCCGGCAGGAGACGCTGCTGGACAAACCCGCCTTCTCCCGGTCGGCACTGCGGCGTCGATGCCTCGTGCCGATCAGCGGTGGTACGAGTGGCAGGTCAGCCCGGTCGCCACCGACGCCAGGGGCAAGCCGCGCAAGCAACCCTTCTACGTCACCCGGGCCGACGACGTGCCGCTGGCCCTCGCCGGTGTCTACGAGTTCTGGCGGGACCCCACCACGAGCGAGGACGACCCGCTCGGGTGGGTCGTGTCGTATGCCGTCGTGACCACCAGCGCGGAGCCCGGCCTGGACCGCATCCACGACCGACAGCCGCTCGCGCTGGAGCCGGCGCAGTGGGAGGACTGGTTGGACCCCGGACTGACCGAGGCGGGCGAGGTGAGATCCATCATCGACGCGGCGCACGTCCCCGGTCGGTTCCAGACCTGGCCCGTCGGCCGCTCTGTCGGCAGCCCCCGGAGCTCGGGCCCGCAGCTCCTCGAGCCGGTGCCGGCCGAGGCGCTCGTGGGGGTCGTCGACCCCGTCACCGGAGAGGTGCTCGGCGGGTGAGCCCGCGGTGAAGGTCGTGGTGGCTGCCATCGGCAGCCGGGGTGACGTGCTGCCCTTCACCCACCTCGCGGGGCGCTTCGCCGACGCCGGTCACGAGGTCACCCTCGTCACGCACGCGACGCTGGTCGGCGCCGGGCACCCAGGGCTGAGGGTGGCGGACGTGTCGAGCGACCCCGAGGAGCTGCTCGCCGGGCCGGCCGCCCGAGCCGTACGTCGTGGGAGCCCGCGGCAGCTCAGCCGCACCCGGCAGCTGTTCGCCGACTTCATCGACTCCGCCCGCCAGCCCTCGCTCGAGGCCCTGGACCGGGCGGACGTCCTGGTGGCGTCCACCTTCGCCATCGCCGCGGTCCACGAGGCCCTGGACCGGTCCGTGCCGGTGGTGCGGGCCCACATGTGGCCGGAGCACGCGGACCTGCGGGGGGTCATGCCCCTGCTGCCGTACTCGTGGTGGTTGCCGGCACCGGCCCGGGTCCTCGCCCGACGTGCCCTGCGTAGGGTGGAGCCCTACCTGGGCGGTGTCGACGGGGGGTGGCGGCGCGGGCGGCTGCACCTCGTCGCGCGACACCCGGTGAGCCTGACGACCTCCACGCTCGGCTCGCTCTACGCCTACAGCCCCGAGCTCGTCGCCGACGAGCCGACGGACGGCACGGTGACCGGGTGGTGGACGGGGAGCGGGCCCGACCGTCCGCTGACCCCGCGGGTGGCTCAGGCGCTGGACCACGGCGGGGACTGGATCTACGTCGGCTTTGGGTCGATGCACCAGCGCGACCCGGGCGCTGCTGCGCCGGGTGGACGCGGTGTGCGCCCGGCTCGGCGTGCGGGCGGTCGTGCAGGTGCCGGGTGCCCCGGCGGTGGACCTGCCGCACCTTCTGGCCGTCACGGACGAGCCGCACGACGAGCTGTTCCGCCGGGTGCACGCGGTCGTGCACCACGGCGGGGCGGGGACGACCGGGGCGGCGGTCCGGGCGGGTGCCCCGTCGGTCGTCGTCCCACACTTCGCCGACCAGTTCTACTGGGGCAGCCGTCTGCACCTGCTGGGGGTGGCACCCCGCCCGGTCCCCCGGGCCCTGGCGACGACCGGGGCGCTGGCGCGGGCGGTCGAGGCCGCCCTGGACGCACCCGTCCGCCGGCAGGCCCGCGAGCTGGCGGCGCGTGTACGCGGCCAGGACGGGTGCGGGGTCGCCGTCCGGCAGGTCGAGGAGTGGCTGGCCCACGCGGAGAGCAGGTGAGGCCCGCCCTCCCCGCGGCCTCCGACCCCGGCCCGCTGCGGGTCGCCGCGCCCCCGATGGCCCTCGTCGCGCTGGTGCTGCTCCTCGTCGCCCCGCGCTACGGGCCGCACTGGGACGAGCTCTACTTCGGCATGCTGCCTCCCCGGTGGTGGTACGTCGACCAGCCGCCGCTGACGGTGTGGCTCACCTGGCTGCTGGGCCGGGTGAGCGACGACCTGTGGGTGCAGCGCCTGCCGGGGGTCGTGGCGGCCGTCGCCGGCGCTTTCGTGGCGACCCTGTTCCCGCGAGCCCTCGGTGCCCCGACGTCGGCGCAGCGGCTGGCCGGGTGGGCGCACGCGTTCACCGTCTACCCGCTCATCATGGGCCACCTGTTCACCACCGCGACGCTGGACCTGCTGGCCTGGCAGGTGGTGGTCCTCCTCGTCCTCCGGGCCTGCCTGGGTCACCCGCACGCTCTCCTGTGGGCCGGCACGGTCGCGGGTCTGGCCTGCTGGAACAAGCTGCTGGTGGTCGTCCTCGCGGCGGCCCTGCTCGTCAGCCTGCTGCTGACCCGGCCTTCCCTGCTGCGGACCCGGGACGCCCTGCTGGGCTCGTCGGTCTTCGTCCTCCTCGGCGCGCCCCAGGTGCTCCTGCAGCTCGTCCACGGGCTGCCGATGGCCGAGGTCTCCGGCGGCCTCGTGGACGAGCAGGGCGACCTCGTGCGGCTCGTGCTGCTGCCGGCGCTGGCGCTGTTCGCCGGGCCACCGCTGCTACGCGTCTGGCTGAGCGGGTTCCTCACGCCCTGGAGACGCCCCGACCGCCCCGCCCGCTTCCTGCTGCCGACCTTCGTGCTCGTCCTCCTGTGGACCTTCGCCAACCCCTCGCAGCCGTACTACCCGGTGGGCGTCTTGCTGCCGGCCCTCGCGGTGGGGTGGGCCACCCCGGCGGTGGCAGACCGGTGGAGCCGCGCGAGGAGCCGGACGGTCGTCGCCGCGAACGGCGTGGTGGCGTGCCTGCTCTGCCTGCCGGTCCTGCCGCCCACCGAGACGTGGGTGTCCGCCGTGTCCCGGCTCAACCCGACCATCCGCGACCAGGTCGGCTGGCCCGGCTACGCTCAGCAGATCAGCGACCTGCGCCGACCCGGCGAGGCCGTCGTCACCGACACCTACGCCCTGGCCGGCGCCGTGCACCGCTACGGGAGCTCGGCCGACCGGGCCGCGGTGCACTCGGGGCACAACGCGCTCTGGGACCTGGGGCCGCCCGAGGGGGACGAGGTCCTGCTGGTCGGCGAGGACGCCGTCGCCCGACGGGGGGACTTCGGCCGCTGCGGGGCGGCGACGGAGCTCGACACCGGCCCGGTGGTGCATCCCCGGCTCGAGCACGTGCCCGTCCTGCACTGCGTGGACCCGGTCGCCGACTGGGCGACGCTGTGGCCACGGTTCCGCCGCCTGGGCGGATGACCGGGTCCCCCCGCGTCAGGGGGACCGGACGGCCAGCACACGCACGGACTCGACCACCAGGGTCAGCACCAGGCTGCCCACGATGATGATCTGCCCGGTGCCCTCCTGGACCAGGGCGGGCGGCACCTGGTTCTCCGCGCAGAACACGAGCGCCACCACGGCCAGCGTGCCCCGGACCGCTCGACCGCTCTCGAGCCACCGTGTCTCCGGGCGCACCGCCGAGAGCAGGAGACCGGCTGCCGGGACCACGAAGGCCATGACGACCCCGGCCAGGTGGACGGCACCGGTGTCACCGGCGGGGAAGACAGCGGCGACCACGAGGCCCAGCCCCATGACCACGACGCTGCCCGCGAGCAGGCGGCCCCAGCGCGGGGTCAGCGCCAGCGCGGCGCCCGCGAGCAGCACCCCGGTCGACGCCAGGCCGACGTTGAAGGCGGCCGACCCCGGCGAGCAGATCCACCGTCCACCCCGAGGACGGCACGCACCGTCCCCCAGGTCGCTGAACATGTTCACCGTCCACACGAAGGTCGTCCCGGTGGTCCGCAGGGCGACGACCACGGTGATGACGAAGAGGACGATGGCGACCAGCACACCCGCCGCACCCAGGACGGGCCATCGGGGCGAGACCGGGGGGCGGGTCATGTCGGGAGGTCCTCCGGCCTCGGCGGCCAGCGTCTGCAACGGTCGTGGCGGCCGGTCGGGGACGGGCCGCGCCCCCTCCCTGCGACCAGGGGCAGCCGGGCCGCCACCGACCGGTCGAAGTGGGAACGGTAGCACCGCGGGCCGTCCGGACCGCGGGGAGGCGCTAGGTTGGGCCCGGACCGAGACCGAGACGAGGAGGCGACCGCGATGAGCGCTGTGCCGACCTGGGCCGCCCCCCACGTCCAGGGCGCCCTCGACGCCCGGGTCCGCGTGCCCGGCAGCAAGTCCCTCACCAACCGGTGGCTGGTGCTGGCGCTGCTGGCCGACGGCCCCAGCACGCTGCGGCACCCTTTGCACTCCGACGACAGCCGGCGGATGGTCGACGCCTTGCGCGCCCTCGGGGCGGGGGTGGACGACGACGACCCGGCCGCCTGGGTGGTCCGACCGCCGTGGGGCGGACCGCGCGGCGACGTGGACATCGACTGCGGTCAGGCCGGCACCGTGATGCGCTTCGTGCCACCGGTCGCCGCGCTGGCGGACGGGCCGGTGCGCTTCGACGGGCACCACTCGGCGCGTGCCCGCCCGGTGGGGCCGGTCCTCGACGGGTTGCGGGCGCTCGGTGCCGAGATCAAGGAGGAGGGCCACGGCACCCTGCCCTTCGTCGTCAGGGGCGGCCCGTCCGACGAGTCGGCGTCCTCCGTGGGCGGCGGTGGGGCCGCGCCCCCCGTCGTGCGCATCGACGCCTCGGCCAGCTCACAGTTCGTCTCGGCGCTGCTCCTGGCAGGAGCGGCGTACCCGCGTGGTCTGCGGCTGGAGCACACCGGGACGACGCTGCCCAGCCTCCCCCACGTCGAGATGACGCTCGACACCCTGGCCACGGTCGGGGTCGAGGTGGAGCGCACCAGCCCGACCAGCTGGCTGGTCCACCCGGGGGAGGTCCGGGCGGTCGACATCACCGTGGAGCCCGACCTCTCCTCCGCCGCACCCTTCCTGGCCCTGGCCGCCGCGACCGGCGGGAGGGTCCTGGTGGCGGACTGGCCCGCTGCCACGACCCAGCCCGGAGAGCGGATGCGCGACGTGCTCGCCGCGATGGGGGCGGCCACCGAGCTCACCGCCGAGGGGCTGTTAGCGACCGGTGCAGCGGGCGGACGCCTGGCGGGGGTCGACCTCGACCTCTCCGAGGTGGGTGAGCTGACGCCGGTCGTGGCCGCCCTCTGTGCGCTCGCGGACTCCCCCAGCACGCTGCGCGGGATCGGGCACCTGAGGGGGCACGAGACCGACCGCCTCGCCGCGCTCGTGGCCGAGCTGACCCGCCTGGGGGCGCGGGCCCGCGAGCTGCCCGACGGCCTGACCATCGAGCCGGGGCCACTCACCGGGTGCCGGGTCCGGACCTACCACGACCACCGGATGGCGATGTTCGGTGCTGTCGTGGGTGCGGTCGTCCCCCAGGTCGAGGTCGAGGACGTCGCCACCGCCGGCAAGACCTTCCCCGGCTTCGACCGGGCGTGGGAGCAGGCCGTGCGCTCCGTGCGCCCGCAGAGCCGGGCCGGGTGAGGCCAGCATGAGCGGACGGTACGACCACCTGGACGAGTCCGACGTCCGCGTCCGCCCCTCGCGCAAGGGATCCCGCCCACGCACCAAGGACCGGCCGGCCCACGAGGACGCCGTTGTGGGGGTCGTCACCACCGTCGACCGGGGGCGCTACACCACCCGCGTCCAGGACCGCACCGTCGTCGCCATGCGCGCTCGCGAGCTCGGCCGCAGCCGCATCGTCGTCGGTGACCGGGTGGGCATGGTCGGGGACACCACCGGCCGACCGGACACGCTGGCCCGGATCGTGCGGGTCGAGGACCGGAGCACCGTGCTCCGCCGGAGCAGCGACGACACGGACGCGGTGGAGCGGGTCATCGTCGCCAACGCCGACCAGCTCGTCATCGTCACCGCCCTGGCCGATCCGGCGCCCCGCGAGCGCATGGTCGACCGCTGCCTGGTCGCGGCCTACGACGCCGGGCTCGATCCGCTGCTGCTCCTCACCAAGGCCGACCTGGCGGACCCGGCCGACTTCCTGCGCCACTACACCGCGCTCGACGTGCCCTCGGTGGTGACCGGCAGCTCCGGCACGGGCGAGGTTCGTGCCCTCGAGCCGGATGCTGTGAGCCGCGTCCGGTCACTCCTCCAGGACCGCACGAGCGTCCTCGTGGGTCACTCGGGCGTGGGCAAGTCCACGCTCGTCAACGCGTTGGTGCCGGACGCCCTGCGCGCGACGGGCGAGGTCAACGCTGTCACCGGCCGCGGTCGGCATACCTCGACCTCGGCGATCGCCCTGGAGCTGCCGGGGGGCGGCTGGGTCGTGGACACCCCCGGGGTCCGATCCTTCGGGCTGGGACACGTCGACCCGGGCACCTTCGTCGAGCATTTCGACGACCTCGCCGGAGGGACCGCCGGGTGCCCGCGCGGGTGCAGCCACGACGAACCGGACTGCGCTCTCGACGCGTGGGTGGACGAGGGCCACGCCGGCCCGGCGGGGGCCGCGCGCCTGGAGTCGCTGCGACGGCTGCTGCGCAGCCGCGGCGGCGATGAGCACGGCTGAGCGCTGACCAGCGGCTACCGTGAGCGGGTGCCTGGATACGACGACGACCTGAGACTCGCCCACGTCCTCGCCGACGCGGTGGAGCGCACCTCGCTCGACCTCTTCGGCTCGTGGGAGGACGAGGTCGAGGTCGGCCCGGACGGATCGCTGCGCACACCGGCCGCGGCTCGCCTGGAGGAGCTGCTGCGGCACCAGCTGCAGCGCACGCGGCCGCGGGACCGGGTGGAGGGCCGCATGCTCGAGGCGACCGGTCACGGTGCGCGCCGTTGGGTGATCGACCCGATCGACGGCGCCGCCAACTACGTCCGGGGCGTGCCGGTGTGGGCCACGCTCATCAGCCTGGTGGTGGAGGACCAGCCGGTGCTCGGCCTGGTGGCCGCACCGATGCTCTCCCGACGGTGGTGGGCCGGCGTCGGGTCCGGCGCCTGGACCGGCCGCACGCTGGCGCGGGCCCGGCGCATCGCCGTCTCCGACACCCGCTTGCTGGGTCACGCCTCGCTGTCCGCGGACGACGTCGCCGGCTGGGTCCACGGGCCGCACGGACCTGGCTTCGCGGCCCTGACCGACCGGGTGTGGCGCACCCGCGCCTTCGGGGACTTCTGGAGCCACGCCCTGGTCGCCGAGGGCGCGGCGGACGTCGCGCTCGCGGCCTGGGCCGACCCGGTGCAGCTCGCGACGCTCGCCCCGCTGCTGCGCGAGGCCGGCGGGACGGTGACCGACCCGGAGGGCGCCCCCGCAGCCCTCCCGCTCGGGCCAGGCAGCACCGGTCACCCCGTCGTCGCCTCGAACGGGCACCTCCACGAGGAGGTCCTCACCACGCTGTCCGTCGGCGCAGAGCCGGCTCAGGGATGAGGGGCCGGGCCGCCGGCCACCTGGACGTCGGCGAGCCCTGAGCGGGCGACGCCCTCGAGGGCGACCGGGTCACCCACCACGACGACGGTCCAGCCCGGGCCGGTGCGCACCGCGTCCCAGGCGCCCGCCGCCCGCTCGACGGTGAGCGCCGCGAGGTCGGTCAGGGTCTGCGTCACGACAGCGGGCTCGAGGCCGTCGTGCAGCAACGAGACCAGCTCGTCGGCGACCGTGTCCGCGGTGAGGTAGCGGGAGGGCGCGGTCATCGCCAGGTAGTCGGCCGCCTCCCGCACCTCGCGCCCGGTCAGCTCGGCGCCCGGCACCGCCAGGATGCGCAGGGTCTCCTCCAGGGCCGGCAGCGTGGCATCAGCTCGCACCGACCCGCCCACCATGCACTGACCGCCCTGCCGACGGGGACGGAACCCCAGCCGCATGCCGTAGGTGTAGCCGCGCTCCTCCCGCAGCACCCGGTCCAGGCGGGCGTGCGGTGCCCCGCCGAAGAGCATCCCGAGGGCCTGGTAGGTTCCCCAGCCGTGCTCCGTCCGACGGTCCGGCCCGGGGCGGCCGAGCATCAGTTCGGTCTGCGCCGCGCCGGGGCGGGGCACCAGCACCAGCCGCTCGGCGTCCGGGGCGCGACGTGACGCCCCGCCGACGGCGGCCGGCACGGCGGTGCTGCGCCAGGAGCCGAAGGTGCTCGAGAGCAGGCCGGCGGCATCCGGGACGTCCGACAGGTCCCCGGCCAGCACGAGGGTGCCTCCCACCGGGGACAGACCCGCGTGGCGGTCTGCGAGCACGTCCGACGTCAGGGTGCCGACGGTGCTCGCCGAGCCACCCAGCGGCAGGTGCGCCCGGCCCTGAGGGTCGAAGTAGGCCGTGCGGAACTCGTGGCCGGCGCACCCGGTGGGGTCCGCCAGCTCGTGGGCGAGGTCGGTGAGTCGGTGCCGGACCAGTCGGGACACCTCGGGAGCGGGGAAGGTCGGCTCGGTCAGGCACTCCAGCAGCAGCTCGATCGCGGCGGGCAGATGCCGGGCCGTGACCTCCAGCCCCAGGTGCACGCCCCGCTCCCCCGCGCCCGCTCCCAGGGCGATGCCGTGCCGCTCGGCGACCTCCGCGAGCTCGGTGGCGCTGTGCTTGGTCGTCCCCTCGTCCAGACAGCGCGCCATGAGCAGCGTCGAGCCCTCGGTGCCCGGCGTCTCGTCGGCGACCGGGGCCGGCAGGGCGAGCCGCAGCGAGAGGACGTGCTGGCCCGGGAGGTCGACCAGCAGGATCCGCAGCCCGTTCGGGGCCACGGTGCTCTCCGCCTCGGGGAAGGCCCACGGGCGAGGTGGTCCCACCGGCGGACGTCGCCGGACGCGCGCGACCGTCATACCTCGGGCTCCCAGCGGTAGACCAGGGTCGCGAGGGCCGACGGGACGAGATGGCGCGCGGCCGCGTCCCGGATCTCGTCGGCCCCGACCGCCAGGACCTCGTCCAGATGACGGGTGACCTGGGCCGGGTCCGCGAAGAGCAGGGTGGCACGGCTGAGCAGGTCGGCGCGTTCGTCGTAGCCCGCGAGAGCCTCTGACCAGGAGCGCTCGCTGTCCGCCCGCGACGCCTCCAGCTCCACCGGCCGAGGCCCGTCCGCGGCGAACTCCTCGAGGATCTGTGCGATCTCCTGCTCGACCTCGCGGGGATCCGTCCCCTCCGTCACGTCGGCGACGATCAGACCCACCGACGTGCCGTCGCGCAGGCCGAGCACGGACGCCGAGGCACCGCTGGCGCTCTCCGCGCCGCGCAGCAGCCGCTCGTGCACCCGCGAGATGCCGAGCGAGGCGATCGTGTCCAGCGCGAGCGCGCACGGGAGGAAGCCCGGGTCGGTCGCAGCGGGCAGTCGGGCGGCGATGTAGAGGCGCTCGGACGGTGCCTGCGGGTCGGTCACGACGCGGCGCACCGGCTGCTCCAGCGCGGGCAGCGCCGCGGTGGGCGCAGGACGGGCCGTCGTGCCGTCGGTCAGGTGGCCGAAGTAGCGCTCGACGAGCTCGAAGCCCTCGTCCGGCCCGATATCGCCGACCAGGGTGAGGACGCTGGTCCGCGGCCCGTAGTGCGAGCGGTAGAAGTCGTGGGCGTCCTGCAGGGTCGCGGCGGCGAGGTCGTCCATCGACCCGATCGTGGGATGGGCGTAGGGGTGGTCCGGCGGGAACAGCATGTCGCACAGGGCGGCCAGGGCGGTGCCGTAGGGCACGGTGTCATAACGCTGACGCTTCTCCTCCACGACCACGTCCCGCTGGTTGTCGAGGTTCTCCTGGGTCAGCGCCGGCAGGAGGTGACCGTGCCGGTCCGCCTCGAGCCAGAGGGCCAGCTCCAGGCAGGAGCTCGGGACGGACTGCACGTAGGCGGTCCGGTCGAAGCTCGTGGAGGCGTTGGCCCGGCCGCCGTGCGCCATGAGCGTGGCCATGTGCTCCCCCTCGGCCACGAGCTCGCTCCCCTGGAACATCAGGTGCTCGAAGAGGTGCGCCAGGCCGGTGCGGCCCGGTTGCTCGTGCCGTGAGCCCACGTCGACCCACAGGCTCATGCTCACGCTCGGCACGGCATGGTCCTCGCTCACGACGACCTGCAGACCGTTGGGCAGGGTCCGGTGGGCCACGGGAAGGTCGAGGGGCATAGGAGCGACACCCTATGCGGTCGGGCACGGAGGGTCGGGGCCGGCACGACGAAGGCCCGGACCATGCGGTCCGGGCCTTCGTGCGCGTCCGACGCGATGCGTAGCGGGGGCAGGATTTGAACCTGCGACCTCCGGGTTATGAGCCCGGCGAGCTACCGAACTGCTCCACCCCGCGTCGTGGTGAACACCACTTTACGTGATGGTGAAGTGCACACCAAATCCGTGACAGGTCAGGGCTCCTCGGTCTGGGTGGCGGCGTCCTCGTCACCACCGTCGACGCTGACCGACCCACCGGAGGGGTCGGCCTCGACGGCCCGGTCGATCGCCTCGCGCAACCGCTCCTGGGCCTGGCCGTAGGCCTCCCAGTCGCTCTCGGCGAGAGCGGCCTGACCGTCCTCGTAGGCGGACTCGATGTCGGCGAGCGCCTGGGCCAGGGCGTCCTGGTCGACCTCGCCCGAGCCCTGCCCGGAGCCGTCGTCCTCGCCCGATCCTTCCTCGCCCGACCCGTCCTCGGTCGGTCCCGAGTCGCCGGCGTCGCCGGCGGTCGCTCCGGAGTCGCCGCCGAAGAGCTCGTCCAGGGCGCCGTCGAGAGTGTCCGACCAGGCGAGGTCGTTGCCGAAGGCCACCACGACGATGCGCTGCAGCGGGTAGGCGTTGTTGCCCTGCGCCTGGACGTAGACCGGCTCCACGTAGAGCAGACCACCGCCCACCGGCAGCGTGAGCAGGTTGCCCAGCCGCACCGTCGAGTCGCTGCTGCGGTTGAGGTTGAGGAACTGGGACAGCGTCTGGCTGAAGGCGTCGGAGTTGGCGTCCGAGGAGTTGATGTCGTTCTGGAACTGCCCCGGCCCACGGACGGTGGTGTCACGGGGCAGGACCAGCATGCGCATCTGACCGTAGCCCTCGCGCCGCTCCCCCGCCGTCGCCCCGGCGTCGGCGTCCACGGCCAGGTAGCCGGTGAGGTTCTGTCGCTGGTTGCCGCGCGGGATGTAGGTCGTCGTCAGGCTGAAGGTCGGCTCCTCCTGCCCGGGCATGGCCACCGACAGGTAGTGCGGCGGGATGTCCGGCGGGCTCTCGCCGCCCACGCTCGGGTCCTCGGAGACCGCCCAGAAGTCCTGCCCGGTGAAGAAGGACCCGGCGTCCTGGACGTGGTAGCGGGAGAGGATCTCGCGCTGCACCTTGAACATGTCCTCGGGGTAGCGCAGGTGGTCCATGAGCTGTCCGTCGATCTCGGACAGCGGCTGGACGGTGTTGTCGAAGGCGGCGGACCAGGCCTGGAGTAGCGGGTCCTCTTCGTCCCAGGCATACAGCTCGATCGAGCCGTCGTAGGCGTCGACGGTCGCCTTGACCGAGTTGCGGATGTAGTTGACCTCGCCACCGCCGATGGAGGTGACGTTGCTCGCCCCGCTCTGCAGCGAGTCGAGGGTGACCTCGCCCAGCTCCTCCATCTGGCTGTAGGGGTAGCGGTCGCTCACGGTGTAGCCGTCGACGATCCACTTCACCCGACCGTCGACCACGGCCGGGTAGGGGTTGCCGTCGAGCCGCAGCCACGGGGCGACCCGCTCGACCCGGTCCCGGGGCTCGCGGACCTCCAGCATCCGGGACTCGGAGTTGACCGAGTCCGAGAGCATGATCTCGATCTGGCGGTACTTCACCGCGTAGGCGGCACGGCGCACGACGTTGCCGATGGCGACGCCCCCGTCACCGTCGTAGGTGTTGCGGACCTCGCCGGTGTCCTGGCCGCTGGCCGGGTAGTCGAGCTCCCGCGGAGCCTGGTCCTCGGGAGCGCCCACGATGGAGTACTCCGGGGAGGACTCGCCGAAGTAGATCCGCGGCTCGTAGTCCCCGAGCCCGCCCACCGGCGGGATGTTGCGCTCGTAGAAGATCGGCTCGCCCTCCGGCGAGCGCCGGTTGCCGTAGCCGGCGACGACGCCGAATCCGTGGGTGTAGACCGTGTGGTCGTTGACCCAGTTGCGCTGGCCCTCGGAGATGCCCTCGAGGTTGAGCTCGCGCACGGCGATGACCGTGTCGACGGTCTCGCCGTCCACCTCGTAGCTGTCGACGTCCAGCGCCTCGGGGAACTGGTAGTAGTTGCGCACGCCCTGGAGCTGCCGGAAGGTCGGGGACACGACCGACGGGTCGACGATGCGGATCCCGGGGATCGTGTCGGCGTCGCTGCGCAGCTGCCCGGACTCGGCCTCGGTCTCGGCGTCGTAGTCGATCATCTCCGCGTCGTCCAGGTCGTAGGCGGTGAGCGTGGAGTCGATCGCCCGCTGGATGTAGGGGGCCTCCAGCTGCGCCTCCGAGGGCCGGACCCGGAACTGCTGGACCAGCGAGGGGTAGGCGCCGCCCAGGACCAGGGCCACGACGAGCAGCCCCACCAGGCTGATGATCGGCAGCCGCCACGACCGGCTCCAGATCGTGGCGATGAAGAAGGCCGCGCACAGCAGCGCCGCCACCGCGAGGATGCTGCGCGTGGGCAGCAGCGCGTTGACGTCGGTGTACGTCATACCGGTGATGCGTTCGTGCTGTGTCATCGACAGCGTGTAGCGCTCGACCCAGTAGCCGGCGGCCCGGACGACGAGCAGGAGACCCAGCAGCACCGCGAGGTGGATGCGGGCGGCCGTGGTCGTGCGCTGCCCCCGGGACCCGGTCTGCAGCTGGATGCCGCCGTAGATGTAGTGGGTCAGCAGGGCCCCGATGAGACTGAGGCCCAGCACCAGGGTCCCGAACGAGATGAGCATCTGCCAGAACGGCAGGCTGAAGACGAAGAAGCCCACGTCCATGTTGTGATGCGGGTCGACCTCTCCGAAGGGTCGACGGTTCAGGAAGAGCAGGACCGTCTGCCACTGCGCGGCCGCCGCGGTCCCGGCGAAGAGCCCGAGCACCACGGGCCCGGCGTTGAAGACCAGCCGGCGGATCGGGTCGAGCGCGCTGCGATAACGGTCCAGCGCCGCCTGCTCCGGCGTGGAGGGTGCGTAGATCGGCCGGTGCCGCCAGGCGAGCCACAGGCCGGACCAGACGACGGCGGTCGTCAGGGCCGCGGTGAGCACGAACAGCCCGACCTGGGTGAGCAGGCGGGTCACCAGGACACCGCGGAACCCGACCGACTCGTACCAGAGGAACTGCGTCCACAGCGTGGCGCCCCATCCCGCGAGCGCCAGCAGGGCCACGACGATGAGGACGGTCGGCAGCAGTCGGCCGCGGGGCAGGCGACCACCGGGACCCCCACGCTGCGGGCGCGGACGCGGCCCGCGTCCGCCACCCCCGCCGGACCCTCCGGAGGTGCCACCGGCACCACCCGCGGGCGTGGGGCCCGCACCGGCTGCGGAGGACCCGCTCCCCTGGGTCTCGTCCGGCTCCGGGCCCTGCTCTGGCTCGCGCTCACTCACCGGGCAAGCCTAACTGCCGTCCCTGAGGACCTGGCCCCGGTCCCCGGCCCGGATGCGACGATGGAGGCGTGCCGACCACCGAGACCTCCTCCCCCGACCAGGCCCACCCCGGTCCGCTGCTGCGTGCGGCCGTCGACGTCGAGAAGCACGTGGCGCAGGCCGGGTGGGACCAGCCGCCCCGGCTCTTCGCCCTGGTGCGTACCAGCCTGCTCAGGGACCGCGAACCCGCCCTCGCCACGCAGCTGCGCACCCCGGACGACGAGGGCTACACCGCCGTCGAGCAGGAACGGCTCCCCCCGACGCCGGACCTGGAGTCGCTGCTCGGGCGGATGGCCTGGCCCCCCGACGTGGAGGGGGTGGCCCTCGCCATCGAGCGGATCGTGGTGCCGCCCGAGGCAGAACATGATCTGCCCGAGGACCGTCGGGAGGCGACCGACGCCCTGATGGCGCATCCCGCACGCAAGGACGTCCGGTTGCTCGCCGCGTGCCTGCGGGACGGTGAGCGCACCTGCCTGCTGCGCCAGCGCGACTTCGACGAGGACGACGCGGTCGCGGTCGGCCAGGACCTCGCGCCCGGACTGACGCACGCGCTGGCCGCCACCCTGGTCGAGGAGGACTAACCGGTCTGCTCGGCCTCGTCCTCGAGCTCCTGCTCGCACGTGGGCAGGCCCAGCTCGCCGAGCTCCGAGGGCTCGGCGGCCGACACCTCGTCGAGGACCGACAGGGCGTCGTCGAAGGTGGTCACGGGGACGACGGTCAGCCCCCGGGGGTCGGCCTCGGCCACCTCGCCGCAGTTGTCGCTCGGCGCGAGGAAGACCTCGGCGCCCGCCTCGCGGGCGGCATACATCTTCTGGGTGATCCCGCCGATCCCCCCGACACCCCCCGCGCCGGTGATGGTGCCGGTCCCGGCGATCGACCGCCCGCCGGTCAACGGGCCCGGGGTGATCTCGTCGTAGACGGCCAGCGAGAACATCAGCCCGGCGCTCGGACCGCCGACGTTGCCCGCGTCGATCGTGACGTCGTAGGGGTTGTCGTAGACCGGCGCGAGGTAGACGCCCACGATGGTGCGGCCACTCTCCTCGTCCAGCCGGGTCGGCACCTGCAGCTCGAGCTCCTCGCCCGCGCGACGCACGGTCACCGGCACCTCCTCCCCGGGGTCGAAGGCCTGGATCTGGTCCCGCACCGCGGTGGTGTCACCCACCTGCGTGCCCGCCACGTCGAGGATCTCGTCCTCCACCTCGAGGACCCCGTCGGCGGGCGCGTCGGCGATCACCTGGGCCACGACGACGCTCTCGGCGATCTCCACTCCCTGGGCCCGGAGGGCGACCACGGCGGCGTCGTCCTGGGAGTGCTGCATGAGCTCGGTGTTCTGCTCCCGCACCTGCTCCGCGGTGACGTCCTCGGGGAAGACCTCCTCGCGGGGGACCACGGACCTGGACGGGTCCAGCGCGCCCCGCAGCGCCTCCCACGCGGTGACGGTGTCCCCCGGGCCCCCTTGCAGCCGGATCGTGGTGAAGTAGAGGTGACCCGTGGCGTCGTCGTAGCTCTCGAGCTCCTGGTCGACGCTGACGACATCCGCGCCGTCGACCTCCCCCAGCGTGTCGTAGACCGGGCCGGGCACGTAGATGACCCGCTGGACCGGGACGAGGTTGAGGAGCGAGCCGACCACCACCCCCACGGCGACGACCACGAGGAGGAGTGCCGAGCGGCGACCGACCCGCGTGTGCGGCGGCTGCTCCACGGGTGTCGCGCCGGCCTCCGGTCGGTCCGCAGCACCGCCGGTCACAGTCCCACCCACTCGTGCGCCTGGTCGCCGAACTGCTGCCGCTTCCAGACCGGTATGCCCTGCTTCAGCTCCTCGATCAACCGGCGGCCGGCCTCGAAGGCCAGGCCCCGGTGGTCGGCCGAGACCGCGCAGACGACCGCGAGATCACCCACCTCGAGCTGTCCCACGCGGTGCACGGCATACACCCCGCGCACCTCCGCCGGCGCGGCCACGGCGGACGCCAGGTCACGCAGCCTCGCCTCGGCGTCGGGATGGGCCGAGTAGTCCAGCCGGGTCACCCCTTCGCGACCCCCGTCGTGCTCCCGGACCGTGCCCACGAAGAGCGTCACCGCCCCCGCGCGTGGATGGCGCACCGCGGCGAAGGCCTCGTCCAGCGACAGCGGCTCCCCGCTGACGCCCGCGACGATCGTCTGGTCCTCGGTCACCGCGTCATCATGCCCCATCCGCCACCGGCCCGCGTCGCCCGGCCCGCACCTGGCCGCGCAGGGAACTCTGAGCGGTCCGCAGGTGTTGTCCCGGTGCCGACCGTCGCGGCGGTGCGCGACCACGCAGGCCACCCGGTCACGGGTAGTGGCAGGCTGGGTGTCGAGATCGGACGAGAGAAGGACGAGGACGTGGCAGACCAGGAGAACCCCGAACGGCGGGACGAGCCCGACCCCCTGGAGGCGTTGTTCGGCGGCCCGGTGCCGCCCGAGCTGCGCGAGACCCTGAACTCGATGGGCCTGTCCGACCTGGGCCCGGACCAGGTGGCGCAGATGCGCTCCCAGATGGAGATGCTGATGGGGTCCGGCGGGGACGACGGGCCGGTCAACTCCGAGCTGGCGCACGACGTCGCACGGCAGGTCGTGGCCGAGCACGGCGACTCCACGATCGGCGGGGCCACCCGTCGTGACGTCGACCAGGTCGTGCAGGTGGCCACGCTGTGGCTGGACCAGGTGACGGACATGCCCCGACCGGAGGGGAGCGCCGTGGCGCTGAGCCGGGCCGAGTGGGTCGAGCGCACGCTCCCGGTGTGGGAGCGGCTGACCACACCGGTCGCCGAGGGGCTCCAGGCGGCCATGACCTCCGCGATGCAGCAGCAGCTCGGCCAGCTGGGTGAGGACGGTGCGCCGTCGATCCCCGGGCTCCCGCCGGGCATGAACCCCGCCGCGATGATGGGCCAGATGACGCCGATGGTGCGGCGCATGGCGTCCAGCATGTTCGGCGGGCAGGTCGGCCAGGCGGTCGGCACCCTGGCCGGGGACGTCCTGTCCGGGACCGAGGTCGGCCTTCCGGTGCTCGGTGACGAGGACGTCGCCATGCTGCCGGCCAACGTCGCCGCCTTCGCCGAGGGGCTCGAGGTCGACAGCGGCGAGGTGCACCTCTACCTCGCGCTGAGGGAGGCCGCCCGGGTGCGGCTCTTCGCCGGCGTCCCGTGGCTCGGTCCGCAGCTCCTGACGGCGGTCGAGGACTACGCCCGGGACATCAAGATCAACACCGAGGGCATCGAGGAGGCCGTGCGGCAGGTGGACCCGCAGGACCCCGAGGCCTTGCAGGGCGCACTCGGGGACAGCCTCTTCTCCCCCGAGCCCAGCCCGGCGCAGCAGGCTGCCCTGACCCGTCTGGAGACGCTGCTCGCCCTCGTCGAGGGCTGGGTCGACGTCGTCGCGGACCAGGCCGCGGAGGGGCACCTCCCGCACGCCGAGGCGATGGCGGAGGCGGTCCGTCGCCGGCGGGCCACAGGCGGGCCGGCGGAGAAGACCTTCGCCTCGCTCGTGGGACTGGAGCTCCGGCCCCGCCGGCTCCGCGACGCCGCCAACCTCTGGGCGGCCCTGGAGTCGAAGCACGGGCGGGACGCCCGAGACGAGGCGTGGGGTCACCCCGACGTCGCGCCGACCGGCGCCGACCTCGACGACCCGCTGGGCTTCGTCGACCGGCACGGTGCGCTCGCGTCCGACCTGACCGTCACCGACGAGGACATCGAGAAGCTCCTCGGTGGCGCGGCAGCGCCCGAGGAGGAATCCGACGAGGGCCGCGGCGACGAGGGCCCACGACACCCCTGACCTGTGGACAGCGGACCAGGCCCCCGGCCTGGACGTGGCAAGGTCGGCCCATGGGCGAGGGAGGGACCACGCAGCACGGGGTCGCCTGGTGGCCGACCGGGACCGACGGCCGACTCCAGGTGGGTGTCGGTGCCGGCGCCTGGAGGGTGGACGGCTGGGTGCGTCCGGACCATCCGGAGGATCCCGGATGGCAGTTCCTGCGCCGCCTCGGCAGCGCCTCGGCCGCCCCTCCCCGCGACGACCGGGTGCCCGTCGTCCGGGGCGAGGGGCCGGTGGCGGACGCGCTCCGGCTCGCCCTGTGGGCCACCACGTCAGGGAGGGTGTCCGGGCCCGGCGCGGCGGGACGGCGCCGGACGGAGCCCTCGCCGCGGGTGGTGCTCGTCCACGACCACGCCGTGCCGGTGGGCACGGCTCGCGCCCCGGGGGTGGTCGGCCGAGCCGTGCTGCCCGTGGTCGCGCAGACCGCCCGGATCGTCATCGGTCCGTGGACCGGGCTCCCCGGGTCGCCCTGCCTGCACTGCCTGGACCTCCACCGCCGGGATCGCGACCCTGGGTGGCCCGGTGCCGCAGCAGCGCTCGACGACCCGCTCACCGCCCCGCTGCCGCCGGACCATCCGCCGGAGGTGCTCGACGCCGTGACCGCGCTGGTCGTGCTGCTGACGCGGTCAGCCATCCCGCCGGTCTCGCACCGCTCACGAGATCGGCGCCTCCCCGCCGCACCTGGTGGCGCGACGGTGGCCACCGCACCCCGCTGCCCCTGGCACGAGCCGGGGCAGCCGGGGTGGGTCGCCGGCAGGGGTGATGTCTAGGCCGCCACCTCGTCCTTGCGCGGGCGTCCGCGCGGGCGCTTGCGCGGCACCACCCGTCCCTGGAGCAGCAGCTGCCCGCCCCAGACACCCCAGGGCTCACGACGCTCCAGAGCGCCGGCGAGACACATCTCGCGCAGGGGGCACGGGCCGCACAGCTCCTTGGCGTGCTCGACCTCCGCCGGAAGCTCGGCGAACCACAGGTCCGCGGGGTGCTCCCGGCACGGCAGGTCGCCGTCCCCGCGGGCGACGAGGTGCGGGCCTGAGCCCCTGTCGGTCATCTGCTGCTGCCGGCGCGCTGGGCGGTACACGGCGGTTCCTTCCTGATGTCGGTGCTGGTGCTCGTGCGAGGTGCTGGTCGTCACTGCGATCTCGATTTCGTGGAGGTGGGGTCCGAGGAGACCGGTCGTGACGCCGATGCCGGCGGGCAACGAGAACGGCCGCGGATCCTCGGGGAGGACTCGCGGCCGGAGAGCGGAAGGAAGGATGCCTTCTACGGTGTCCGGGAGGAGCCCAGGCCCAGGGCGGGGTCGACAGCGTGCGGGGACGTCGTCTCGACGGCGGGGCCGAAGGACCCCGGGACGAACGCACCGGACACGCGGAGGGCGTCGCGGTGGCGACGGCTCCGGAGGGTGGGCGTGGCGTCGGTCAAGCAGACGGCGAGTCCGCCGGTGACGATCATGTTCTCCATCGTGGTCCACCCTCCTCTCGTCTGTGCGCGACCCCAGCACCGCACGGGCGTGGGCTTGACTCCGTCACTGTATTCCGGTGCCGCGCCCGACCGCAACGGTATTTACCGGCGGGTCGGTCCCGACCGGTGCAGCCCGGGCTACGGGACCTCGTGACTGGTGCCCTCGGCCAGGATGCTGAGCACCGCCTCGCCGTAGAGATCGAGCTTGCGCTCCCCCACGCCGGAGATCTGCGCCAGCGCCTGCTGGTCCCGCGGTGCACGCTCGGCGATCGCGATCAGGGTCGCGTCGGTGAAGACGACATAGGCCGGCACAGAGCCCTCCTGCGCGACCTGGCGCCGCCACTCACGCAGTGCCTCGAAGACCTGCTCGTCGTAGGTCGGCGGACAGTCCGAGCACCGGCCGATCTTTCGCTCGGCGGCGGCCGACAGGATCGCCGAGCAGGTCCGGCAGGTCCGCGGCGGGGCCGGCGTGCGGCGCCTCTCCCGACGGCGCGTCGGCCCGGTCGACGCCGGGACGCCCAGCACACCCGCAGCGGGGCCGAGGAAACGGGACAGCGACCGGGTGCTGCGTGCGCCAGGGGTGCGCGCGCCGGCCCAGCTGAGCTCAAGGCGCGCTCGCGCCCGGGTCAGCCCGACGTAGAGCAGCCGGCGTTCCTCCTCCACGCGCTCCGCGGTGTCGGCGAGCGTGATGGGCAGCAGGCCCTCGCTGCAGCCGACGAGGAAGACCGCATCCCACTCCAGACCCTTCGCCGCGTGCAGGGATGCCAGCGTGATGCCCTGCACCGTGGGCGCGTGCTGCTCGGCAGCCCGCCGGTCGAGCTCGACGACCAGGTCACCGAGCCGGGCCTGCGGGGACTGGCCGGCCAGCGAGTCGGCCAGGAGGGCGAGCGCCTGCAGGCTCTCCCAGCGCTCCCGGACCGATCCCGATCCCTGCGGAGGTCGGGGGGCCCAGCCGGCCCCGGCCAGCACGTGACGCACCAGATCGCCGAGCGCGCTGCTGCCGTCGTCCGACCGCACGGCCCCGCGCAGCAGCAGGATCGCGTTGCGCACCTCGGAGCGGGAGAAGAAGCGCTCGCCGCCGCGGACCAGGTAGGGGATGCCGCCCCGGGCCAGCGCGTTCTCGATCACCTCCGACTGACTGTTGGTGCGGAACAGCACGGCGATCTCGCTCGGCGAGACACCCTCCTCGAGCAGCCGCGACACGGCGTCGGCGGTGCCCTGCGCCTCCGCCTCGTCGTCCGCGTAGGAGATGAGCGTCGGCGCCGGACCGTCCGCGGACTGCGCGACCAGCGTCCCGGGGCGTTGTCCGCCGCCCGGGGCGGGTCGCGCGCCGAGCACGAGGTTGGCCAGGTGCACCACCTGCGGGGTGCTCCGGTAGTTGCGCACGAGCGCCACCCGGCGCGCCTCCGGGTACTGACGGGTGAAGCCCAAGAGATGGTCGGCGCTGGCCCCGGTGAAGGAGTAGATCGACTGGGCCGGGTCCCCGACCACGCAGACGTCCTGGCGCCGTCCGCGCCAGAGCTCGAGGAGCCGTTGCTGCAGCGGGTTCACGTCCTGGTACTCGTCGACGACGAAGTGGCGGTACTGCTGGTGGATCGCGGCGGCGATCTGGGGGTGCTCGTCCAGCATGCCCACGGTCAGCAGCAGGACGTCCTCGAAGTCGATGACGTGCCGCTCGGCGCAGACCTCGTGGTAGCTGTCCATCAGCCGGGCCATCGCCGTCGCGTCCAGGTCGGCGACCTGCCTGCCCTGCCGCTGCGCGCGGGCCGGGTAGGTTTGCGCGGTGAGCATCGACACCTTGGCCCACTCGATCTCGGCGGACGCGTCCCGCAGCGCCGCCCGGTCGAGGCGCAGGTGGAGCCGCCCGGCCGCCTCCGCGACGGCCGGCGCCTTGTGCGCGACGACCGTGGGCGGTGGTCCGCCGACCGCCTGCGGCCAGAAGTACTGCAGCTGGCGCAGCGCAGCGGCATGAAAGGTCCTGGCCTGGACCCCGGCGACACCCAGCCCCCGCAGCCGGGTCCGCATCTCCCCCGCGGCCCGGGCGGTGAACGTCACCGCGAGCACCCGGTCGGGCGGGTAGGCGCCGCTGGCCACGCCGTAGGCGATGCGATGGGTGATGGCGCGCGTCTTGCCCGTCCCTGCCCCGGCGAGGACGACCATCGGACCGAGGGGCGCGCTTGCCACCTCACGCTGCTCCGGGTCGAGGCCGTCCAGCAACCGGTCGGGGTCGGGCGGGGCCGACCCGCTCACCGGGGGACCGCCGGGCCGTCGCCCGGGAGCGCCGCGCCGTACCACTCCTGGATCAGCCGGTGCGCGATGGAGACCCGGGAGGGCAGCGTCAGCCGGCCCGACCGTATGCCCTCGTCCAGCTCGGCGCGGGAGTACCACCCCGCGGAGCGCAGCTCGCTCTCCTGGACGCGCAGGTCGGTGTCCAGCGCGCGGGCGCGGTAGCCCACCATCAGCGACGCCGGGAACGGCCACGGCTGGTTGCCGCGGTAGCGCAGGTCGGTCACGGTGACGCCGACCTCCTCGGCAACCTCGCGGGTCACGGCTGCCTCCAGCGACTCTCCCGCCTCGACGAAACCGGCGAGCACCGACACGCGCCCCTCCGGCCAGGGCAGCCCGGTCGCGAGGAGCAAGCGGTCGTCCTCGTCGGTGACCGCCATGATCACCGCGGGGTCGGTGCGTGGGTGGTGCTGGGAACCGTCGCGCGGGCACCGGCGCACCCAGCCGCCCTGCACGACCTCGGTGGCCGAGCCGCAGCGCGGGCAGTGACCGTGCCGCGCGTGCCAGCCCTGCAGCGCCGTGGCCGCCGTCAGCAACCCCGCATCGGCGTCGTCGAGGTCTGCACCCACCTCCCGCAGACCGGCCCAGGAGCCTCCTGCGGCACCCGAGCCCCGCTCGTCGCCGTCTGCCTCTCGGGCGGTTGTCACCGCGACGTAGTCGACCCCCGCGTGCCTCCCGAGGAACCAGGCTCCCGCCCGGGGTCCTCGGGCTCCGGCGCACGCAGCCGCAGCCGCGCAGGATCGCGCTCGACCGGGGCCGTCGCGCCGCGCAGCTCCAGCACTCTCGTCGCCGGACGTCCCAGCATCGCCGCCAGCTCGGGGTCGTCGGTGCGGACGCTCGCCCACCGATCGACCCGTGACCGGGAGAGGGCGAGGTCGAGATAGGTCTCGTCGGCTGCCGTCACCCGTCCACTGTAGGCGTCCCCACCGACGAGCTTGGGGGCGTGCCGGGGGGATTGCCGCGCGTCGGCGTCGGCACGGCATACCGTGGGAGCCGTGATGCGTACAGACCTGGCCCTGGCAGCCCTCGCGAGCGCCGCTGTCCCGGGGATGAAGCCGGTGGCCGTGGCGGGGATGGGTGTCGAGCCGGGCGAGGAGACCGAGCTCCAGCAAGCGGTCGTGGAGGACGCCACCGGTCGGCGCTGGCTGGTCCGGTCACCGTTGTCCGCCGTGACCGGCGCGAGGTTGCGCCGCAACGACGAGCTGGTGCGACAGCTCTCGCGCCACGTGCCCTTCAAGGTGCCCGCACCCGTGGGCTACGCGGCCGTCGGTCAGGAGGGCCACGCCGCGGTCTATCCGCACGTCGAGGGGTCGACGCTGGACTTCGCCCAGCTCCCGCCGGGGACCGGGCTCGCCCACGCGGTGGGTCGTGCCCTCGCGGCCGTCCACAACATCCCCGTCGCTGTCTTCGAGCAGCAGGACGTGCCGTACTTCGACGCCTCCGGCTGCCGTCAGCGGCTCATCTCCGAGGTCGACCGGGCCGCCGAGTCCGGACGGGTGCCGACCCGGCTGCTGGCGCGGTGGGAGGAGGCCTTCGACGCGGCCCCGCTGTGGCAGTTCGCCAGCACCCCCGTCCACGGCGCGTTCCGCGGCGGGACGGTCGTGGTGGCCTTCGCCGACGACACGGCCGACAGCGGCAGGGTCGTCGCCGTCACCGACTGGGACGAGGCGATGGTCGGCGACCCGGCCGCGGACCTGGCCGACCTCTACAGCCGTGCCTCGCCCGAGGCCTGGGACGCCGTGCTGGACAGCTACGCACTGGCCCGCGCCCAGCGCCCGGACCCCTACCTGCACGCCCGGGCCCGCCTCCTCGCCGAGACCCGGAGGTTGCGCGGCCTCGCGCATCACGTCTCAGTGGGCGACGAGGATGCCGCCCGGCGGGTCGTCGAGGCGCTGCGCCGGATGGACCGGCTCACCGAGGACGAGGACTCCCTGGTGCCGGTGACGGCGCGCGGCGCGGGGACGGCCGCCGTGACGACGGGCGGGCACGCCTCGTCGGCGGCGTCCGATCCGGAGGACGCCGGCCCGAGCGCGGACGACCCTGGGATGGACGGGCCGAAGCCGCAGCACCTCGACGGCTCCGTGGGCGATGACAGTGTCGAGACCCAGACCGCAGCCGAGGTCGAGAGCGAGGTCGAGGCCGAGCCCGAAGTCGTCGAAAGCACGGGCGACGACGACGTCGACAGCACGGACGACGAGGACGACGCGCTCGACGACCCCGGTCTCGACGACACGGCGCAGCCCGATCCCTTCCTGGACGACGGCGACCCGCACCCGCACCCGGACGACCGGTCCTCCGAGCCCGACACGGACATCACCGCGGAGGTCCCGATGCCGGAGCCGCAGCGGATCCAGCAGGAGCCCCAGGACGACTCGTCGCCGGGAGCCGAGGACGGGCCCAGGCCGGATGCCGACGAGGACGACTCCACGCCGGGAGCCGAGGATGGCTCCGCGCCGAAGGCCGACAGGCGCTCATCCGGCGAGGAGCTGCTCGACGACGACACCCGACTGCACGACCTCTACGGCATGCCGCCGGAGGAGGACCCCCGCAGCTGATGGGGGTCGTCGACCAGGAGCTCCTCGAGCACGTCCTCGGTCGGCAGCTCCGGACGGACCGTGGTCCCCGTCGCCGCGTAGAAGAAGGCTGCGCCGACCTCCTCGACCTCCCTCCCGGTCAGTCGTGCGAAGGCCAGCCGGTAGACGGCCAGCTGGAGCGCACGCACCCGCTGCTGGTCGGGGCTCCCTGGTGAGCCCGTCTTCCAGTCGACGAGGGTGACCCGACCGTCGCCGTCGTCGAAGACGGCGTCGATCCGACCGGCGACGGTGGTCCCGGCCACCGTGGTCTGGACCGGGACCTCCACCGCGACCGGGGTGCGGTCGGCCCACTCGCTCGCGAGGAAGTGTTGTCGCAGCCCGCGCAGGTCCGGCGCCTGCGTCGATCTCGCCCCGGCGTCCAGGTCGTCGAGGTCGACGAGGGTCGCCGAGGCGTAGTGCTGCTCGACCCAGGCGTGGAACTCCGTCCCCACCCGCGCGTGCGGCGCAGGTGGGGTCGGTAGCGGACGACGCAGCGCCTCGACGAAGGCCGCGCGGTCGGCGGCGAGCTCCACGACAGCAGAGGTGGACAGGTGGGCCGGGAGGGACACCTCGGACTCCGGCTGGTGCCTCCGGGCCCGTTCGGCCAGGAGCAGACGGACCGTCGACTCCCACGACTCCTCGTCGGGCTCGACGGTGCGCGTCGACTCTCGGGTGGCGTGCTCCGCCACCAGCGCCGCCGCCACGTCCTGGACCGCCGCCCGTCGCTCGTCGCGGACCATCGGCCGGGGCCAGTCGGCACTGAGCTGCTCGTCCAGACGCGGGTTGCGCATCTGCGCCGGCTCGTCCGGGTCGGGCAGGTCTGCCCACGGACCGACCCGGACGTCGGGCCGGGCACGCAGCTCCTCCAGGAAGCGGGAGGTCACCCGTGGGCGCAGCCCGGTCGACCAGACCGGTGCGGTGAGGAGCAGTCGGTGCCGCGCCCGGGTGAGGGCGACGTAGGCCAGGCGGCGTTCCTCCTCGACGGCGTAGCGCCCCTGGGCGAGGTAGAGCTCCTCCAGCCGGGATCGCAGGTCGCGGGTGTGCACCACCGAGGACCAGGCGATGTCGGGGCGGCCGGCCCGGTCACCGCGCAGCGGCGTGGGAAGCTTGCCGATCCCGACGAGCCAGCCCTTCTCCGCGCGTGGCTTGACCCGCCAGGTGCCCTCGCGGTGCTCCGGCGTGGTCCGACCCGCCGGAAAGGTGCCCTCGACCATGCCCGGCACCGCCACGACGTCCCACTCCAGACCCTTGGCCGCATGCACGGTCAGCACCTGCACCGCCGCCGTGTCGACGGACACCTCGGCCAGCTCGGGCACCTCGGCATCCTCCAACCCGCGCTCGTGCTCGCGAGCCGCGTCCAACCAGTCCAGGAACCCGCCCAGGCTCACCCGCTGGGCGCTGTGCGCATAGCCGGCCGCGACCTCCGCGAGGGCGTCGATCGGCGCCCTCCCCCAGGTGGGGTGCAGGTCGGGATCTGCCGCCACCTCGATGTCCAGCCCCAACAGGCGCTCGCTCTCGACGACGAGGTCGGCCAGCGGCAGGCTCGTCAACGAGCGCACCCGCCGCACCACCTCCGCCAACCACGACACCCGGCGTGCGCCGGTCTCCGACATCCGCTCGCCGCCGGGCCCGGCCCAGCCCTCGCCGGGCGGTCGCTCCACCGCCTCGGCCAGCACGGGGGCATGGTCACGCTCCCCCGGCACCGCGCCACCGCTCCGGGCGAGCTCGCCGGCCCTCGCCCACAGGGCGTCCACGTCCGCGGCACCGAGCCGGCACACCGGCCCGGCCAGCAACCGGATCAGCTGGTCGCCGCGCGTCGGCTCCTGCGCCACCCACAGCAGGGCGACGAGGTCGAGCACCTCGGGGGTGTCGAGCAGTCCCCCGAGGCCCACCACCTCCACCGGGAGGCCGCGGCGGCGCAACGCATCGACGACCGGGGCGAACTGCGAGCGGGCCCGGCACAGCACCGCGGCGGTGACACGGGACGAGCTCTCCCACCGCTGCCGCACCCAGTCGGCCACGTGCTCGGCCTCGACGACGTGGTCGGTGAGGCGGGCGACCTCGAGGAGCCCGGGCCCGGCGCCGGGACGGGCGCGCAGGGTCTCGACCGGGACCGCGGCCTCCTCCCGCAGCGGCGCGGCGACGACGTTGGCCGCGTCGAGCACGGCGGCGTCGTTGCGCCAGGACGTGCTCAGCTGGAGCACTGGGGCAGGCACCCCCTCGAGGGCGAAGTCGCGCGGGAAGCGTGTGAGGGTCGTGGCGCTGGCCCCGCGCCAACCGTAGATGGACTGGTGCGGGTCGCCGACCGCGGTGATCGGCAGCTCCCGGCCCGCGAAGAGGGACGTGAGCAGCACCATCTGCGCCTCCGAGGTGTCCTGGAACTCGTCCAGCAGCACTGCCCCGTAGCGTGCGCCCTCCATCTCCGCGACCGCCGGCACGTCCCGCGCCAGTCGGGCCGCGAGCGCCATCTGGTCCCCGAAGTCGAGCGCTCCACGCGCCGTCTTGGCCTGCCGGTAGGCCTGGACCACGGGATAGAGCAGGGCCTGCCGACGCAGGTCGGCCGCGAGGTCCCGCCCGGTCTTGAGCGGTCGTCCCTCGTGCGGGAGGTCCTCCACCCGGCGGGCCAGGTCGTGCAGGAAGGCGTGGGCGTCGTCAGCCTCGACAAGGTGCTCGCCGAGCTCGGCGGACAGGGAGATGACCGCACGGACAACGGTGCTCGCTGCGCTGGTCATGCCGCTCATGTCGCCCGTGTAGCGGGTCACCACGTCGTGGGCGAGCTGCCAGCAGGCGGCCTCCGACAGGAGCACCGCGTCCGGCTCGACGCCGAGCCGGAGGCCGTGCTCGGTCACGAGCCGACCCGCGTAGGCGTGGTAGGTCGAGATGGTCGGGAGGTCGAAGCCGTCCGTGCCGGACGCCTCGGTGCCCCCGGGGGACCACACCCCCGCCTCCCGCAGCTGCCGCAGCCGGGACGTGAGCCGCGACGCCAGCTCCAGCGCGGCCTTGCGGGTGAAGGTCAGGCCCAGCACGTCCTGCGGACGGACCAGGTCGTTGGCCACGAGCCACAACACCCTGGAGGCCATCGTCTCCGTCTTGCCGGAGCCGGCCCCGGCGACCACCACCCCGGGACGCAACGGCGCGGTGATGACCGCCGACTGCTCGGGGGTCGGCTCCGGGGCTCCCAGCGCCGAGGCCAGGTCCTGCGGGGACCACCGCGGCTGCGCCGTCGTCATCGTGAGGCTCCTTCGGGCTGGAGCGGGCAGGCGAAGCGCGCCGGGCAGCGCCGACAGCGACGCTCCAGGTCGCGCGCGGTGAACCCGGCGCCGGCCATTCCTGCGGCAGCCTCCCTGATCGTGCGTCTCGCGTGGGCCGGGTCGTCCGCCTCGCCCAGGGGTGGCTGCGCCTGCTCCACCGCACCTGAGGCGCCGAGCTGCACCAACCGGGCACCGCCGCTGCGGGAGCCGAGCTCACCGAAGGCGCCCTCGGTCACCGCCACCTGATAGGCCGCGAGCTGCGCGTGCTGCTCCACGTCGGCCTTCGGCACCGGGGTGCTCCCGGTCTTAAGGTCCGCGACGACCAGGGCGCCCTCGCTGGTGCGCTCCAACCGGTCGACGGCCCCGACGAGACGTGCGTCCCGGCCGCGCTCGCGATCCTGGTCGTCCGCAGCACCGAGCAGCACCGACAGGTCGAGCTCGCTGCCGACGAGCTCCCGGCCGGCGGCCCGCGCCCGGGCGACGTAGTCGGCATACCTCTCCAGCATCCGTCGGGCGTCCTGCTGGGCGCGCTCCGAGACCCACCCCTCCACCAGCCCCAGGTCGTCCCAGCGCCGGTCCAGCTCGGCGGTGAGCTCAGGCACGGAGGCGTCCGGGGTATGGGCCACGATGTCGTGGACGAGGGTGCCGAGCTCGGCGCGGAAGGCCTCACCGGTCTCCGCCCCGCGCGAGGTGAGGAACCATCGCAGCTCGCAGTCCCGGAAGGTCTGCAACCGCGAGGGTGACACCCGCACCGGCCCTTCCGGGCGCACCGGTGCCGTGCTCGAGGTCTCCCGCAGCGTCCACCACGCGGCCGGGTCCGCACCCGGCACGTCCTCGACGGCGAGCCGCCGCAGCAGGCCCACGGCGGCGTCCCGGGTGCTGCGGTCCCCCTCGCGGTGCGACCGCACAGCGGCCCGCCGTAGCTCGGCGACCAGCCCGCGCAGCGTCATCGGCGGCGGCACCTCCGCGGGCGGGCGCTCCCGGAAACCCGGCTCGACCAGGTCGAGCAGTCCCGAGGGCTGGTCGTCGGTGGAGGCGACAGCGGTGACCAGCAACCCCTCGGTCGGCCGGCTCACCGCGACGTGGAACTGTCGCAGCTCGTCCGCGCGCACCGCCGCCTGGGCGGCACGCCAGGCCTCCGGACCGGCGACAGGCCGCCCGTGGACCGCCGACACCAGCGCCTCGGCACCCAGCAACGTGTCGCGCAGCCGCAGGTCGGGCCAGATGCCGTCCTGCACCCCGACGACGGCCACCCGCCGCCACCGACGCCCTGCCGCGGCATGGGGGGTCAGCACCTCGACGGCCTCGGTGCGACGCGCCCCCTGGACCAGGGTGTCGGCAGCCAGCTCGGCGCTGCGCACGGAGTCCAGGAAGGACCGTGGCTGGGCGCCGGGCAGCCGCTCCGCGTAGGACTCGGCGGCCTCGAAGAGCACCAGCACGGCATCGAGATCGCGGTCGGCACGGGCTCCGAGCGCTCCCCCGCCCGCGGCCTGCCGGCTCCAGGACGCAGCCAACCCGCTCGCCGACCACAGTGCCCACACGATCTCGTCCGGTCCGGTGACGGCCTGGCCCGAGCCCTCGCCGCGACCAGGCGTGGACCCGCCTCGCACGACCGCCTCCCGGCCGGCGTCGAGGAGCCGACCCACCCGCGCGACCGGCGCGAGCTCCGGGGGCAGGTCGGCCGGGGCGGCGCTGCGCAGATCAGGGTCGTTGACCCGCAGGGCGACCAGGTCGTCCGCGCGTCGCAGACCGCCTGCCGCGAGCTCGGCACCCCGCAGCGAACGACGCAGCCGACGCAGCCCGACCGGGTCCATGCCCCCGAGCGGGCTCTGCAGCAGCTCCAGCGCCTCCTCCGGGTCCACGCTCCAGCCCGGTCCGACGCCGGGGGCCTCCCGGGTGACGATGTCGAGCGCGAGCAGCAGCGGTCGCGCCGCCGGGTCCGACCCGATCGGCACCGAGGACCGGTCCACCCGCACGGGCACCCCGCCCGAGGCCAACGCACGACGCACGGCGTCCTGCTGCTGCACGCTCCGGGCGATCACCGACAGCTCCTGCCAGGGGACACCCTCCACGAGGTGGGCGTGCCGCAGCCACCGCGCCACCAGCGAGGCCTCCTGGGCGGCGCTGCGGGTGATCCGCACCGATCCCGTCCCCTGCTCGTCGCCGCTGATCGGTCCGCGGTGCCGGGCGTCCCCGACGAGGCCGATCCGCTGCGCGACCCGGTCGACCACCTCGCCCACCGCGCCGCTGGTCCCGTGCCGCACCCCGAGCGTCTCCCGTGCCGGGCCGGCCTCTCCCGCCCATCGCTCACCGAGCTCCAGGAAGGCGCCGGGGACCGCGCCGCGGAACCCGAGGACCGCCGCGTCCGGGTCGCCGACGAGCACGCTGTCGACACCTGCGGGTCGGACGACGTCCAGGAGACGTGCGGCCGAGGCCGTCAGCTCCTGCGCGTCGTCGACGCCCACGAAGCTCACCCTCTCGTGCACGACGGCGCGCAACGACTCGTCGCCCTCGAGGAGTCCCGCAGCCGCGGTGCAGATCCACGCAGGGTCATAGCTGCCGGGGTCGGCCAGTGCCGTGACCTGGTCGTACTCCTCCAGCACCTCCCCCGCGCAGGCCCACTCGGGCCGCCCGTGGACCCGGGACAGGTGCTCCAGGTCCGCCCGGCCGACCCCGTGCTCGACCGCGCGCATGAGCAGGTCCCGCAGCTGGTCCCGGAAGCCGGTGGTGCGACGGGCGAGCTCGAGGTCAGGGGGCCAGGACGGGCCGGTGCCGCTCTCCTCGTGCCCGGCGAGCAGCTCCCGCAGCACGGCATCCTGCTCCGCCCCGGAGATGAGCCGCGGTGCCGGCTCGTCCGCCCGCGCAGCGGCCAGCCGGAGCACGGCAAAGGCGAGGGATGCCGCCGTCCGGGCCAGCGGCTGGGTGTGGGTCGCCCCGAGGCCACGCGCGATCGCGGTGCGGACCCGGCTCGCCGACTGCCGGGTCGGCGCGATGACGAGGCAGTGGTCCGGGGCGAGGCCGGCGGAGATCCGCTGCTGGACGTGCCGGACCAGCACAGTCGTCTTGCCCGTGCCCGGTGCCCCCTGCGCGACGAGGACGCCGTCGCGGTGGGCCACCACGCGTTCCTGGGTGGGGTCGAGCGCTGCGCTCGGCCCTCGGTCGGTCACGGACATGACTCCATCTCATCACCCGGCGGAGACAGACCGTCCCCGCCGGGTCCTGGGACGTAGACTGATCTCTCGAAGAAGGAGAGGGACCCGTGACCAGCCCCCCGCCCCGTGACCGCAGGCTGCGCCTGCCCCGCGACGAACGCCGTGCCCAGCTCCTCGGTGCTGCCCAGGAGGCCTTCGCCGAGTCCGGCTACCACGCGACCGCGATGGACGACATCGCCGTCCGTGCCGGCGTGAGCAAGCCCGTGCTCTACCAGCACTTCAGCAGCAAGCTCGACCTCTACCTCGCCGTCGCGGAGTCGGTGTCGGACGAGGTCGTCCGCACCATCGACAGCGCCCTCGACACGGGTCAGACCAACCACGCCCGCATCTCGGGGTGCCTCAGCCAGTTCTTCGAGTTCGTCGAGTCGCCCTCGTCGGGTTACTCGGTCCTCTTCCAGTCGGACATGGCGTCCGAGGCCGCGGTGTCGGCCATCGTCGAGCGGACCCGCCGGGCGTGCGGCGAGTCCATGGGACGGGTCCTGGCCGAGGAGACGGACCTGTCGTGGGACGAGTGTGTCCTGCTGGGCACCGCCATGGCCGGTATGGCCCAGGCGGCGGCGCTGAGCTGGTACAGCCGCCGCGACACGATGGCCCGCGAGCGCGTGCTCGAGCTGCTCTCGACCATCGCGTGGCGCGGCTGGGGCGCGGTCCCCCCACGGACGACGTCCGTCGCCCAGGGCTAGGCTGGCGGGGCACGGCCCGACCGGGTCGTCGCCACCCGAGCATGTCGTGGAGGTTTGTCGTGGAGGTCCGCATCGGTGTCCGTGACGTCGGGCGCGAGGTGACGTTCGAGTCCGCCCAGACCCCGGAGGCGGTCCGCCAGGCCGTGACCGAGGCTCTCACCACCCAGGCTCCGGTCGTGGAGCTGCAGGACGACAAGGGACGGACCGTCATCGTCCCCACCACGACCCTCGCCTACGTCGAGATCGGCGCGCAGGACAAGGGTCGGGTCGGCTTCGGGAGCCACTGACCGGCGGCACGCCGCCGGACAGGCCGCGTCACGGTTCGGTCACGAGTGCGCAGACACGCGGCGCCCGGAGTGGCGCCTGTGGTGTCTGCGCACTACCGTGAGCGCGGCTCATCGACCCGTGCCCGCACGACCGATGGGCCACCCGGGACGGAAAGCCCCGCCCGGGAGGCTTTTGCGAAAGGGGCATTCCCCATGATCACGACCATCATCGTCGCACTCATCGTCGGCTGCATCGTCGGCCCGCTCGCCCGGCTCATCCTGCCGGGTAAGCAGAACATCTCCGTCCCCATGACCATCCTGCTGGGCGCCGTCGGCTCGTTGCTCGGCTCCTTCGTGGGATCGCGGTTCCTCGGCACCAGCGGCGCGCAGTTCAGCTTCTGGGGTCTCATCCTCGGCACGATCTTCGCCATCGTCGCCGTGCTGGTCTACGGCGCCATCACCGGCCGCAAGGCGGTCAGCTGACTGACCCTGCCCGCCCCCGGAGGGCGAGCACAGGCCGCGGCGGCGCGTCACCCACCGGGGGGCGCGCCGTCGTCGTGCGTCCGGGGCTGCCCGGCCAGCGGGTAGACTGACCTGTCGTACACCGGTGCCCGGTCGGCCGTCCTGCCACGAGGAAGCAGGCGGCGTCGTGGGTCGGGCGTGGCGCCCGACCTCCCCATGGATCGTCTCCGATCGGCCCGGACCGTCCCGCCGCACGGCGCTCGGACGGCCACCCGATCGAGAGGATCACCCATGCAGGAAGACCGCGCGTTCGCCGACTTCGACCTCCACCCCGACATCGTCCGTGCCTTGGCCGACGGAGGGATCACCCACCCCTTCCCGATCCAGGCCATGACCCTGCCCGTCGCCCTGTCCCGCCACGACATCATCGGCCAGGCCAAGACCGGGACCGGCAAGACCCTCGGCTTCGGCCTCCCCCTGCTCCACCACGTCGTCGCGCCGGACGACCCCGAGTTCTCCGCCCAGGAGCGCCCCGGCGCCCCGCAGGCCCTCGTCGTGGCCCCCACCCGCGAGCTCGCGGTGCAGGTGGCGGGCGACCTCACCAAGGCCAGTGCGCACCGGGGGATCCGGGTGCTGACGGTCTACGGCGGTCGCGCCTACGAGCCGCAGATCGAAGCCCTGCAGCGCGGGGTCGAGGTCGTCGTGGGCACCCCGGGCCGGCTGCTCGACCTCGCCTCGAAGGGTCATCTCAGCCTGGCGCACGCCCGCACCGTGGTGCTGGACGAGGCCGACGAGATGCTCGACCTGGGCTTCCTGCCGGACGTCGAGCGGCTGCTGGCGCTCACCCCCGCCGGTCGGCACACCATGCTCTTCTCCGCGACCATGCCCGGCGCCGTGGTCTCCCTGGCCCGTGGCTACATGACGCAGCCGACGCACATCCGTGCGGTCAGCGAGGACGGCGAGGGCCACACCGTCGCCGCCGTCGAGCAGTTCGCCTACCGGGCGCACGCCATGGACAAGGTGGAGATGCTCGCGCGCATCCTGCAGGCGGAGGGACGTGGGCTGACCATCGTCTTCGCGCGCACCAAGCGGACCGCTGCCAAGGTCGCGGACGAGCTGGCGGACCGTGGCTTCGCGGCGGCCGCGATCCACGGCGACCTGGGCCAGGGCGCGCGCGAGCAGGCGCTGCGGGCCTTCCGCACCGGCAAGGTGGACATCCTGGTCGCCACCGACGTCGCGGCCCGCGGCATCGACGTGGAGGCCGTCACCCACGTCATCAACTACCAGTGCCCCGAGGACGAGAAGACCTACCTGCACCGGATCGGCCGCACCGGCCGGGCCGGCGCCACCGGTGTCGCGATCACCTTCGTGGACTGGGACGACATGCCCCGCTGGGGGCTGATCAACAAGGCCCTCGACCTCGGTTACCCGGAGCCGGAGGAGACCTACTCCTCCAGCCCCCACCTGTTCGAGCAGCTCGGCATCCCGGAGGGCACCCGGGGCACCCTGCCCCGCTCGGCCCGGACCCGCGAGGGGCTCGGCGCCGAGAAGGTCGAGGACATCGAGGCGCCGGGCAGCGACCACCGGCGCGGTCGCGGGGGCCGCTCGGGAGGGCGCCGCGACCGCGGTGGCCAGGGCGGCCGCGGCCGCACCGGGCAGCGCGGCGGCGAGCGCTCGGACCGTCAAGGCAGCAGGACCAGCACGACCACCGAGTCCAGCGGCTCGGGACGTCGGCGTCGCCGCCGTCGGACGACGTCGGGTCAGGGGGACGCCCCGAGGAGCTGACCCGCGGTCTGCTCCAGGAGCGCACGCAGCACCTCCACCGAGGTGGTGTGCTCCCCGAGCCGGTTGGGCTTGCCGCTGCCGTGGTAGTCGCTGGACCCGGTCGGCAGGAGGTCGAGCTGCCGGGCGAGGCGAGCCGCCCGGTCGCGGTCCTGCGGCGTGTGGTCGCGGTGCTCCACCTCGATCCCGGCAAGCCCCGCGGCAGCCAGCTCCTCGAGCAGCGTCTCCGGCAGGGTATGCCCGCGCGCGGCGGCGAAGGGGTGCGCCAGCACCGGGGCGCCACCCGCGGCCCGCACCAGCTCGATGGCCGCCGTCGGGGACGGTGCGTAGTGCGCCACGTGGAAGCTGCTGCGCGAGTGCAGCACGTCCGCGAAGGCGGCGTCCCGGTCCGGGAAGCTGCCCTGGCGCACGAGGACGTCGGCGATGTGCGGCCGGCCCAGCGAGCGCACGTCGCCCGCCTGCGCCAGCACCTCCTCCCAGGTCACCGGGTAACCGGCGGACTCCAGCCGCCGCACCATGCGACGAAGCCGACCCGTGCGGCTCTCCCGGGTCCGCGCCAGCTCGGCGGACAACGCCTCGTCGCCCGGGTCGGGCAGGTAGGCCAGGAGGTGCACCGACCGTCCTTGCCAGCTGCAGGAGATCTCCACCCCCGGCACCACCACCACGCCGTGCTCCCGGCCGGCGCGGTCAGCCTCCTCCCAGCCGGACACGGCATCGTGGTCGGTCAGTCCCAGGACGTCCAGCCCCGTCGCCGCAGCTTCCCGCACCAGGTCGCCGGGCGTCTGCGTGCCGTCGCTGTGGGTCGAGTGCGTGTGCAGGTCGACCCGGGCGGTCGGCGAGAGGCGCGGCATGGAGGACACGGTAGGCGGTGACGCCGACCGGTCATACTGGGACACGACCGACGACGACGGACCGGGCCCATCCCGGCACGTGACGCGCCACGCGCGCCCGAAGGAGAAGCATGACCACGACCCGAGCCTCCCTGCGCACCGCCGGAGCCGCGAGCCTGCTGGCGGTGCTGTCGCTCGCCGCGTGCGCCGACGAGGAGCCGGTGAACGAGCCCCCGGCGACGAGCAGCGCGACCGAGGAGTCGGCCGCCAGCGAGGAGCCCAGCGGCGACGACGCCGAGCAGACCACCGCGGCGGACGAGTCGTCCCAGACCGAGGAGGCCGCCGCCACCAGCGAGCCGGAGGAGCCCGAGGAGCTGGAGCTCGGTGCCACCGACGACACCTTCACGGTCACGCTCCCCGGGACGTGGGAGGACGCCACGGCCACCGCCCAGGACCAGACCGAGGCCACGGTGCTCGCCGGCCGCGACGCCGAGCGGGTCGACGACTTCTACACCAACGTGGTCATCACGCAGGAGGAGTACGTCGGCAACCTCACCTCCGCCGTCGAGCAGGCCGCGGAGGACCTCGCCGGGGAGGACGGCGAGTACGAGCTGCTCGAGCCCGCCGAGGTCGACGGCAACCGGGCTCCCGGCTACACCCTGGTGCGCGAGGTGCAGGACGCGACGGTCCACCAGACCCAGCGGTGGGTGTCGCACGAGGGCACGCTCTACGTCGTGACCTTCTCGGCGGTCGAGAGCCAGGCCGAGGACGCCGCGCCGGTGCTGGACGACATGCTCGCCAGCTGGACCTGGACCGACTGACACCGTCTGCGGCCGGACGGCTCAGGCTCCCGCGACGTAGGTCCCGCGGGAGCGGCGGCGTGCCCGCAGGGCCGCGGGGTCGAGGCCGAACTTGCGCCGCGCGGTGAAGCTGCCGATGGCCAGGCCTGCGGCCAGACCGAGGCCGGTGGCCACCGCGCTGACGAAGTAGAGGACCGCCCCGGGGATGACGGCCTCGTTGTTCTGCATGATGAGGTAGAGCGCGCGGTAGACCGCGAGCCCGGGCAGCAGCGAGACGATCCCTGCCGTGGCGATGGCGTCCTCGGGCACCCGGAAGACCTTGAACGACGCGAAGGCCAAGGCGCCCACCACCGAGGCCGCCACGGCGACAGCGGCCGGCGCCGCCAGCCCCAGGAAGAGGCCCGCCTCCAGCACCAGCCAGGCACCCGAGGCGATGACGATGCTCAGCCCGATGACCCGCACGCCGGAGTAGGTGCTGAGGCAGAAGCCGAGCGCGATGAGCGCGGCGCCGATGGTCGAGATGAGCGGGGTGCCACCGAGGGCCACGAAGGGCGCGGCCTCCATCGAGACCCCGAACCGGCGCGCGATGCCGAGCACGAGCGCCACGCCCACGGCGATGCCGAGCGTCATCATGACCACCTCGAGACCGCGGGCACCGGCCGTCACGTAGTAGCCGTCGATGGCGTCCTGCGCCGCGCCGAGCACGCTCAGCCCGGCCAGCAGCACGACGATGCCGGAGATGACCACGACCGAGGGTCTCTCCCGGCCGACGGCATACATCACCAGCCCGATGCCGGCGGGTATCGCGGCGCTGATGACCTGCGTGAAGAAGGCCGCGATCCCCCAGACGTAGAGAAGTCGTTGCACCCGGTCCACCAGCGCCGCGGAGGCTGCCGCGACCAGCCACATGAACGGCCCGGCGCCGTAGAGCATGACCACGCCCACGGACATGATCGCGGCGCCTGCGGTCACCACCCAGCGACGGTAGGGGTGCGGTGAGGAGAGCAGGGACACGAGCCTGGTCCGCGCCACGTCGACGTCCATCACCGTGCCGATGCCCGCCTGGGCCTGTTCGGCGGAGCGCTCGATGTCGTCGATGTGCCGCTGGACCGCCTCCATCCGGGTGTAGTCCGGCGAACGGTCGGGGATGACCCGCATGACGGTGAGCGAGTCCTCGTCGACACCGCGGTGCACCGAGACCGCGATCGAGGTGTAGGTGATGTCGATGTGCATGGAGCTGATGCCGTAGGCCTGCCCGAGCCGCAGGACCGCCGCGACGCAGTCCGCCGCCGAGGCACCGGTGGACAGCAGTGCCTCCCCCACCCGCAGGGCCAGGTCGCAGACCGCCCGGGCATGCCGCTGAGTCGCCTCGTCCGCCGCGATCGACGTGCCGATGGCGGTGGTGGGCGGCGAGCTGGAGCGCACCACGCGCACCGCCTGGTACTTCAGCTGCCGACCGAGGCGGGCCGCCGGGATCAGCTGCGGACGCCCGATCCGCTGCGGTCCGGTGACGATGCCGGGCATGCTCGTGTAGGGGGACTGGTCGCTCATCGGGGGCAAGCCTAGGGCCGGCGGCTGACCGTTCGCTCGGTGTTCGCTGGGCACCGCCTACGATGGCCACCGTGAGTGAGAAGCAGCACCAGGCAGAGCACCGCAACCGTCCCACCGGCGAGGCCTTCATGGCCTTCATGCGCGAGGGCTGGGCCCCCCGGTCGACCGAGCTGCCGGAGCTCACCGAGGCGGCGCGGTATGCCGCCGCCCGCCGCGAGACGCTCTCGGCCGCCTTCCCCGGGGAACGGCTGGTCGTGCCGGCCGGAGGGCTGAAGATCCGCAGCAACGACACCGACTACGTCTTCCGCCCGCACAGCGCCTTCGCCCACCTCACCGGCCTGGGTGCCGACCGCGAACCGGACGCGGTGCTCGTCCTCGAGCCCGCCGCCGACGGCGAGGGCCATGAGGCGCACCTCTACTTCGTGCCGCTCGCCGACAGGGACAGCGAGGAATTCTTCGCCGACTCCCGGTCCGGGGAGTTCTGGGTCGGGTCCCGCCCGACGCTCGCCTCGGCCGCCGCGGAGCTGGGTATGCCCACGCGTCACCTGGCCGAGCTCCCGGACGCGCTGGCCAAGGACGTCGGCCCCTCGGGGCTGGCGGTGCGGGTCGTGCGGGACGCGGACCGGGAGGTCGCGCAGCAGGTCGACGAGGTGCGCGCGCAGGCCGGGCTGGGCGAGCAGGCGCAGGTCGAGGCGAGCACCGAGGCGGACCTGGAGCTGGCGCGCACGCTGTCGACGATGCGGATGGTCAAGGACGACTGGGAGGTGGCGCAGATGCAGGAAGCGGTCGACGCCACCGCCACCGCCTTCGACGCCGTCGTGGAGCACCTGCCCGAGGCGGTCCGGCGAGGCCGCGGCGAGCGCTGGGTCGAGGGCGTCTTCGGGCTGCACGCCCGGCACGCCGGCAACGGGGTCGGGTACGACTCCATCTGCGCCGCCGGCGACCACGCCACGACGCTGCACTGGATCCGCAACACCGGTGACGTGCAGGAGGGCCAGCTGCTGCTGCTCGACGCAGGGGTCGAGACCGACGCGCTCTACACGGCCGACGTCACCCGCACGGTCCCGGTCTCGGGCACCTTCACCGAGCCGCAGCGCCGAGTCTACGAGGCCGTGCTGGAGGCGCAGGAGGCGGGCCTGGCCGCGGTGCGTCCGGGGAACCGGTTCAAGGACGTCCACGCCGCCGCCATCGAGGTCATCGCGCGGCACCTGCTCGACTGGGGCCTGCTGCCGCAGGACGTGACCCTGGAGCAGACGCTGGACGCGCAGGAGGGGCAGTTCCACCGCCGCTGGATGGTGCACGGCACGAGCCACCACCTCGGCATCGACGTGCACGACTGCGCGCAGGCGCTGCGTGAGGACTACGTCGAGGGCGAGCTGCGCGAGGGCATGGTCCTCACCGTCGAGCCCGGGCTCTACTTCAAGGCCGACGACCTGCTCGTGCCCGAGGAGCTGCGCGGGATCGGGGTGCGGATCGAGGACGACGTGGTCGTGACCGCCGACGGGTCGCGCAACCTGTCCGCGATGCTGCCGCGGACGGCGGACGAGGTGGAGGCCTGGGTCCGCTCCGGCGGCCGCCGCGGCTGAGCGCGACGAGGCAGGCCGGCGGGGCGGCCGCCGTCGAACCCGCTCAGGTGAGCCTGGACCCCAGCAGGTCCTTGGCCTGCTCGACGAGCTTGTGCTCGGTGAGGACCTCGTAGCGGGTCGCGACGACCTGGGTGACCGAGGTGAAGTCGCGCCGCCCGCGGGTGAAGGCATACCCGATCAGACCCCAGACCAGGCCGAAGACGGCACCGAAGAGCGCCGTCCAGCCGATCGTGAGCAGCGTGTCGCCCGGACCGGCGAAGAGGGCGAAGACGAGGCCGACGAAGAGCCCGAGCCACACCCCGGACAGCGCGCCGCCCAGCGCGACCCGGCCGGTCGTCAGGCGTCCGGTCACCCGCTCGACCTGCTTGAGGTCGGTGCCGACGATGAGCACCTGCTGGACCGGGAACTCGTGGTCGGAGAGGTAGTCCACGGCCTCCTGCGCCTGCTCGTAGCGGTCGTAGACGGCGATGCTCTTCGGGTAGTCGAGGTCGAGCGTGGGGCGCGCCATGGGGCGCCGGGAACCGGTGGGAGTGCTCACCTCGCCATTGTGCCAAGCCGCCCCGACCACCGCGACCGGCCTCGCCGCGCGGCCTCCCCACCGTCGTATTCTTCATCGCGTGAGCACCCACCGCGTCTTCGTCGCCCGCCTGGCCGGCCTGAGCGTCTTCGACCCGCTGGGTGACGAGGTCGGACGGGTGCGCGACGTGGTGGTCACCCTCACCGGTCGGGCCGCCTCCCACGGCCCGCGCGCCATCGGCCTGGCGGTCGAGGTCCCCGGCCGCCGCCGGGTCTTCGTGCCGATCACCCGGGTCACCTCCATCGACGCCGGGCAGGTCATCACCACCGGCCTGGTCAACATGCGCCGCTTCGAGCAGCGGGCCGGGGAGACCCTCGTCGTGGGCGAGCTCTTCGACCGGCAGGTCACCGTCAGCGACGGGGACGACCGGCTGCCGGCCGTGGTCGAGGACGTCGCCATGGACCAGCAGCGCGGGGGCGACTGGCGGCTGACCAAGGTCTTCGTCCGCAAGGGCCGCGCCGAGGCCCCCCGCCGGGGGCTGCTGCGGCGGCGGCGCGGGGAGACGCTGCTGGTGGACGTCGAGGCGGTCGACGGGCTGCAGGAGCAGGGTCCGCCGCAGGCCGCGACCGCGCTGCTGGAGGCCTACGAGGACCTCAAGCCGCCCGACCTCGCCGAGGCGATCCACGACCTGTCGGCGAAGCGTCGGGCCGAGGTGGCCGACGCCCTGGACGACGAGACCCTGGCCGACGTCCTGGAGGAGCTGCCGGACGACGACCGGATGCAGATCCTCACCCACCTCGCGACCGAGCGTGCCGCCGACATCCTCGAGGCGATGCAGCCCGACGACGCGACGGACCTGCTCTCCGACCTGCCCGAGGAGGTGCAGGAGGAGCTGCTGGCGCTCATGGAGCCGGACGAGGCCGCCGACATCCGGCGGCTGCTGACCTACGACGAGAACACCGCGGGCGGCCTCATGACCACCGAGCCGGTGATCCTCGGCCCGGAGGCCAGCATCGCCGAGGCGCTGGCGCTGGTGCGCCGCGAGGAGATGCACCCCGCGACCGCGTCGCTGGTCTACGTCACCCGGCCCCCGCACGAGACCCCCACCGGTCGGCTGCTGGGCAGCATCCACATCCAGCGCCTGCTGCGCGAGGCCCCGCACCAGCCCGTGGGCTCCATCCTCGACACCGACATCGACCCGGTGGCTCCGGGCGCCAGCCTGGGCGTGGTCACCCGGGCCCTGGCGACCTACAACCTCGTGGCGCTCCCGGTGGCCGACCCCGAGGGGCGGCTGCTCGGCGCGGTCACCGTCGACGACGTCCTCGACCACATCCTTCCCGACGACTGGCGCGAGTCGGACCTGACGGAGGCCGGGGATGTCTGAGCCGACCCGACACACGGCGCGCTCCCGCGGCGGCTCCCGGCGGGGCGAGGAGACCAAGGGCGCGCGGCTGGACCAGCCCCTGGCGAAGCAGTCGCGCTGGATGCCGCAGGCCCGCATGGACCCGGAGAGCTTCGGGGCCTTCGCGGAGCGCTTCGCCCGCTTCATGGGCACCGCACGGTTCCTCGTGTGGATGACCCTCTTCGTGCTGCTCTGGATCGCCTGGAACACGGTCCTGCCGGCCGGGGCCCGCTTCGACCCCTACGCCTTCATCTTCCTCACCCTCATGCTCAGCCTGCAGGCCTCCTACGCCGCGCCGCTGATCCTGCTCGCGCAGAACCGGCAGGACGACCGCGACAAGGTGCAGATGGAGCAGGACCGCTCCCGCGACGAGCGCACCCAGGCGGACACCGAGTTCCTCACCCGGGAGGTGGCCGCCCTGCGGCTGGCGATGCGCGACGTGGCGACCCGTGACTTCGTGCGCTCCGAGCTGCGGGACGTGCTGGAGGAGCTGCGGGAGCAGGACGCGGTCGCCGAGGACGCCGCCGACCCGTCCGCGTCGGGGCTCGACCGGCGACCTTCTCGCGACTGACCGGCGCCTCACCGCACGCCCACCGCCGGCGCGCGACCGCCGTCCGGGTGCCGCGCCGGGGCACCTACCATGGAAGGCATGTCCGCCCCCAGCACCGACGCCCTGCACGCTGCCCTCGCCCGGGTCAACGACCCGGAGATCAAGAAGCCGATCACCGAGCTCGGCATGCTCGAGGCGGTCGACGTCACCGACGAGGGCCACGTCCAGGTGACCGTGCTGCTCACCGTCCCGGGGTGCCCGCTCAAGGACACCATCACGCGGGACGTCACCGCCGCCGTGACCGAGGTCGAGCACGTCACCGGTGTCGACGTCCGGCTCGGGGTCATGAGCGACGAGCAGCGCGGGGCGCTGCGTGACCAACTGCGCGGCGGGCAGACGGAGCGGGAGATCCCCTTCGCGCAGCCCGACTCGCTGACGACGGTGTATGCCGTCGCCTCCGGCAAGGGCGGCGTCGGGAAGTCCTCGGTCACCGTCAACCTGGCAGTGGCGATGGCTGCCGAAGGGCTCCGGGTCGGGGTCGTGGACGCCGACATCTACGGCTTCTCGGTCCCCCGGATGATGGGCGTCACCCAGCCGCCGACCCAGGTCGACGACATGATCCTGCCCCCCGTGGCCGAGCCGAGCGGGGTCAAGGTCATCTCGATCGGGATGTTCGTCCCCGGCAACCAGCCGGTGGTGTGGCGCGGGCCGATGCTGCACCGGGCGATGCAGCAGTTCCTCGCCGACGTCTACTGGGGCGATCTGGACGTGCTCCTTCTCGACCTGCCGCCCGGCACCGGCGACATCGCCATCAGCGTCGCCCAGCTGCTCCCGAGCAGCGAGCTGCTCGTCGTCACCACCCCGCAGCAGGCCGCCGCCGAGGTGGCCGAGCGGGCCGGTGCCATCGCGCTGCAGACCCACCAGCGCCTCGCCGGGGTGATCGAGAACATGTCCTGGCTGGAGCTGCCGGACGGCACCCGCACCGAGCTCTTCGGCAGCGGCGGCGGCCAGGCGGTCGCCGACTCGCTGTCCCGCTCGATCGGCGCGCAGGTGCCGCTGCTGGGGCAGGTACCCCTGGACGTCACGCTGCGCGAGGGCGGCGACCTGGGGTCGCCGGTGGTGGGCGCCGAGGGTCAGCAGGACTCCCCCGCAGCGACCGCGCTGCGCGGCGTGGCGCGGCAGCTGGCCCGCCGTGGTCGCGGTCTGGCGGGCCGCAAGCTCGGCATCACGCCCACCGCGCGCGTCTAGGTCGCGTCGAGGTCGAAGGGGGTCGGCAGGCTCGGGTCGTGGACCGGCAGCGCCGGCGTCATCCGCGCCGAGACCGGCTTCTCGTCAGGCTCGTCCCCCCGCGCGCCTCGGCCGCTCGACGAGCCCGACGGGGGCTCGCTGAGTGCCTCGCGTACGATGCGGCGCGGGTCGTACTGCCGGGGGTCGAGCTGGCGCCAGTCGATGTCGTCGAAGCCCGGCCCGAGCTCGTCGCGCAGCTGCCCCTTGGCGCCCTCGGCCAGGTCCCGCAGGTAGCGCACGCCCTGCCCGAGCTTCGCGGCGTAGCCGGGCAGCCGGGTCGGTCCGAGGACGAGCAGCGCGGCCAGCACGAGGAGCAGGATCTCTCCCCCGGCGAGGTTCCCGATCACGCCTCTCCTCCGGTCGCAGGGCCGCCGCAGCGGCGCGCGGCGGCCTGCACAGCCTACCTACCCGCCCGAGCCGGCGAGGGTGACCTCGACGGTGCGGCTGCCGTCGTCCCCGTCCCGGATCTCCAGCTCGACGGTGTCTCCGACCGCGTAGGACCGGAGCACCACGATGAGCTGCTGCGAGTCACGGATCGTCGTCCCGTCCACGGCGAGGATGACGTCTCCCGGCCGGATCCCAGCCAGGTCGGCCGGTCCCCCGGGCACGACCGGCGGGTCCTCGCCGGCGGCCTCCTCGAGCACCCGGGCGCCGTCGCCGGTATACGTGAGGTCGACCAAGACGCCCATGACCGGGTGCTCGCTGGTCCCGGTCTCGATGAGCTGGGTCGCGGTCCGGTCGGCCTGCTCGGCGGGGACCGCGAAGCCGAGCCCGATGCTGCCGGAAGGCCCGCCGAAACCGGCCGCCTGCGGCACCTGGGCGATCGCCGAGTTGACGCCGACCACCTGCCCGGAGAGGTCCAGCAGGGGGCCGCCGGAGTTGCCCGGGTTGATGGCGGCGTCGGTCTGGATGGCGCTGATGTAGCTCGTGCTCTCCTGCGTCTCCCCGGCCACCACCGGCCGGTCCTTGGCCGAGACGATGCCGCTGGTGACGGTGCTGTCGAGCCCCAGCGGGGCGCCGACGGCGACGACGGTCTGGCCGACCCAGAGGGTGTCGGAGTCGGCGAAGGCGAGCGGGGCCAGGTCGGTGCGGTCCACGCGGAGCACGGCGATGTCGTAGGCCTGCTCGGAGCCCACCAGCTCGGCGTCCATCGGCTCCTCGCCGGGCAGCTCGACGACGATGGGGTCGTCCTCGCCGGCGACCTCGATCACGTGGTGGTTGGTGAGCAGGTAGCCGTCCTCCCGGACGACGAAGCCCGAGCCCAGCCCCAGCTCGCCGTCCTCGCCGATGGAGATGAGCGCGACGCTGGGCAGCACGGCCTGCGAGAGCCCGCTGATCGTGCCGTCGGCCTCCACCGGTGGCGGTGGGGCTGCCGCCTCGTCGTCGACCGAGGCAGACTCTGCCGCCGGCACCTGCTCCTCCGGCACGCTCGTGGTGTCCAGCCGGTCGGCCAGGACCGCACCACCCATCCCCCCGAGCAGACCGCCCAGCACGGCGACGACCACCACGGGGGCGAGGCTGCGAGGACCGCTCATGGCAGTCGATTGTGCCAGCGCACCCCTCAGCCCAGCGCGGCGGCCGGGCGCCCGAGGGTCGCGCCGCCCTGGCTGTGGCCGCGGCTGGGGCGGCGGTGGGCCAGCGACTGGCGCAGCAGTGCGCGCCCGCGGTGGATCCGCGACCGGACGGTGCCCATCTTGACCCCCAGCGTCTGCGCGACCTCCTCGTAGGAGTAGCCCTCGATGTCCGCGAGCACCACCGCGGCCCGGAACTGCGGCGGCAGGGCGTTCAGCGCCTCCTGGATGTCGCCGTCCAGGTGCGTCATGGCGTAGACCTGCTCCGGGTCGGTGCCCGAGGCGCGCAGCGGCAGGCGGGCGGACAACTCGTCGGTGAGCGCGTCGAACCGGATCCGCTGCCGACGGCGCACCTTGTCGAGGAAGAGGTTGGTCGTGATCCGGTGCAACCACCCCTCGAAGGTGCCGGGGCGGAAGGAGTCCAACGAGCGGAAGACACGCACGAAGACGTCCTGGGTGAGATCCTCCGCCTCGTGCGGGTCACCGGTCAGCCGGTAGGCGAGCCGGTAGACGCGGGGCGAGTGCTCGCGGACGATCTCCTCCCAGCTCGGGGGGACCCAGTCTGGCGCCGACATGACCCCACGATGGCAGGTCCGGCTGGGAGCCGGCTGGGCGGCGGGCTGGCGCTAGGCTGTCGGCCATGGCAGCACCCAAGGCCTCCTCGATCGCCTACGCCGAGGACTTCATCGCACCCCACCCGGTCATCGAGTCCGCGCAGCGACGCGGCGAGGAGCTCGGGGCCACCCCGCTCGGCAACGGCGCGGGGGCGACCTTGCGGCTGCTCGCGGCGGCCGTGCGCGCCGCGCACGTGGTGGAGGTGGGGACCGGCGCGGGAAGCTCCGGTCTGTGGCTGCTGCAGGGTATGCCCCGCGACGGCATCCTCACCACGATCGACAGCGACCCGGAGCACCAGCGGGCGGCTCGCGAGGCCTACTCCGCCGCCGGTATCCCGCCGCAGCGGACCCGGGTGATCAGCGGGGACGCCGCCGCCGTGCTGGGCCGGCTGACCGACGGGGCCTACGACCTCGTGCTCGTCGACGCCGACAAGGACGGCTACCCGGTCTACGTCGAGGCGGCGCTGCGCCTGCTGCGCCCCGGGGGCCTGCTGGTGCTGGACAACATGCTCTGGCACGACAAGGTGGCCGACCCGGCGGCGCGGGACGAGACCACGACCGTCCTGCGGGACCTCGGCAAGTCGCTGCGCGAGGAGGAGGGGCTGGTCCCGGCGCTGCTGCCGGTGGGTGACGGGCTGTTCGTCGCGGTCAAGCGCTGAGCGCACGACGACGGCCCCCGGACGCGAGGTCCGGGGGCCGTCGTCGTGCGGGCGGTCGGTCAGCCCACGCAGTCCTGGATGGCCTGGCCGAGGGCCCCTGCCTCCTCGGCGTTCATCTCGACGACCAGGCGCCCGCCACCCTCCAGAGGCATCCGCAGGACGATGCCGCGGCCCTCCTTGGTGACTTCCAGCGGACCATCTCCGGTGCGAGGCTTCATTGCTGCCATGGTTGCCCTTCCTCGTGGCGCGGCCGCGTGCCGCTCGCCCGCCGCGGTGTCGACGGAGCCGTACCTGCCTGCGATTATCCCCCCTCCCGGCCCGCCCGCATAATCGGGATGCCCGCCGGACGGGACCGCTGGCTGCCCCTCGTGCGGCACACTGTCAGCGTGCAAGCCCGCTCCGCCGTCGTCGACCTCTTCGGCGACCACCTGCGACGACGTGGCTGGTGGGCGCCCGTCTCGGCCATCCTCACGCTCACCGGGACGGTCGAGGTGGCGGCCCCCGCCACGCGCACCGCGATCTCCCGGCTGGCGGCGCAGGGCTGGCTCGAGCCGCGCACCGAGACCGGATCCCGGGGGTATGCCGCGAGCGCCCGCGCGCAGGACCGCTGGCACCGCGCGCACGAGCGCATCTACGCCAGCTCGGCCCCGCCGTGGGACGGCCGCTGGCACGTCGTGCACGTGGACAGCGGGGGCGACCGGAGGCGTCGCGAGCAGGTGGCGGCGACCCTGGCCTACCTCGCTACGGCCGGCTGGGCGGGGGCGGCTGGGTCAGCCCGCGGCCGAGCCCCGAGCTCGCGGCCTCGCTCGCCCCGCTCGAGATCGGCTGGGTCGCCGTGCACGGCGCGCTGGACCCGGTGCAAGACGGCTCCCTGCTCGCCGCGCGCGTCTGGGACCTCGAGGGGATCGCCGCGCAGCACCGCCGCTTCGAGGCGGGCCTGCCCGCCGTGGCGGAGGTCGCGGGCGCCGGACCGGAGCAGTCCTACCGCGACCGCACGCTCCTGGTGCACGAGTGGCGGCGGTTCCTCTTCCGCGACCCGGAGCTGCCGCGGCAGGTCCTGCCGGCGAACTGGCCCGGGCACCGGTCGCGGGAGCGTTTCCTCGAGCTGGCCCGGGCGCTGGCCCCGGCGGCCGACCGTTACGTGGACGAGGTGCTGGGTCCTCCCACCGGTTAGGTTGGCCCGATGAGCACCGAGACCTCCCCCGTCCGCGTCGAGCACGACCCCGCGACGGGCGTCGCCACCCTCACCCTGGGCCGCCCGGAGGCGATGAACTCGCTCGACGTCGCCACCAAGGAGGTGCTCCTCGCGGCGCTGCAGCAGGTGGCGGCCGACCCCGAGGTGCGGTGCGTGGTGCTGACGGGGTCCGGTCGGGCCTTCTGCGTCGGCCAGGACCTCAAGGAGCACGTCGGGCTGCTGGGCCAGGACGCCGAGGCGCTGTGGCGCACGGTCTCCGAGCACTACAACCCGGTCGTCGAGCTGCTCGCGACGATGGACAAGCCGGTGGTGGCGGCGGTCAACGGCGTCGCCGCCGGGGCGGGGGCAGCCTTCGCCTTCGCCTGCGACCTGCGCTACGTCGCCGCGTCGGCGGGCTTCAACCTCGCCTTCACCGGGATCGCCCTGTCCTGCGACTCCGGGACGTCCTGGTCGCTCCCCCGCCTCGTCGGCACCGCCCGGGCCAAGGAGCTGCTCCTCTTCCCGCGCACCGTGCCCGCGCAGGAGGCGCTGGAGCTCGGGCTGGCCACGGAGGTGGTCCCCGACGCCGAGCTCGGCGACCGGGTTGCCCAGGTGGCCCAGGAGCTGGCCGCGGGCCCGACGCTCGCCTACGGCGCGGTGCGCCGGGCGGTCGCCTTCTCCGCCGGCCACGGCCTGGCCGAGTCGCTGGCGGTCGAGGACCAGCTCATGACCCGGACCGGCACCAGCGAGGACCACCGCACCGCTGTGGACGCCTTCCTCGCCAAGGAGAAGCCCGTCTACCGCGGCCGGTGATCGTCCCGGCCTCCGGGGGTCACGGCGGGTAGTCGCTGGGCGGCTCGAAGCGGAAGAGGTACCAGCCCCACCACACCTGCGCCGCGACCATCAGCACGACCAGCGCGGCGGTCCGCGCCGGGAGCAGCCAGCGCGGGCGCCGCGGCCCCTGGCCCGGTGCCCACCCGGCACCCGCGAGCACCACGAAGAGCGGGAAGAGCAGCATGAGGTAGCGGTAGAGGCTCGTCCACGGGTCCAGGGCCGCGAAGAGGTAGAGCGCGTAGCCCAGGCACCAGGTGCGCAGCGCCAGCCCCAGACCGGCCGCCCACGGCCCCACGACCGCGAGCACCAGCAGCCCGATCCCGGCCGCCAGCACCAGCAGCCCGGCGAGGTCACCCCACAACCACTGGGCGCGCTCGATGCTGGGCAGGAAGGGCAGCACGGCCTCACCGCCACGCCAGGCGGACATCGTCGCGGTGTAGGCGTCCGCCCGGCCCGTGCCCCACCAGGCGACCGCCGGCCACACGAGCCCGGCGAGGCCGCACCCGAGCAGCGCCGCGGCCATCCCGGCATACTCCCCCGCCGCGACCGGGCGGGTGCCCCGCTCGCGCCACCGCGCCACGACCACGACCAGGGCCACCAGACCCAGCGGGAGCGCCACCGGGCGCGCCAGCCCGGTGAGCAGCGCGACGACGCCGGCCGCCCACCACCGCTCGCGCACCAGCAGCCAGAGCGCGCCGGCCAGGACGAGCAGCGCCAACGACTCGGTGTAGGCGACCTGGAAGGTCGGGGAGCTCGGGTAGGCGCCGAGCAGGGCCACCCCCGCCAGCGCACCGACGGTGCCGACCCGCTCGCGGAGCAGACCGGCGACGACCAGCGCGGCGGCATACCCCAGGACGGTGGCGACCACGGGACCGGCGACGGCGAACGGCCACCCCGTGAGACCCATGAGCCCCCGGGCGAGCAGCGGGAAGACCGGGTAGAACGCCCACGGGTTCTGCTGGACCAGTCCGTCCGCGCCGACCGGGAGCTCGACGGGGTAGCCCTCCGTCGCGATCCGCTCGTACCACTGCCCGTCCCACAGCGTGGCGAACTGGAAGTACAGCCCCACCCCGGCGTCGTCGTAGACCGAGGGGTCCTGGTGGTGGTGCGCCAGCCGCCACAGGATCAGCCCGCTCACCGCACGGAGCGCGGACCACAGCAGCAGGACGGTCCCGACGAAGCGCAGGTCGAGCGCGCGGCGACCGGTGCGGCGCCGCTCGCGGGACGCCGCCGTCATGAGGTGCGGCGCATCTCCGTCAGCCGCGACCCGGACCGGGAGGAGCCGGCCCGGAAGCAGCCCACCAGATGGTCGTCGACCAGCCCGCAGGCCTGCATGGCGGCGTAGAGGGTGGTCGGACCGACCTGCTCGAAGCCCGCCTTGCGCAGCCGCTTGGCGAGCAGCTCGGACTCGGAGGTCTGCGTCGGCACGTCGGCGAAGCTGCGGGGGCGGGGTGTGGGCTCGGGCGCATGGGTCCAGAGCAGCTCCTCGAGGCCGCCGTGCTCACGTAGCTCGATCGTGGCCCGGGCGTTGGCGATGGTCGCCTCGATCTTGCGGCGGTTGCGCACGATCCCCTCCTCCTGCAGCAGCCGCTGCACGTCGGCCTCGGTGAAGCGGGCCACGACGTCCGCGTCGAAGCCCGCGAAGGCCTCACGGAAGCCGGGGCGCTTGCGCAGGATCACCAACCACGAGAGCCCGCTCTGGAAACCCTCGAGGCACAGACGTTCGAGCAGGGCGCTCTCGCCGTGGACCGGCTTGCCCCACTCACGGTCGTGGTAGTCCCGGTAGTCGGCGTGGTTGATGCCGGGCCACCCGCACCGGGCGACGCCGTCCTGCCCCACGAAGAGATCACTGTCGTCGGTGCGCTGCATCGCTCCCCCTGTCGTCGTCGATGGTCGGTGGCCCCTCCTCGCCGCGCAGCCGCGCGATCTCCGCGTCCCGCTCGGTCAGCTCGAGAGCCAGCCGCTCCAGCGTCCCGTCGACCTGCTCCATGCGGTAGCCGCGCAGGGCCTGGTCGAAGCGCAGCGACCGGACCTCGCCCGGCCCCACCGGACCGGCCGGGAGCCCCTGTGCCGACTGCGTGCCCACCGCCTCCGGCGTCCCGGGCAGGTCACGACGGGCGACCGCCCACGCCAGCACCGCGCCGAGGGCGACCACCCCAGCGACGACCCCGACGATGATCACGGCACCGATCATGGCACGTCGGTGGGCCGGTGCAAGAACCCGCCCCGGGCCTGCTCAGACGTCCCGCTCCCCGGGCGCCTCGCGGCCCTGCCGATGGCGGGTGACCCACCGCACGACCTCCTCCACGTCGTCGGTCACGCGCATCAGGTCGAGGTCGCCCGGCGAGATCATGCCCTCGGCCAGCAGGGTCCGCTCGAGCCAGTCCAGCAGGGGCGCCCAGTAGGACCGGCCGACGAGCACGATCGGGAAGTTGGTCACCTTGCCGGTCTGGATGAGGGTGACCGCCTCGAAGAGCTCGTCCAACGTGCCCACCCCACCGGGCAGCACGACGAAGCCCTCGGAGTACTTCACGAACATCGTCTTGCGCACGAAGAAGTAGCGGAAGTCGATCCCGAGGTCGACGTACTCGTTGAGCCCGGTCTCGAAGGGCAGCTCGATGCCGAGCCCCACCGAGGTGCCGCCGGCTCCCGACGCGCCCTTGTTGGCCGCCTCCATGGCGCCGGGACCGCCCCCGGTGATGACGGCATACCCGGCCTGGGCCAACGCCCGCCCCACCTGGACCCCGAGCGCGTAGTAGGGGTGGTCGGCCGGGGTCCGGGCCGAGCCGAAAACCGCCACCGCCGGGCCGATCTCGGCGAGTGCGCCGAAACCCTCCACGAACTCGGCCTGGATGCGCATGACCCGCCACGGGTCGGAGTGGACCCAGTCGGTGGGCCCGGCGTCGTCGAGCAGCCGCTGGTCGGTGGTGGTACGCGGCACCTGCGTCCCCCGCAGCGTCACCGGCCCCTGGTGGTAGTCGCTGCGTGTCACGGCACCGACCCTACGCCAGCCGCAGGGCCGTGGCGGATGCTCCCTAGACTGGTACCGATGACCCGCTCCCGCGCCTCCCGTCTGATGGTGCCCGTCCTCGTCGTCGGCCTCACCGCAACCGGGGCGGTGCTCGGCACGCGGTGGGCCGCCGCCGAGCTGTCCCCCTCCCGCTGCGTCTTCACCGCCGCCGGAGAGGAGGTCCGGCTCACGCCGGAGCAGGCGGCCAACGCCGGCACGATCGCCGCGGTGTCGGTGCAGCGGGGGCTGCCGCCGCGGGCCGCGTCCATCGCCCTGGCGACCGCGATCCAGGAGAGCAAGCTGCGCAACCTGCGCTACGGCGACGCCGACAGCCAGGGCCTGTTCCAGCAGCGCCCCAGCCAGGGGTGGGGCTCGGTGGAGCAGATCACCGACCCGGTCTACGCCAGCAACGCCTTCTACGACGCGCTGGTCCAGGTGGAGGGCTGGGACCAGGGGGTGGTCACCGAGGTGGCGCAGGAGGTGCAGCGCAGCGCCTTCCCGGAGGCGTATGCCGACCACGAGCAGGAGGGCCGGGTCCTCGCCTCGATCCTCACCGGGCAGGAGGGCACGGGCACCGACCTCACCTGCCGCGTCGCCGACGAGACCCAGGCCGGGTCGGCGCAGGCGCTCGCCGACAAGGCGCTCGCCCAGCTCGGGATGCCGGCCCAGGTGGACGGCCAGACGGTGGTCCTGGACCCTGGGGACGCGCGGCAGGCCTGGGCGGCGGCCACGTGGGCCGTGACGCACGCCCAGGCGGAGGACGTCGGCTCGGTGCGGGTCCAGGGCCGCGCCTGGGACCGTCGCTCCGGCGAGTGGTCGGACGTCGACGGCGAGGGGTCACCCACCGCCGTCGTCGTCGAGGTCGGCTGAGCCCTCCGGTCAGCCGCGCTGGTCGACGGGGACGTAGGAGCGCTCGCCCTCGCCGACGTAGACCTGACGGGGTCGGCCGATCTTGGTGGCGGGGTCGGCGATCATCTCGCGATACTGCGCGATCCAGCCGGGCAGCCGGCCGATCGCGAAGAGCACGGTGAACATGTCGGTGGGGAAGCCCATCGACTCGTAGATCAGACCGGTGTAGAAGTCGACGTTGGGGTAGAGCTTGCGCTCCACGAAGTAGTCGTCCTCCAGCGCCTTCTGCTCCAGCTCGGCGGCCAGCTCCAGCAACGGGTTGTCGCCGGCCTTGGCGAGCATCTCGTGCGCGGTGTCCTTGACGATCGCGGCGCGCGGGTCGTAGTTCTTGTAGACCCGGTGGCCGAAGCCCATGAGCTTGACCCCGTCCTCCTTGTCCTTGACCTTGCGCACGAACTCGCCGACGTCGCCGCCGTCGGCCTTGATCTGCTCCAGCATCGCCAGGACCGCGCTGTTGGCCCCGCCGTGCAGCGGACCGGAGAGGGCGTGGATGCCGGCCGAGATGGAGTTGAAGAGGTTGGCCTCGGAGGACCCGACGAGCCGGACCGTGGAGGTCGAGCAGTTCTGCTCGTGGTCGGCGTGCAGGATGAAGAGCTGGTCCAGGGCACGGGCCACGACCGGGTCGAGCTCGTACTTCTCGGTGGGCTGCCCGAAGGTCATCCACAGGAAGTTCTCGACGAGGTTGTAGTCGTTGTCCGGGTAGAGGATCGACTGCCCCCGGCTCTTGCGGAAGGCGTAGGCCGCGATCGTCGGCAGCTTGGCCATGAGCCGGATCGTGGAGATCTCGACGGCCTCCGGGTCGTGCGGGTCCAGGCTGTCCTGGTAGAAGGTGCCCATCGCGGACACGCCGGAGGAGAGCACCGACATCGGGTGGGCGTCGCGGGGGAAGCCGTCGAAGAAGTTCTTCATGTCCTCGACCAGCAGGGTGTGCCGGCGCAGCCGCCCGTCGAAGTCCTCCAGCTCAGAGGCGCTCGGCAGGTGGCCGTAGATGAGCAGGTAGCTCGTCTCCAGAAAGGTCGACTGCTCGGCGAGCTGGTCGATCGGGTAGCCGCGGTAGCGCAGGATGCCCTCGCCACCGTCGATGTAGGTGATCTCGGACTGGCAGGAGGCGGTGTTGACGAAGCCGACGTCCAAGGTCACGTCACCGGTGGTCTTCAGCAGGGCGCTGATGTCCAGGCCGTTGTTGCCCTCGGCCGCGGGCACGACGGGCAGGGACAACTCGTGCTCGCCGTGCGTGAGGCTGGCCGCGTTGGTGCTGCTGGTGGTGTCGGTCATCAGGTCCTCCTGGAGGTGGTGGGCCGTGCGAGGGTGTGCGGGTCGAGGGTCAGGTCACTCGTCGTGGCTCTGCGGCGGCAGCTCTGCCACGACCGGGTGGTCCTTGGCGATGACGCCCATCTTGGCCGCTCCGCCGGGGCTGCCCAGGTCGTCGAAGAACTCGACGTTGGCCTTGTAGTAGTCGGCCCACTCCTCGGGGACGTCGTCCTCGTAGTAGATCGCCTCCACCGGGCAGACCGGCTCGCAGGCACCGCAGTCGACGCACTCGTCGGGGTGGATGTAGAGCGAGCGCTCACCCTCGTAGATGCAGTCGACCGGGCACTCTTCGATGCAGGCCTTGTCCTTCAGGTCCACGCAGGGCTGGGCGATCACGTACGTCATGGGCACAGACTACGGCGTCGCCGGAGCCCGTGACGCCACGGGGTGGAGCGGTCCGACCGCGTGCCCGACCGCTCAGGACCCGGCCTGCGGGTTGATGCACACGATCTCGTCGGCGGCGTCGTAGGTCGTGGTGAAGTCGTCCCGGCCGACCTCCTCGCCCCCGCTGCGCAGGATCCTGGTGTTGCGGATGGTGAAGCCGTCGGCCGGGGCCTGCGGCACGCAGTCCGCACGGTCGTCCACGCGCCGCTCGCCCGTCGTGACGTCCCGGCGGGCGCCGTCGACGGTCTCCACGGTGTACTGCCGGTCACCCAGCAGCACCATGACGATGTCGTCGCCGCTGATCCAGGTCTGCACCACGACGGGGGTGTCGGTGTCGTTGGTCCAGACGTTGTCGATGGACGGGATGGCCAGGGTCGCCTCCCGACCCGCCGGGTAGCGGGAGATGTAGAACGAGTGCGGCGTATGGGCGTCCAGCTGCACCCCGGCGAACCAGCTCGCGTTGAAGACGACGGTGGAGATCTGGGAGAGCCCCCCGCCCATGCCCATGACGAGCCGCCCGTCGACGATAACGGGGGCCTCGACATACCCGTTGGCCGCCGTGATGTCGCCGAGAGCGGCACCCAGGCTGAACTGCTCGCCCGGCATCACGACGGTGCCGTTGACGTTGGCGACCCCCGCGCGCAGGTTGGCGGTGCGGGCCTCGTTGCTCGCCCCGGTCGGGAAGGTCGAGGAGAAGGAGGCCATCTCGCTGAAGCTCCAGTCCTCCGACACCGAGGTGGGGATCTCGGGCTCGATCGTCTCGACGTCCGCGTTGATCGTGCGGGCATCACCCTGGGCCGGGAGCGCCTCGCGCACGGCATCGACGAGCCCGTCCTCGGCGAGGGCGTAGCCGACCCGGGAGCCGACGACCTCCACGTCGGAGCCTGCGAGCCGCACCGTGGCGTCCCGCGGTCCACGCTCCAGGCGACCCAGGTCCTGGCGGATGCGGGCGAGCGTGGCCTCCTCGTCGATGCCGAGGGTGAGGTCCCCTCCGTCCTGCTGGACCCGCAGCAGCTGCAGCAGGTCGCGCCGGGCCAGCTCGGCCCGTGCCGTCTCCTCGTCGTCACCCTCTCCCCTGCTGGCGCGCACCACGACCGGGGCGTCCAGGGCCGGGTCGAGGTCCTCCTCGGTGAACCGGTCGATCTCCTGCGCCGTGAGCTCGGGGCGCTGGCCGGTGGCGACCGCGGCGACCTCGCGCTCGTCCCCGCTCTCGCCGTCCCAGACCTGCTGCTCCCAGGCCTGCCCCACCTCCTCCGCCGTGCCCTCGACGTCCAGGGTTCGGCCGTCGCGGGCGTCCGTGACCTGCAGGCCGTCGGCGGACAGGCTGATCTCGCCCTCGACCGGAGTGCTGTCGTAGTCCTCCGCGAACCGGCCCAGCTCGGCCTCGAGGGCTCGCGGTCCACGGCGCCGTAGAGCGGCAGGTCCCGGTCGGCACCGGCCACGTGGTCCCAGATGCGGACCGGGTTGAAGGACAGGCCCGTGACCCCGCGCAGGGTCCGGTCCAGGTCCAACGTCAGGCCCGCCTCCTGCGGCACCAGGTCCAGCTCCACGGGCTGCCCCGGCTCACCCTCGGCACCGTCGGCCTCCACCTCCAGCAGCAGCGGCTCGGTGGCGCGGTCCCCCAGCTCCCGCTCGAGCTCCGCCCGAGCCTCCGCCTCGGTGAGGGAGCCGATGTCCACCCCGGCCACGCTGACCCCCGATGCCGGTCGGTCCTTGAAGTAGAACGCCGCGCCGACGTAGATCACCGCGAGCACCAGCAGCGCCGCCGCCAGGCGGCCTACGACGGCCCACCAGCCGCGGCCCTCGCTCTCCTCCCGCAGACCGGGTCGGTCGGTGGCGTCAGCCATCAGCTCTCCGTCTCCTCGTGATGCGTCGCCCGGACACGGTGCCGGGTCGCGGTGCGGGCGCGCCGACCCGGCGCGGCACCGGCTACCGCAGCTCTCCCAGCCGTCCACGGTAGTGCACCAGCGCCCCGGTGTCGGTGGGGCGCGCCTCGAGCCCGAGCACCTCGCCCAGCACCAGGTGGTGGTCCCCCGCCTCCCGCACGTCGACGGTCCGGCACTCGAAGGTCGCCAGCGCGTCGTCCACGAGCGCCGTGCCGGTCGCCGCCCCGTGGTGGTGAGGCACCCGACCGAGCTGGTCGTGCAGCGGACGCCCGACCTCCCCCAGCCACTGCGCCACCCACCGCTGGCGCGAGGAGAGGACGCTGACCCCGAGCGGCGAGCCGTCCTCGACCGCCTCGAGCACCCGCGCCTCGGGGTGCAGGCTCACCAGGAGGAGCACCGGGTCCAGCGACACGCTCGTCAGGGAGTCCACGGTGAGCGCCACGTCGTGACCGCGCAGCCGGGCGGTGACCACCGCCACGCCGCTGGCGAAGCGACCCATCGCCAGGCGGTAGACCGCCGGGTCGACCGGATCCGGCTGGGCCGCGGTCACGACGGCACCCCCTGCACCTCGGCGAGTCGTTCGCGGGCCTGCGGCCAGCGGGCGTAGGCCTCGCGTCCGGGGAGCCGGGCCGCGACGTCGTTGGACAGGGTGTACCACCCCTCGTGCAGCGTCACCTGGGTCGGGTGCTCCCGCAGGGCCTCCCGCTGTCGGCTCAGCGCACCGGCGTCCACGACGGCGTGCGTGACCGCCGCGTCCTCGACGACGGAGGGTGGGTAGGGCTCGTCCGGCCCGGGGACCGTGGCGACGCCCCCGGCCGGGCTGCGTACCCCCTCAGGGACGTGCTCGGCCAGCCACCGGCGGTCCTGGGCCGCCCAGCTCGCGGGCGTGAGGACGACGAACAGCCGGGGCGCCGGCTCGGACACGCCCAGCAGCTCGACCGCACGGACGGTGAGGCGGTGGGCCTGGACGTGGTCCGGGTGACCGTAACCGCCCCAGGGGTCGTAGGTGAGCACCACGTCCGGCCGCAGCGGGCCGAGCTGCGCCGCGAGGGTCCGGGCCGCGACCTCCACGTCGGCACCGGCGAAGGCCCGCGGGTGCTCCGCGGCGGCCGAGCCCGCCATGCCGCTGTCGCGCCAGCGCGGCCGCTCGCCGCCGAGGAACTGGTGCCGCACGCCGAGGGCCCGCATGGCGCGGTCCAGCTCACCCCGGCGGTGCTCGCCCAGACCTTCGCCGCCCTCCAGGTGGGCGAGCGCAGGGGTGATGACCTCACCCTCTTCCCCGAGGGTGCAGGTGATGACGTGGACGTCGTCGCCGGCCTCCACGTGGTGCGCCAGCGTGAGCCCGGTGGTCAGGGTCTCGTCGTCCGGGTGGGCATGCACGGCGACCAGGCGCAGCGGCCGGTCCGTCGGCATCCCCGCACGCAGGTCCGGGCGCCCGTCCACGGCTCAGCCCCGGGACCGGGCGGCCTTCGCCCGCTGGTTGGCGTCGAGGATGACCTTGCGCACCCGCACGGCCTCCGGCGTCACCTCCACGCACTCGTCCTCGCGGCAGAACTCCAGCGACTGCTCCAGCGAGAGCACACGCGGCGGGACGAGCCGCTCCAGGACGTCGGCCCCGGCGGACCGCACGTTGGTCAGCTTGCGCTCCTTGGTGATGTTGACGTCCATGTCGTCGGCGCGCGAGTTCTCCCCGACGATCATGCCCTCGTAGACCTCGGTGGTCGGCTCCAGGAACATCGTCCCGCGCTCCTGCAGGTTGAACATCGCGTAGGACGTCGCCACACCGGACCGGTCGGAGACCAGGGACCCGGACTGGCGGGTGCGGATGTCGCCGAACCAGGGGGCATACCCGTCGAAGACGTGGTGGGCGATGCCCGTCCCCCGCGTCTCGGTGAGGAACTCGGTGCGGAAGCCGATGAGTCCGCGGGAGGGTACGACGTACTCCATCCGGATCCACCCGGTCCCGTGGTTGGTCATCTGCTCCATCCGACCCTTGCGGGCCGCCATGAGCTGGGTGATCGTCCCCAGGTGCTCCTCCGGGGTGTCGATCGTCAGCCGCTCCACCGGCTCCTGCAGCTTCCCGTCGACCTCGCGGGTCACGACCTGCGGCTTGCCGACGGTGAGCTCGTAGCCCTCGCGGCGCATCTGCTCGACGAGGATCGCCAGCGCCAGCTCCCCGCGGCCCTGGACCTCCCACGCGTCGGGGCGCTCGGTGGGCAGCACCCGCAGCGAGACATTGCCGACGAGCTCCTTGTCGAGCCGGTCCTTGACGAGGCGCGCGGTGACCTTGCCGCCCTTGACCCGGCCCGCGAGCGGGCTGGTGTTGGTGCCGATCGTCATCGAGATGGCCGGCTCGTCGACCGTGATGAGCGGCAGCGGCACCGGTTCGGTCGGGTCGGCGAGGGTCTCACCGATGGTGATGTCCGGTATGCCGGCGATCGCGATGATGTCACCCGGCCCCGCCTGCTCGGCCGGCTTGCGCTCCAGCGCCTCGGTGAGCAGCAGCTCGGTGATCTTCACCGGCGTCACCGAGCCGTCGCGGCGGCACCAGGCGACCTGCTGACCCTTGCGGATCTCGCCCTCGTGGACGCGGCACAGCGCCAGCCGGCCGAGGAAAGGGCTGGAGTCGAGGTTGGTCACGTGCGCCTGCAGCGGCGCGCCCGGCGTGTAGGTCGGTGCCGGGACCGTCTCCAGGATGGTCGCGAAGAGCGGCTCGAGGTCGGGGCTGTCGGGCAGCTCACCGTCGACGGGCGCCTCGAGGCTCGCCCGCCCGGCCTTGGCCGAGGCATAGACGACCGGGAAGTCCAGGGCGGCCTCGACCTGGGCCGGGTCGTGCTCGTCGAGCAGGTCCATGAAGAGGGCGTAGACCTCGTCCACGACGTCGCTGATCCGACTGTCCGGGCGGTCCACCTTGTTGATGCACAGCACCACGGGCAGGTGCGCGGCGAGCGCCTTGCGCAGCACGAAGCGGGTCTGGGGCAGGGGGCCCTCCGAGGCGTCCACCAGCAGCACGACGCCGTCGACCATCGACAGCCCGCGCTCGACCTCGCCGCCGAAGTCGGCGTGCCCGGGGGTGTCGATGATGTTGATCGTCATCCCGCCCTCGGGGGCCGAGGCGCCGGCGTAGCGGATGGCCGTGTTCTTGGCCAGGATCGTGATGCCCTTCTCCCGCTCGAGGTCGCCGGAGTCCATGACCCGCTCCACGTCGGAGGCGTCCCCCCGGTGGTCGGCGAAGGCCCCGCCCTGGGTCAGCATGGCGTCGACCAGCGTGGTCTTGCCGTGGTCGACGTGCGCCACGATGGCGACGTTGCGGATGTCTTCGCGCAGCGCGGAGGGCAGGCCGGAGGAGGGGTCACCGTGGGGCATGGCGCCAGTGTCTCACCCGGCCGGGGGCCCAGAGAACCACACGCGCGCCCCTCAGCGGTGCAGCAGCGGCTCGAGGTGACGGACGACCGGCAGGTCGTGCTCGAGCCAGGGGACCTGCCACAGCTCGTGCGCGCGAAGCCAGCGCAGCTCGTCGTGGTCCTCGAGCGGGAGCGGGGCCGCCCCGCCGGGCTCGGCGACCGCCCACCAGAGCCACATCCGCCAGGGGTCGGACAGCGGCCACGCCCCACCGACCCGCTCCCCGAGCCGCACCCGCACGCCCAGCTCCTCGTGGGCCTCCCGCACCGCGGCGTCCGCCGGGTCCTCGCCCGCCTCCACCTTGCCGCCCGGGAACTCCCACCCGCCGGCCAGCCGCGGCGGGGCGCTGCGGCGACCGGCGAGCACCTCCGTCGGCCGGTCCAGGTCGTCGCAGAGGGCGATCGCGGCGATGACGGGCATACCCCCATCCTGGCAGGCTGCAGTTGCCGTCAGGGCAGGTCACGGTCCCGTCACGAAGCGCCCGGCACCCTTGGCAACCGGCCCCCGGTGTGGTCTCCTCACCGGTTAGACCGGGTAAACCCATGCCCGGACATCACCTGACGTAGGAGGCACGATGAAGAACCGCAGGGTCGCGATCGCCGCGACCAGTGCAGCTCTGGCCCTCGTCCTGAGCTCGTGCGCGGAGTCCGAGCGCGACTCGGGCTCGGACGCGGGCGGAGACGAGCAGGGCTCCGGATCGTCGGAGGAGGGCGGCGGCGAGACCTCCGACGCGACGTTCGTCTTCGGCGCGGCAGGCGCCCCGGCGACCTTCGACCCGTTCTACGCCAGCGACGGCGAGACCTTCCGGGTCACCCGGCAGATCTACCAGAACCTCATCGGCATCGAGCCCGGCGGCACCGAGGGCGTGCCCGAGCTGGCCACCAGCTGGGAGAGCGAGGACGGCCTCACCTGGACCTTCGAGCTGCAGGAGGGCGTGACCTTCCACGACGGCACGGACTTCAACGCCGAGGCGGTCTGCGCCAACTTCGAGCGCTGGGCCGACCAGAACGAGACCGGCCAGCTTCCGGCCGCGGCCTACTACTACGGCAACGACTTCGGCTTCGGGGACGACAGCCTCTACGAGTCGTGCGAGGCCACCGACGAGCTCACCGCCACGGTGGTCGTCAGCCGCGTGACCGGCAAGTTCCCGATGGTGCTCTCGCAGTCCTCCTACGGCATCCAGTCGCCCACCGCGATGGAGGAGTACGACGCCAACGGCATCACCGCCGAGGGCGACGCGCTCGTCTTCCCGGAGTACGCCCAGGAGCACCCGACCGGGACCGGGCCCTTCACCTTCGAGTCCTACGACAATGCCGGCGGCACCGTGACGCTCGCCCGCAACGAGGACTTCTGGGGCGAGACCGCCGGGGTCGCCAACCTCGTCTTCAACATCATCCCGGACGAGAACGCCCGCCGGCAGGAGCTCGAGGCCGGCACCATCAACGGTTACGACCTGCCCAACCCGGTCGACTGGCAGGCGCTCGAGGAGGCCGGTCAGCAGGTCCTCATCCGTGACCCGTTCAACGTGCTCTACCTGGCGTTGAACCCGGTCGCCGACGAGCAGCTCGAGGACCCGCTGGTGCGGCAGGCGCTCTACCACGCCATCAATCGCGAGCAGCTGGTCGCCAGCCAGCTCCCGGAGGGCGCCTCGGTGGCCACCCAGTTCATGCCGGACACGGTGAGCGGCTGGAACGGCGACATCGCCCCCTACGAGTACGACGTGGAGCGCGCGCAGGAGCTGCTCGAGGAGGCCGGCGCGTCCGACCTCACGATCGAGCTGTGGTACCCCTCGGAGGTGACCCGGCCCTACATGCCGGACCCGCAGCGCGTCTTCGACGCGGTCCGCACCGACTGGGAGGCCGCGGGCATCACCGTCGAGCCGGTCACCAAGCCGTGGAACGGTGGTTACATCGACGATACGACGAGTTCGCGGGCGCCCGCCTACTTCCTGGGCTGGACCGGTGACCTCAACTCGGCGGACAACTTCCTGTGCGCCTTCTTCTGCGGTGACGACAACCAGTTCGGGACCAGCGCCTACGACTGGAACTCCGACCTGCAGGAGCAGCTCCAGGCCGCCGACGCCGAGGCCGACGAGGCGACGCGCGAGCAGCTCTACACCGAGCTCAACGCCAACATCATGAGCGAGGACTGGCTGCCGGGCCTGCCGCTGTCGCACAGCCCGCCCGCGATCGTGGTCGGCCCGAACGTCGAGGGCCTGATCCCCAGCCCGCTCACGGCCGAGGACTTCTCGACCATCACGCTGAGCGAGTGACGCAGGCGCTGCAGCGATGACACGCGTGGCGGGTCGGACCCTTGGGGTTCGGCCCGCCACGCGTCTAGTCTCGTCGCCGGACGACACCGACACCTGTCCCTGAGACCCCTGCCGCCGACCGGGCGGCACGCACAGAAGCGGAGCAGCCACCGTGCTCAGATTCATCGTCCGCCGGATGCTGCAGGCGGTGCTCGCGCTCTTCGTGCTCAGCGTGCTGCTCTTCGCCTGGCTGCGCTCGCTCCCGGGCGGCGTCGTCAGCGCGCTGCTCGGCGAGCGCGGGACGCCGGAGTCGGCCGCAGCCCTGCGTGCCGCGCTCGGACTGGACCAACCCCTCCCCGTGCAGTACTGGCGCTTCCTCGAGCGCGCGGTGCAGGGGGACTTCGGGATCTCGAACGGCGTCTACCGAGGTCAGCCGGCCCTGGACGTCTTCACCCAGCGCTTCCCCGCCACCATCGAGCTCAGCATCTTCGCGATGGTGCTGGCGCTGACCTTCGCGATCCCGCTGGGCTACCTCGCGGCGCGACGCCGCGGGGGTGTCTTCGACACCGGCAGCATCATCTTCTCCCTGGTCGGCGTGGCCGTCCCCGTCTTCTTCCTGGCCTACGTGCTGAAGTACATCTTCGCCGTCCAGCTGGGCTGGCTGCCTCCCTCGGGCCGGCAGGACGTCACGATCAACGCCACGCACATCACGAACTTCTACGTCCTCGACGGTCTGCTGACACGGGAGTGGGACGCCGCGTGGGACGCCTTCAAGCACCTCATCCTGCCCGGCATCGCGCTGAGCTCGATCCCCTTCGCGATCATCTTCCGCATCACCCGGGCAGCCGTCATCGACGTCATGGACGAGGACTACGTCCGCACCGCCCGCGCCAAGGGGCTCCGGCGGCAGACCATCCGGGCCCGGCACATCATGCGCAACGCCCTGATCCCGGTCGTCACGATCATCGGCCTGCAGATCGGCGCGCTGCTGGCGGGCGCGGTCCTCACCGAGAAGGTCTTCGCCTTCACCGGCATCGGTCAGGCCCTCGCCCTGGGCTTCGAGCTGCGGGACTATCCCGTGCTGCAGGTGCTCATCATGATGGCCGCCCTGATCTACATCATCGTCAACCTCATCGTCGACGTGACCTACGCCATCATCGACCCGCGCGTGCGGACCTGACGAGGAGCATCCTGTGACCGACACGCACGACACCTCCCCCACCGCGGCACGCGACGACGACACCGCGCAGCGCCCCTCGCACCGGTCCGCGCTCGGTGCGCTCGGCGACCGGAAGAAGGAGCGCATCGACGCGCTGGCCGAGGCCGGCACCCTCTCCGCGGGCGAGGGTGTCAGCCTGTGGCAGAGCGCGTGGCGCCGGCTGCGGCGCGACCCGGTCTTCCTCGTCGGGCTCGCCATCGTCACCGTCTTCGTCATCATCGCGGCGATCGCCCCCTGGCTCGCGCCGCACGACCCCGCGGCCCGGCTGCTCATCTCCCAGGTCACGCCGGCGACGCCCATCCCCCCGGCCCAGGAGGGCTTCCCGCTGGGGGCCGACAACGCCGGGCGCGACACCCTCTCCCGGCTCCTCGTCGGCGCCCGGCAGACCCTCATCGTCGGCGTCATGGCCACCCTCGGCGGGCTGCTCGGCGGCATGACCCTCGGCACGATCGCCGGTGGCATCGGCGGGTGGGCGGACAGCGTGGTGATGCGCATCGTCGACGTGATGCTGTCGATCCCCTCGCTGCTCATGGCCTTCTCGATCGCGGCGCTCTTCGCCCGGCCGAGCCAGTGGACGGTCATCGCCGCCATCGCGATCATCCAGGTGCCGATCTTCGCGCGGTTGCTGCGCGGGTCGATGATCTCGCAGCGGCACAGCGACCACGTGCTGGCGGCGCGGGCGCTCGGGGTGCGGCCCGCGGCCATCGTCTTCCGGCACATGCTGCCCAACTCGCTCGGGCCGGTCATCGTCCAGGGCACACTCGTCCTCGCGGTCTCGATCATCGACGCGGCGGCGCTGTCCTTCCTCGGCCTCGGCAGCCAGGACGACTCGGTGCCCGAGTGGGGACAGATGCTGGGCAAGGCACAGGTCTTCTTCAACTCCTACCCGCACGTCGCGGTCTACCCGGCGGTGTGCATCATCGTCGTCGCGCTCGGCTTCACCCTCATGGGCGAGTCGTTGCGGGAGGCCCTCGACCCGAAGTCCCGGCGCTGAGGAGGCCGACGATGACGCATACCGCGACCACCACGACCACGAACGGCCCCGGCCCCGGCTCCGGGGAGCCGCTGCTCAGCGTCGACGAGCTGTCGGTGACCTTCGGCAGGGGTCGACGGGCCTTCACCGCCGTCGACCACGTGAGCTTCGACGTCCGGCCCGGCCAGACCGTCGGCCTCGTCGGCGAGTCCGGCTGCGGCAAGTCGGTGACCTCGCTGGCGATCATGGGGCTGCTGCCCGCACGCGGCAACACCGTCACCGGAGAGGTCCGGTTCGACGGACAGGACCTGCTGACTCTGAGCCAGGAGCAGCTGCGCGAGCGGCGGGGCAGCGAGCTGGCGATGATCTTCCAGGACCCGCTGTCCTCGCTCAACCCGGTCGTGCCGCTCGGGACGCAGGTGGCCGAGGTGCTCCAGGCGCACCAGGGCATGAAGCCCGGGCCTGCCGGCCGCCGGGCCACCGAGCTGCTGGACAAGGTCGGCATCCCCGACCCGACCCGGCGGCTCAAGGAGTACCCGCACCAGCTCTCGGGCGGGATGCGGCAGCGTGCCCTCATCGCCATGGCGCTGGCCTGCGAGCCGCGTCTGCTCATCGCGGACGAGCCCACCACCGCTCTGGACGTGACCATCCAGGCCCAGATCCTGGCGCTGCTGCGCGAGCTCGTGACCGAGTCCGGCACCGCGCTCATCATGATCACCCACGACCTCGGGGTGGTGGCCGGCCTGTGCGACCAGGTCAACGTCCTCTACGGCGGCAAGGTCGTCGAGCGGGCCGAGCGGCACGACCTCTTCGCCCGGCCCCGGCACCCCTACACCGGTGGCCTCCTGGCCTCCATCCCCCGGCTCACCGAGGAGCGCGGCCGCCGGCTCAACCCGGTGCCCGGGTCGGTCGCCGACAACATCCCGTGGGAGGGCGGGTGCGCCTTCGCGCCCCGCTGCTCCTCCGAGGTCGAGGCCTGCCGGAGCACCACGCCGGACCTGGTGCCGGACCGGGACGGGCTCGGGCCGGACCGGCTGCTGCGCTGCCACCACCCGTTGGAGGAGAACCCGTTGGACGACATCCGCACCCACGGCCGGGAGGACGCCCATCCCGACCACCCGCAGGAGGGCACGGCATGAGCACCGCCACCCGGGAGGAGACCGGCGGCAGGTCGGAGTCCGCGCAGGACCTGCTCGTCGACGTCCGCGGGCTCAAGGTGCACTTCCCGATCAAGAAGGGCGTCATCATCGACCGCACGGTCGGCCACGTCTACGCGGTGGACGGCATGGACGTCCAGATCCGGCGCGGCGAGACCTACGGCCTGGTCGGCGAGTCCGGCTGCGGCAAGTCGACGTTCGGCCGGGCGGTGCTGCAGCTCGAGCCCATCACCGAGGGCGAGGTCCACTTCGACGGGGTCGACCTGTCCACCCTCAAGGGCGAGAAGCTGCGCGGTCAGCGGCGGCACATGCAGATGGTCTTCCAGGACCCGCTCGGCAGCCTGGACCCGCGACAGACCGTGGAGCAGCTGCTCCTGGAGGGGATGCGCGCCCACGGCATGGCCAAGGACGGCAAGGCCGCACGGCAGCGACTGTCCGAGCTGCTGACCGCTGTCGGCCTGCCCGCAGCCGCCCTCTCGAAGTACCCGCACGAGTTCTCCGGGGGCCAGCGCCAGCGGGTCGGCATCGCCCGGGCGCTGTCGGTCGACCCGCAGCTCATCGTCGCCGACGAGCCGGTGAGCGCCCTGGACGTCTCGGTGCAGGCCCAGGTCATCAACCTGCTCGGTGACCTGCAGGAGGAGTTCGGGCTGACCTACCTGGTCATCGCGCACGACCTGGCGGTGGTCCGCCACATCAGCGACCGGATCGGGGTGATGTACCTCGGGTCCTTGGTCGAGGAGGCGGACGCGCAGGACCTCTACGACAGCCCCTTGCACCCCTATACCCGCGCGCTGCTCTCGGCCGTGCCCGTCCCCGACCCCACGGTCGAGGACACCCGTGAGCAGATCCTGCTCGTGGGCGACCTGCCCTCCCCCGCCAACCCGCCGGCCGGCTGCCGGTTCCACACCCGTTGCCCCTGGCGCCAGGAGACCCGCTGCGACGACGAGCGTCCGCAGCTGCGCGAGGTGCAGATCGAGGGAGTCCCCGGCACCCACCGGGTGGCCTGCCACTACGCCGAGCAGATCGCCTCCGGAGAGCTCCCCCGGCATACCGTCGACGCCGCCCAGGAGGGCGAGGACCAGCCCTACTGGGCCGGGCCGGAGCAGGACGAGGACGTCAGCAGCGCCGGCTTCGCGGCCCGCGACATGCCGGACACCGGCGGCTGATCCGCGTCCGCCGGGGCTAGCCTGGGGCCCATGAGACCAGCGAGCGCACGGGTGCTCGTCGTCCAGCACGAGGACAAGGCGCCGCCCGGCCTGCTCCTGCCCTGGCTGGAGCGTGCGGGGTTGACCTGCGAGGTGCTCCCCGCGCACGAGGGGTATGCCCTCCCCGCGACCCTGACCGAGCACGTCGCGCTCGTCGTCCTCGGCGGCTCCATGTCCGCGACCGACGACCGCGAGCACCGCTGGCTGCTGCCGACCCGGGCCCTGATCACCTCTGTCGTCGCCGGCGGTATGCCCTTCCTCGGCATCTGCCTGGGGCACCAGCTCGCGACGGTGGCGCTCGGCGGGGAGGTGGCGGCCCACCCGCAGGGGCGCACGCGGGGCCTGCTGCCCTGGTCGCCCACCCCGGCCGGGCGGACCGACCCGCTCACCCACGTGCTCGACGAGCGGGACGAGCTGCTGCACTGGAACGGCGACGTCGCGACGGTGCTGCCCAGGTCGGCCGAGGTCCTCGCCCGGGCTCCCGACGGCACGGTCCAGGCGGTGCGCCTCGGTGCCCGTGCCTGGGGGGTGCAGTTCCATCCCGAGGTCGACGCCGACATCGTCCTCGGGTGGACCGAGGGACAGCAGCACGAGGCGGAGGTCGCCGCCCTGCACGAGCTGCGCTCCCGGCAGGACGAGCTCCACCCGGCGTGGGAGCGGCTGCTGCGTCGCTTCGGCGAGCTCGCGAGCGCCCCCGCGGCGCTGCCGGCCTGACGTCGGCGTCACGGGTGGTGAGGACCACCCCGTGCCCGGCGTGGGAAGATGACGTCACGAGACGAGGGGCCCGCGCCGTCAGGAGACCGCCATGAGCGACGCAGCGATCTTCATCGCCGCCACCTTCGTCGCCGGGCTGCTCGCCACGACCATGCGGCTGCCGGCGCTCCTCGGCTTCCTGCTCGCCGGCTTCGCCCTCAACTGGCTGGGTGTCGACGAGCTGCCCTACCTCGACTTCATCGCCGACCTCGGCGTCACGCTCCTGCTCTTCGGCATCGGGCTCAAGCTCAACGTCCGCAGCCTGCTGTCCCGGGAGGTGTGGGTCACCACGGTCGGCCACATGGCGCTGTCGGTCGCCGTGGGGACGACCTTCCTGTGGTTGGTCGGCCTCCTCGGCTACCCCCTCCTGCGCGGCCTCGACCTCCAGACCCTGGCGCTGGTGGGCTTCGCGCTCTCCTTCTCCTCGACCGTCTTCGTGGTCAAGGTGCTGGAGGAGCACGCCGAGCTGCAGTCGTTCTACGGCCGGGTCGCGATCGGCATCCTGGTCATGCAGGACCTGGCCGCGGTGATCTTCATGACCATGTCGGGCGGCCGGATCCCCAGCATCTGGGCGATCCCGGTCGTCCTCGCCCTGGTGCCGGTGACCTGGCTCGGTCGCTGGTTGTGGGACCGCATCCCGCACGGCGAGATGCAGGCGCTCTTCGGGTTGGCGATGGCGCTGGGCCCCGGTTACGCCGCCTTCGACGCGGTCGGCCTCAAGGGCGACCTCGGCGCGCTCGTCGTGGGCATGCTGCTGGCCGGGCACAAGGCGGCCAGCGACCTGTCGCACTCGCTCTTCCTGCTCAAGGACCTGCTCCTCATCGGCTTCTTCGTCTCGATCGGCTTCATCGGGATGCCCACGACCTCCTCGGCGGTCCTGGGGGTGCTGCTGCTGCTCCTGCTGCCGGCCCAGATCGGGCTCTACGTCTTCCTCCTCGACCGGCAGAAGCTGCGACGCCGCACCTCGGTGAAGGCCGGTGTCCTGCTCGGCAACTACTCCGAGTTCGGGCTGATCGTCACCTCGGTGGCGGTGTCCGGCGCGATGCTGGACGAGGAGTGGCTGGTCGTGATGTCGGTCGCGGTCGCGACCAGCTTCGTCGCGGCCACCCTCATCAACGAGAAGTCGGACGCGATCCTGCGCTGGGCCCGTTCGGTCATGCCCATGCACCCCTCTCACGACGTGCACCCGCACGAGCTGCCGATCTCCTTCGGCGACGCGCGGGCGGTCATCATGGGCATGGGACGCATCGGTCGCAGCGCCTACACCGAGCTGTCCGAGGTCTACGGCCTGGACGTCCTCGGGGTCGAGAACCTCCCCAGCCGGGTGGGGAAGCTGCGCGAGCAGGGTATGCGCATCGTCGAGGCCGACGCCGCCGACGGCGACTTCTGGGGCCGGTTGGAGTCGACCCGGCAGGTCGAGATCGTCGTCCTCGCCATGCCCTTCCACGGCGCCAACAAGGTCGCGCTGCAGCAGCTCACCGAGAGCGACTACGACGGGGTCATCGCTGCCGTGGCGCAGTACGACGACGAGGTGGGTGACCTGGAGGCCCGGGGCGCCGACGTGGTCGTCAACCTCTACGAGGGCGCGGGCGCCACGATCGCCGAGCGGGCCGCGGAGGCGACGACCGGCGGGCTGTGAGCCCGGAGCGTCACGGCGCGCGGGACACGATGACCGGGCAGGGGGCGCTGCGCATGAGCCGCTGGCTGACCGACCCCAGCAGGCGTCCACGGATGCTGCCGCGGCCACGGCTGCCGAGGACCAGGGCGTCCCACCCCTGCGCGGCCTCCAGCAGCGTCGGCACGACCGGGCCGCGACGGACCTCCCACTCGACCGGCACGTCGGGGTAGGCCTCGACCGCCGGCTGCAGCACCCGCACGACGGTCTCCGCGTGGCGCCGCTCCACGGCCGCCCACTCCGGGCTGCCCGGCTCGGTGACGACATACCCGTCGACCACCTCGAGGAACCAGGTGGTGAGGGCGGTGACCGACGATCCCGTGAGCTCGGCCAGCGCCGGGGCGGGCTCGGGCTCGGCGGGGGCCGGGCCGCCCGCGGTGAGGCCGGCCTCGACCGAGCACACCGGCCAGGCGCCGGGGCCCTGACCGGCCAGGACGTTCTCGGCGATGGCGATCTGCTGCTCGCGGCTGGCGAGGTCGGCGCGCGCGGCATACTGCGTGCCGCCGAAGCCCTCCCAGGTGCTTTGGGCGAACTGCAGGCCGCCGTAGTAGCCGTTGCCGGTGTTGATGCTCCAGTTGCCGCCGGACTCGCACTGGGCGACGGCGTCCCAGGTGGCGCCGCTGGCGCCTGGGCCGAGCCGGCGGAGACGGTGCCGGCGAGCGCGGCCAGGCCGGTCACGGCGACGGCGGCGCCGAGGCGGCGCGGACGAGTGGCACGGTGCTGCATGGGGTGAAACCTCACAGGGTGGAGTACAGGGGACACGGGTCGCAGGCTCCCCCGCGACCGCTCACCACCGTGCGACAGAAGTCTGGACGCCGCACCCACGTCACGGTCAGACTCCGGTCAGGAACGCCCTCGGCAGCGCGTTGACCAGCGGGGTCGCGCGCTCACGTGAGACTCCTCACGTCCGGGTCGTCGAGCATCTAGCATCGACGCACGAGACGTCGTCGGACGACCGGGAGGTCACGCATGGCTGAGGTACTGCTCTTCCACCACATCCAGGGCCTGACGCCCGGCGTGCACGCCTTCGCCGACGAGCTGCGGGGCGCCGGGCATACCGTCCACACGCCGGACCTCTTCGAAGGGCGCACCTTCGGCAGCATCGAGGAGGGCTTCGCCTTCGCGCAGGAGACCGGCTTCGACGTGCTCCGCGAGCGCGGCGCCGCCGCGGCGGAGGGTCTGGGGCCCGGGCTCGTCCATGCCGGCATGTCCTTCGGGGGTGACGATCGCGCAACGGCTCGCGCAGACCGATCCCGGGGCGCACGGGGCCCTGCTGCTGCACTCCTGCCTGCCGGTGAGCGAGTTCGGCGAGCGCTGGCCGGAGGGTGTGCCGGTCCAGATCCACGGCATGGAGGGCGACGAGTTCTTCGACGAGGACCTTCCTTCGGCCCGCGAGCTCGCCGCGTCCACGCCGGTCGCAGAGCTGTTCGTCTACCCGGGGGACGCGCACCTCTTCACCGACCGCTCGCTGGCGGCCTACGACGCAGCGGCGTCAGCGCTGCTGCTGGACCGGGTGCAGCAGTTCCTCACCACTGTCTGAGGGCACGAGCCCGGACGGGCCCGAGATCCACCGGGTCCTGCGGCCGGGCGGCGAGTACCTCGCCCAGCACGTGGGGCCTGCCTCGGCGTTCGAGCTCATCGAGTTCTTGCTCGGACCGCTCCCGGAGTCACGCCAGGGGCGTGACTCGGTCCACGAGGTCGCCGGTGCCGAGCAGGCCGGGCTGCGCGTCGACGACCTTCGCACCGCCCGCTGCCGGATGGTGTTCCACGACATCGGCGCGGTGGTGTGGGTCCTGCGCACGTGCGTCTGGTGGGTGCCGGACTTCGATGTCGAGCGGTATGCCGAGCCGCTGCGCCGTCTGGACGCACAGCTGCGGCGGGGCGAGCCCTCCGTCGCCCACTCCACCCGCCACCTGATGGTCGCCCGGCGACCCGCGGTGGCGGGCTGACGTCCCTGCGACACGCCTACCGATAACGGCTGCAGCGTTCACGTGAACGCTGCAGCCGGTAGTGTTCGGCGCGTCGAAGGCACGGCCGCCCAGCCTCTCACGTGTGCTCGCGCAGGTACCTCCCGAAGTGCGGCACGGTGAAGGCGATGCGACCCCGCTCGCCGGAGTAGATCAGCCCCTTCTTGAGCAGCGCGTCCCGGGCGGGTGAGAGCGACTGCGGCTTGCGGCCCAGGTGGGTGGCGATGTCGGAGGTCGCGACCGACTCGATGTCGTCCAGCTCCTCGCCTGAGTCAGCTCGCTCGGCGGCGAGGTCGGCCATCGCCCGGAGGTACTCCCGCTCCCCCGGCGTGGCCCGCTCGTAGCGGCTCCCGAAGAAGCCGACCGCCAGCTCGGCCTCCGCCTCGGGCCCGGCGACCCGGACGTCCTCGGCGCTGATCGGCGACTCCGGCGCCAGGTCCCACACCTCCTTGCCGTAGGCCTGCAGGAAGTAGGGGTAGCCGCCGGTCGCGGCATACATCGCCTCCAGCGCCTCGATGGACCACGCGGCGTCCTCGTCCTCCGCCGGCAGCTGCAGCGCCCGCTCGGCCTGCTCGCGCGAGAGCCGGTCGATGCGGGTGTAGCGGAAGAGCCGCTCGGAGTAGGACTTGCTCGCGGAGAGCACCGCGGGCAGGTGCGGCAGCCCGGCGCCGACGACGATCACCGGCAGCGCAGACTGGCTCAGCTCGTGACACGCCGCGCAGATCGCCGAGACGTCCTCGGGCTGCAGGTCCTGCATCTCGTCGATGAAGACGGCGACTCCCTTGCCGACGTCGGCCGCGAGCCCGCCCACGTCGGAGAAGAGCTCGACCAGGTCGATCTCGATGTCGCCGGAGTCGGCCCGTCCGGTGACGGCGGGAGCGTCGATGCCCGGGTTCCACCGGTCCCGTAGCTTGGCGCCCGGCTGGTCCTTCTGCGCGAACGCCTTGATGACGCCCAGCACGTGGTCCACCTCGTCGCCCTGCGGGTGCCCCAGCTCGCGCACCGCGACGTGCAGCGCGGCGGCCATGGGGCGGCGCATCCCCTGCTCCGGCCGCGCCTCGTACTTCCCCGTCCCCCACCGGCCGCGCACCGCGGTGCCCCGCAACGCGTTGAGCAGGACCGTCTTGCCGACGCCGCGCAGACCGGTGAGCACCATCGACCGCTCGGGGCGACCGCGGGCGATGCGCTCCAGCACGACGCCGAAGCGGTCGAGCTGCTCGTCGCGGCCGGCGAGCTCGGGCGGGCGCTGGCCCGCCCCAGGGGCATATGGGTTTCGGATCGGATCCACGACGGCACAGTATGCGCTTCTCTAGCGGATCTGGCAGAGACACGCAGACGAGGGCATCGTCGCCGTCCCCACCCCGTGTCGACCCCGAGACACAGCGAGGGCCGGGGAGCGTTGCGCTCCCCGGCCCAGGCTGTCGACGAAGACGTCAGATGCGGTCCGACTCGCCGGTGGCGGCGGCCAGGTTGTTGTGCTGCGTCTTGACGTCTTCCTTGGCCTCGCTGAGCGCGTCGACGAGCTTCGGGGTCAGCGTCGGCTTGAAGGTGCCCCACGCCTCCAGGAACTTCTCCGAGTTGGCGCCGGTCCAGACCGTGCCGTCCAGCGACTTGGTGATGTCGTTGGAGACGCGCTGGATGTCCAGCGCCGAGGTGTCGAGCGTCTTGTGCAGGTCTCGCAGCGTAGCGAGTTCACCACCAACGGACATGTTGTTTCTCCCCTTCTGGGTTCGTGTGCTTGGTCACGACCGCCCCCCTGTTTCACCCTCGGTGCGATCTGCCGCCCACATTATGCAGACCGACGACGTGGTGTCCAGCGCCAGGCCGACCGCCTCCAGCCAAGCGGCCAGATCGGCATCAACCTGCCACACTCAGCCGGGCCAGATCACCTGCACGCGCTCTGGCTGCCCGGCCACGATGCGGTCGCCCCACCTGGCGGCAAGGACTGCCCGAAGGCCGAGCGGTTGAGCCGGGCACCGAAGAGGTCGGCGTCCGCGCTCGACTGGGGGTTGAGCAAGATGCCGTTGCCGGACTTCTTCAGCAGCGCCGGGGGGCCGCGGTCGCGAAGACGCGCACGATGTCTCCAGCCTGGGTGTCCGAGGGGCGTTCGCTCGACGCGACGACGACGCCCACCTGCTGCGCGCCCGCCGGCGCCAGCTCGGACGCGGTGAACATCTGTCCCGAGACCAGGCTCCCGGCCGGGTTCGAGGTGACCGCCTGCGCGCCGACGAACTCGTCCACCGAAGAGGCGCTCACGACCTCGGTGCCCTCCTCGAAGGCGATCTCGGCGACGGTGAAGTCCTCCGCGGTGACCTGCTGACCCTGTCGGATGGTGTCCTGGGCCACCAGCACCTGCACCCGGTTGCCGGTCCGGTAGACCAGGAGCGCACTTCCCAGGGCGCCGACCAGCACGAGCAGCAGCGCGAGCAGGGCCAGGGCCGGGCGCTTGTCCCTGCTGCGGGAGGGCAGGCGCGACTCGGTGGCACCCGTGGAGGCGGTCGTCATGCGGTGTTGTCCCCTTCCGGCACAGACCGGAGCATTCGATGGATGGGTGGCGATCACCGACGGCGGTGCTCAGCCGCCGCCCACTGTGACCCCCGGGGTGTCTCCCGCCCTAGCTACCGGCATACCGCATCGGTGTCATAGTGAGGGCATGAGCGACATCCCGAGCATCGCCGTGACCGACCTCCCCGACGACGCCGTCGTCGTCGACGTCCGGGAGCCGGACGAGTGGGCCGCGGGCCACGCCCCCGGCGCGGTCCACCTGCCCCTGGGCGACCTCCCCGCCCGGATCGACGAGCTGCCCGAGACGCAGACCTCGCTGCCGGTGGTCTGCCGCAGCGGCGGCCGGTCCGGCCGTGCCGTCCAGTGGCTGGTCCAGCAGGGCTTCGACGTGGTCAACGTGGACGGGGGCATGCAGGCCTGGGACCGGGCCGGCAAGACCCTGGTCGGCGGCGCCGACGGCCGTGAGCCCACCGTCGCCTGAGGATGCCTGACGCCCTGATCCAGCCGCTCACCGTGGGCTCGCGGGTCGTGGTGCGCCACCTGCTCGAGGACGGGGCGCGGGCCACGGACACCGTCGGTGTGCTGGTCGAGCGTGGCCCGCAGCACCTCCGCGTCCGCTCCGACCGCGGGGAGGAGTCGATCCGCGTCGACGCGGTGGTGGCCGCCAAGGAGGTTCCCGCGCGGGTCTGGCGGCTCGCGTCCTTCCTGCGACGGGCGCGGATCGCGGTCCTGGACCTGGACGGCGTGCTGCGGGACTTCGACGCGAGCGGGGAGCGCACGCGCAACGAGCGCGAGCTGGGGCTGCCTCGCGAGGGTCTGCCGGAGCTGGCCTTCTCCCTGCCGCAGGCCGGACAGATGGTGGTCGGCAAGACGACGTACGCCGCGTGGGTCCGGGCCCTGACCGCCCGGCTGCTCGAGCTGGGCCACCCCGAGCCGCTCGTCGCGCAGGTCGTGCAGGGGTGGCAGCGCGATCGCGGCACCCCCGTCGCCGCGACCGTGGAGCTCGTCGACGACTTGCGGGCGAAGGGCACACCGGTCTTCGTCTTCACCAACGGGACGGACCGGGTGCCGGCGGAGCTCGAGCAGATCGGGTTGGGGCGGCTCGTCCCCTCCCTGCTCAACACCCATGACCTGGGTGCCGCCAAGCCGGATCCGCAGGCGTATGCCGCCGCGCACGCCGAGATCTCGCGTCGCCTCGGGCGAGAGGTCTCCCCGGCCGAGGTGCGCTTCACCGACGACCGGCCGGCGAACGTCGAGGCGGCACGGGCGTTCGGCTGGCAGGCCCAGGTCTTCCGCCGTCCGGCCTGATCCTGAGCCCGGCGGTGCGCGACTGCAGCGGACAGGTCACTCCACACGGGGATGAGACGACATACCCGATGCAGTCGCGCGGTGCAGTCGTGCCCTGCCCGGACGAGCGCCTCAGCGCAGCAGCCGCGACATGCGGCGGTCCGCGAGCGGCTTGCCGCCCGTCTGGCAGGTGGGGCAGTACTGCAGCGAGGAGTCGGCGAAGGACACCTCGCGCACCGTGTCACCGCACACCGGGCATGCCTCGCCGGTGCGTCCGTGGACATTCATGCCCGCCCGCTTGGCGTCCTTGAGCTGGGCCGCCGGCTTGCCCTCGGCGGCGAGGACCGCCGCCTCCAGCGTGGTGCGCAGCGAGGTGTAGAGACCCCTCACCTGCTCCGCCGTGAGGCCCGCCGCGAGCGCGAAGGGCGAGAGCCGCGCGGCGTGCAGGATCTCGTCGGAGTAGGCGTTGCCCACCCCGGCGAGGACCGACTGGTCCCGGAGCAGACCCTTGATCTGGGTCCGCCGGCCCTCCAGCAGCGCCGCGAAGGCCGCCTCGTCGAAGCCGTCGGCGAGCGGGTCCGGGCCGAGCGAGGCCACCCCTGGCACGTCGGCGGGGTCCCGGACGATATACGCCGCCAGGCCCTTCTTGGTCCCCGCCTCGGTGAGGTCGAAGCCCGCACCGTCGTCCAGGCGGACCCGCAGCGCGATGGGGCTGCGGCCAGGGCGGACCTGGGTGCGCGGCATCTCGTCGTACCACCGCAGCCAGCCCGCCCGGGCCAGGTGGAACACGAGGTGGGTCCCGTCCACGTCCACGTCGACGAACTTGCCGTGCCGGCCCACCCCGTCCACCGGGCGCCCACGAGCGCGGTCGGGGGCGGGTCGAAGGTCTTGAGCACCGCGATCGAGCCCAGCTCGACATCCGTGACGACCCGCCCGGTCAGCCGGTCGGCGAGGAAGTCGGTCAGGGCCTGGACCTCGGGCAGCTCGGGCATCAGCCCTGCCCCCGGGCCCGGGCCCCCACGAGCAGCTGGTGCAGGCCGAAGCCGTTCGCCGCCTTGAGCATCGGCACCTGGACCCGCTTGCCGAGCAGCTCGTCGGTCGCCACCGGCAGACCGCTGGACAGGACCTGCTCGGCCGGGGTCAGCTCGCGCAGGCAGATCGCCTCGACTGCCTCCGGGTGCTCCTGCGCGAACTCGCCGTAGATGACCGGGTCGTGCTGGCCGTCGTCACCGACGAGGATCCAGCGCACGTCGGGAAACTCCTCGCGGAGCCGCCGCAGCTCGAGCTCCTTGTGCTCCTGCCCGGAGCGGAACCACCCGGTGTTGGTCGGCCCCCAGTCGGTGAGCAGCATCGGTCCGACCGGGAAGTCGTGCCGCCGCAGGAAGCGGGTCAGCGCCGGCGCGGTGTTCCACGCCCCGGTCGAGAGGTAGAGGACCGGCATACCGGGGGTCTCGGCGAGGAGCGCGCGGTACATCGAGCTCATCCCGGGAACCGCCTGGCGGACCTGCTCGGACCGCACGAAGGTGTTCCAGCCCGCGATGAGGATGCGTGGCAGGTGGGTGACCATGACGGTGTCGTCGATGTCGCTGACCAGCCCCACACCGACCCCCGGGTCCACGACGAGCACCGAGACGGTGAGCGAGTCGCCGTTGGTGATCTCCAGGTGCGCCTCCTGCCAGCCGGGCTCCAGCCCGTGCCCGGTCAGCTCGACGTCGACATACCCGCCGCGGTCGGTCCGGGTGGTGAGCTCGGCCTCCCCCAGCCGCACGCGCACGGGGACGTCCATCGCGGGCGCGGTGAGGAACAACCGCCACCCCCGCTGGGCGATGTCGAGCAGCGAGTCCTGGGCGTGGGTGAGGGCGGTGCGGGCCTCCTCCGGCTCGTGCCGGGACAGCAGCACCCGGGCGAACAGACGGGCCCGGTCCGGGCTGCCGTAGCCGGTGTAGCCGAAGACCCGTTCGTGCCAGCCTCGACGGCGCAACATCGAGTCCAGACGGCGCCGGACCGAGTCCTCGACCAGGGCGGCGATGTGGGGACGCGCCATGGGCACACCCTATCCGCCGAGCCGCGACCACGCCGCGGCCAGCAGCAGCACCGCGGCCAGGACGCTCCCTGCGCGCTCCAGCACCCGGGAGTGACCGGCCAGGAAGTTCTGCCACCCAGGGGCACCCAGCGCGATCCACACCAGGACGGCCCACGACCGGGAGAACCCGAAGGCCGCACCGAGGACGAGCGCGACCCACCACGGCGGCACGACGAGCAGCACGAAGAGGGCCGCGAGGTAGGACGCCGCCGAGGGCACCAGGGTCCGCCAGCCGCAGCCGTACTCCAGCCCGAAACGGAACCCGCCCCGCGCGATGCCCCGCCCGAAGACCTCCTGCGGGATGAGCGCCGAGCGCTGCGGCAGCGGGAGCACCGGCGCGAGGACGTCGAGCACCGTCAACGCCAGCACGGCGACGACGAGCAGGACGAGCCGCACCGTCTCCGGGACCGGGCTCAGCAGACCGGCCAGCACCCCGAGTGCGGCGCCCGTGGCGGCACCACCGAGGGTCGTGCCCACGGCGAAGGCTCCCCACAGGAGCAGTTGAACATGTCGGCCCCGGACCGAGGCCACCAGCGCCCACGCGCTGTTGACGCCTCAGGTGCTGCCGGACAGCGCCAGCCCCGCCACGACGACGGCGAAGAGCGCCGGCACCAGCCAGACCGCCCCGGCAGCGGGCAGCAGGGCGGCGGACACGGCCAGCCCGGCGGCGCCGGTCAGCAGCAGCAGCGGGAGCGGGTCGGCCAGCCACCGCCGCCACACCGGTATGCCGGTGGCCGCGTCGGCGACGACCGGCAGGTCGGGGTCCTCTAGATCGCCCACGGACAGATCGTCGCCATGCAGGAGCCGGAGCCGGAGCAGGTCCAGCCGTCCGAGCAGCGCCAGGTGCGGCCGTCGCTGAACTTCCAGTTCCAGGAGTCGTAGACGCCGCCCCAGCAGTCGTCGGGACGGTGCACGTAGTAGCGGTCGATGCCCGGGCCGTTCTTGTGCCAGGCGACGACGTTGCCCGCGCCGGAGCGGTAGCGCCAGCAGCAGGCCTGGCTGGTGCACATCGGCGAGGGACCGCACTGGATGCCGTTCTCGGTGTGGTCGCGGGCATACGTGGCGCAGGGGCCGGTCGAGGTGTCGGTGTAGTCGAGGAAGTAGGCCGCCTGCGCCTTCACCCTGGTGCCTCCCCTGTTGACCAGGGCCAGCGAGCCCACACCCACCGCCGTCCCGGCGCCCAGCACCCGGGCGATGAACCCGCGGCGGCTGGGGCGCTCCCGCAGCCGGTCCCGCAGCCGCCCGGTGTCGGCCTCCGGCAGGTCGTCGAATCGCATCATGAGCTGCGCTCCTCCCTCATCGGCAGCGGGGTACGGGCCTGGCGGAGCCAGCGCCGAGGTCGGTGTCCTCGTCCGGCAGCAGCGCGGCACGCAGCGTGCCGTCGTCGTCCACGAGCGCCAGGTAGGGCGTGGCGGGGACCGCGAGCCGGTCCATGACGGACCGGCCCTGCGGCAGGCAGGTGAGGCGCGCGGCGCCCTCGGCATCGGCGAGCGCGGGCTCGCAGGAACCTGCGGAGACGAGGGCGAGCGCCAGGTGACCCGCCCGCACAGCGGGATCGGCGGCCAGACCGCGCAGGGTAAGCGAGCAGGAGCTGCAGCCCGGGGAGACGAAGGCCAGGACAGTACGCTCGGCGCCGGGGTCGAGCAGCCGCCCGCCCACGTCCTGGGGGATCCGGAAGCCCACGAGCTCGCGGGTGGTCCGCGCGCCGCCCCCGCCGGAGGGACGCGGCGCGGATCCGCCCTCCAGCTGACGAGTGAGCAGGTTGACCTGGCGCAGCAGGCCCGCCAGACCCAGGGCCAGCAGGGCGATCGCGACGAAGGCGAGCACGAGCGCGGAGGCGGTGAAGCTCATCGGGCCACCCCTGACAGCGTGGTGAGCTGCTCGGGGACCGCCCGGGCCGCGGGCAGCGCGGCGGTCGCGACGGCGAGAGCCGTGCCCGCCAGGACCGCGACGGCCACCTGGGCGACGACCGGCGCTCCCGGGACCGCCTGCCACCCGGTGACCGGGGCCAGGACGACCACCGTCGCGAGGCCGGTGAGCACCGCAGCGCGCGCGACCGCCCAGTGGGTCACCGGGGTGCTGCCCAGGCCGCACCCGCAGGGCACCGGGGCGCCCTCAACCCGCCGGTGGACGAGCTGGAGGTAGACCGCGAAGGCCAGGCACAGCACGGCTGCGCCGAGCCCGAGGAGACGTGCCGGTGCCGAGGGCAGCAGACCGGTGGCGGCGAGCAGCATCCCGAGGCCCAGCACGACCTCCACGGGCGCGAGCGCGCGGGCGACCACCGGGGTGACCCCCGCGGGCAGCAGCCCGTGACCCCGCAGCGCCCGCGTCGTCTCCAGCGGTGCCCGGACGTGGCCGACGCCGGCCGCGAGGAGGACGAGGCCGACAGCCAGGGCCCCGGCGCTGCCGAGGAGGCTCACCGGACCAGCTCCACGACCACCTCGGACAGCGAGGCGACGACGGCCTCGACGCTCTCCTCGCTGCCGGGCATGCCGTAGCTCACGAAGTCCTGGCTCTCCAGGACGGCATACGCGTGCCGCTCGGTGTCCGAGGAGCGCGAGAGCTGCCCGCCACGCACCGCTGCGCCGCCGGAGCGGGCGTCCTGCAGCTGCCCGGTGCGCGCCCGACGGATGTCGAGCAGGTAGCCGAAGCTGCTGACGTCGTCCCCACCCCCGGGCGCGGAGCCCTGGTCTAGCTCGACGACCTGCGCGACGGTCTGGGTGCGGTAGGGCGACCAGCTGGTGCGGCCGGACGGTGTGAGGACCGGCCCGATCGGGTCGGCCTGCACGTCGACGTCGGCGAGGAAGCCGGTGAGCGTCTCGACGTCCATGACGGGCACCGTGAAGCCGTAGAGCTGGTGGTCGCCGACCGCGACCGCCCAGCCGAAGCCCTGCTGCGGATCGCCGCCGAAGCGGCCGTAGCGCAGCACCTGCCCGCCTCGCAGGCCGACCTCACGCTCCAGCGTGGTGCCGGTGACCTCGAGGTAGAACGCCAGGTCGGCCTCGCGACCCGAGGTGACCTCGAGCTGACCCTCGCCCTCGAGGGCCAGCACCCCCAGCGAGGTCCCGCCGGGCAGACCGATGGCGTCCGGCACCTCGATCCGGACCGCGTCCCCGGACAGCAACCGGTGTGTCGTCTCCATGCTCGCTCCCTCCCTCACCCGACGTGGGCGCCGACCTGATCCATGACCACCGAGCTCAGCGCGACCTGCCCGCCGAGCAGCACGCCGCGCAGCGGGTCCAGCGCCTGCAGCGCCGCGCGACCGTCCGAGACGAGCTGGTCCTGCCGGGTCAGCACCACGGGCACGCCCTGGCTGCCGGCCCGCGCCGCGCCCACCAGCGCGTCGGGGAAGGCGGTCCCGGTGGCGACGTAGGCCCGCGCCGGGCGCCGGTCGAACTCCTGGGCGATCCGCGAGGCCACGGCATACCGGTTCGCGCCGGTGATCCGCGTGACCGAGCCGGAGGTATGCCGGCGCAGCTGGCTGACGACGGTGTCGGAGACCGCGGCGGGGCCCCCGACGACGACGATGCGACCGGGGTCGAGCCGGGCGATCTGCTCCTCCACGGACGGGTGGAGCCCGGCCTTCGGGGTGAGCAGCACCGGCGCACCCTGGTCGCCGGCGAGTGCCCCGATGGCGAGCGCGTCGGGGAAGTCGGCCCCGCTGGCGACGTAGAGGACCGAGCCGCCGGGCGTGTAGCTGCGCGCCACCCCGGCGGATACGTCGTAGCGGGTCCGGCCGGTGATGCGGGTCGTGGAGTCGGCGTAGGCGCCGGCCTGCCGCGCGACCGTGCTGCTGACCGCCCCGGTGCCACCGAGGACGATCAGCCGATCCGGCGAGAGGCGCCGCAGCTGGGCCGCCGTCGCCGACGGGAGCTGGTCGGAACGGGTGAGCAGGACCGGCGCGTCCAGCTGCCCGGCCAGGGCCGAGGCGCCGATCGCGTCCGGGAAATTCTCCCCGGTGGCCAGGTAGGCGGTCCGGACCCCCGCCGGGTAGGTGGCCGCGACCCGGGCCGCCGAGTCGTAGCGGTCCGACCCGGCGATCCGGGACACCGGGGCGTCGCGACAGGTGTAGATCTGCACGTTGTCGACGTCCCACCAGGTGCTCGCCCCGGACCTGCTGCGGTGCTCGAACCACGCGCCGAGGTGGCCGTTCTCGTCGTCGGTCGCGGCCGTGACGTCGTAGACGCGGCCACCCCACGACCTGCCGGCGTAGACCCGCAGGTCCACCGAGTTCATCTGGGCCCGGGTGTAGCCCGAGTTGCCCTGGGTGCTGCGGGTGGAGAACCCGAGCATGGTCCGCCGGTCGACGGAGACCTTCACGTAGGGCAGGAACATGTGGTCGCTGGTGTCACCGGAGGACACCGAGGCGCGGGCGGCGGACCCGTCACGCGAGGAGACCAGCGACCACCCGTTGTTGAAGCGGGACTGCGGCACGCCACGGTCCATGGAATGACTGTCGACGCTCACCCGGCGGGTCATCCCCTCCGGACAGGGCGCCGGTCCCAGGCCGCTCCAGTCCACGGCGGTGCGCGTCGCCGCCTGGGTCTCGTCCACGTCCGGCTCCTGCGGGCTGGCCACCGAGACCGAGCCCAGCCCCAGAGCGCCGAGTACGGCGAGCACCACGCCCGCCGTCCCCACCTGTCGGATCCGCCTCATCGCTGCACCCCTCGGTCGATCGTCCTGCCGACACTACGACGCGGCAGCGGAACCGCCGCGTTGCCTCGCCGGAGCAGAAAGTTCTCGAGCAGAGCGGACGCCTGCAGCTCAGCGGGTCGCGCCGGCCACGGCGGCCTCGTGCCGCGCCTGCTCCTCCCGGGCGCGCTCCTGCCGCTCGCGCTCCTCGCGCGCCTCTTGCTCGGCCTTCTCCTGGCGCTCGCGCTCCTGCGCCGCCTCGCGCTCCTTCTCCTCCTGCTCCTCACGCTCGCGTGCCTTCGCCTCACGCTCACGCTGCTGCTCCAGACCCGGGGCGCCGGCGATGCGCTCCTCCTCGACGGCGACCTGCTCGATCGCGACCCAGGTCGCACCGTCGACGGCACCCGTCGGCTCCAACCCGGCCGCCTCCTGCACCTGCGCGACGGCCTCGGCGGTGATCGGGCCGTAGCTGCCGTCGGCCTCGACGCCGAGCAGCTCCTGGACCAACGCGACCGCGCCGCCGGCATACGGGCTGTCGGCCCGGCCCTCCACAGCGGCCCGAGCGGCGAGCTCGCCGTCGGGGTCGGCCTCGACGTCGCGGCTGCCCTCGGCCAGCTCGATGTCCCGCAGGGCCATCGTCGGGTGCACCGCGCGCTCCAGGAAGACCCAGGTCAACGGGGTGACGGCGGCCGGTTCGTCGCCGCGCCGGCGGGCCTGCTCGGCGAGCACCGGGATGCTCTCCTCGAACTCGGCGAGCGCCTCGGCCGTCTTCGGGCCGAAGTCGCCGTCCGGCTCGGCCCCGAGGGCCTCCTGGACCGCGACGACGGCCTCGCCGGTGTCGCCCTGCGTCAGCGTGGTCCGCTTGTAGGGGGTGAAGACCGACACCTGCCAGTCCTGCGGCACCACCGCCTGCGCGGAGGCGGGCAGGTCCTCGAGCTCGACGCCCTGGGCGGCGGCGTAGGTCGTGGCGTCGGCGACCCCGGTCTCGGGCACGCCGTGCTCGGACTGCCAGTCGAGCAGCGCGGCGCGGGTGGCGTCGTCCAGCACGCCCGTCGCCTCGAGCCCGAGGACCGTCTGCAGCATCGAGACGCCCGGTCCTGACCCACCGGGACGCACCGTGGCGAGCTCGGACGTGGGCGCTGCCACCGCGGGGTCGCTGCACGCCTCGAGGCGGGGGAAGGTGTGGACGGCGGCATACTGGCCGGAGACCGCCGCGCACGGCCCGAGGTCGGGCTCGGTCACGGCCACGCCGGTCCACCACGAGGTCCGCATCATCGCGCCGTCCCAGGTGAACGACACGTGGACGTGGTCGGTGTGCGGGCTGGGGCCGACGTAGTGCCGCCAGGCGTTGTCGTCCTTCATGTAGACGAGGCCGTTCCAGATGACGTACTCGATGCCGAAGCGACGCATCATCTCGCCGTCGTTCTCGGTGAGCCAGGCCACCGCCGCGTCACCGATGCGGCGCTCCTGCGGGTCGTAGGCGTTGAGCGTCCAGTCCAGGGCACGCCCGTCGTGGTGCTGGCTCATGTAGTCGATGCAGGTGCGCGCGCCGCTCCAGGCGCCGCGCCCGTAGGTCTGCGTGAGCAGCATCGCGAAGGCGGTGACGCCGGGCCGGTCCTGCGGGTCGCAGGACACCTGGTCCTGGTAGCCGGTGTCCTCGTCGAGCTCGGTCGGCAGCTCCTCGTTCTGCGGCGGCTCGGGCACGGGGTATGCCGGGTCGGCCGGCAGCGGGGCGAAGGTCGCGGGCCCGGCGGGGGTCCCGCCGTGGCTGAACCCGGTGCCCCCCGGCGCGGGTGCGGGGGTGGTGCCGGCCCCGCCGTCGCCACCGGTCTGGTCCTGGCCGCCGGAGTCCCCGGCCTGACCGCCCGTAGGGTCGGAGGGCTGGGTCCCGGCGGCGGCCGGGTCGACGCCCTGGTCCTCACCGTCGGCCAGCGCGGCGATCTGGCCACCCGAGAGGACGAGCCCCCCGGTCAGCAGCGAGGCCGCCAGAAGTCGTGCTCCGCCGCGTCGTCGTGATCCCCCACTGCCTGCCACCATCCGCCTGACAACCCCTTGTTCGTGCGGCGCTGCTGCGCCGGTGTGACCTGCCGACCCGCGAACGCCCCGGGGACGCCGCGCAGCGCCGAGCGACACCTCGGTGTGGTCTCTCGACGCTGGTGAGAGCGTACGTGCTTCACGCGCGGCGCGATAGCCCCACCTGCGACTTCTTGACCAAGCCGTCACCTGGAAGATCACACTTGCCTCATCAGTCACATCCGTCACCGAGCTGCCTGCTCCCGGTCCCCTGTCGTTCACCGCGGCGTGGTCCGTTCGTCGGGTGGGGCCGCTGGGGTATGGGCTACGTTGCTGTCCAGGTGCTCAAGGCCGAGCCCTGAATCCCCCGTGAGGAGATCCGAACGCATGTCCCCCCGAAACCCTCCGCACGCCGCGGCCTGGTGGCCGTCGGCGCCGCGATCGCCCTGGTGGGCAGCGGAGCCGCGGTCGCGTCCAGCGCGCCCGGCTCGCCCCTGCCGGGCGCACCGCTGCCGGCCGCCCCCGAGATCGAGGACCCGACGCAGGCGCAGCGCATCGCGGGCACCGACCGCTACGGCACGGCCGCCGAGATCGCGCGCGCCTTCCCCGCCGAAGCCACCGACACCGTCGTGGTCGCCTCCGGGCAGACCTTCCCCGACGCCCTGAGCGCCCAGCTCTCCTCCGCCGACGGCCTGCCCGGCCTGGACGTCGACGGAGCCGGGCTGCCGGTCCCGATGCTCCTCACCAAGCAGGACCAGCTGCCCTCGGCCACCGCCGACGCGCTCGAGGACCTGGCGCCGAGCACCATCGTCATCGTCGGCGGTGAGGTCGCCGTGTCCGAGACGGTCGCGGAGGAACTCGCGGGCTTCGGCGCCGAGGTCGAGCGGCTCGCCGGCGAGGACCGCTACGACACCAGCGCCGAGATCGCGGGCATGTTCCCGACCGGGCTGCCCGTCCTCTACCTCGCGACCGGCACCGACTACCCGGACGCCCTCACCGGTGGCGCCCGCGCCGGCCGTGACGCAGTGCCGATGCTGCTCACCGACCCGGCCGAGCTCCAGGACAGCACCGCCGAGGTGATCGAGACCCTGCAGCCCGCCTCGGTGGTCGTGCTCGGTGGCTCCGGCGCCGTGTCCGACGACGTCGTCGAGGCGGTCGCCGAGATCGTCCCGGACACCAACCGGCTCTTCGGCAAGGACCGCTACGGCACCGCCGTGGCGCTGGCGTCCTCCTACGAGTACGACTCGGTCGCCTACCTGGCCAGCGGCCAGGACTTCCCCGATGCCCTCACCGGCGGGGCCTTCGCGGCCTTCCACGAGGGCCCCCTGCTGCTCAGCAAGGCAGACGGGGTGCCGACGGTGACCGCGGCCGCCCTGGACCGGCTCTCCCCGCAGGGCCTGGTGCTCTTCGGCGGCGAGGTCGCGCTGCAGGAGGAGCAGGTCGAGGACGCGCTCAACGCGACGCTCCCCGTCTGGGTCGACGAGCTCGTGGTTCAGATGCTCTCCTTCAACGACTACCACGGCCACATCGAGGAGGAGGACGGCACGCTGGACGAGGAGCAGGACCCCGACCAGAACCTCGTCGGCGGAGCGGTCAACCTCGGCTCCACGCTGCAGGCGCTGCGCACGCGCTCCTTCGAGGAGCAGACGGTGACGGTCGCCGCGGGCGACCTCATCGGAGGCTCCACCTTCGTCTCCGGCCTCTTCCAGGACGAGCCGTCGGTCGAGACCCTCGAGGTCGCCGGGCTGGACATCTCCGGCGTCGGCAACCACGAGTTCGACGAGGGCGTCGAGGAGCTGCTGCGTATGCAGGACGGCGGCTGCCACCCCGAGCGCGGCTGCTTCGAGGAGGAGCCCTACGACGGTGCCGACTTCCAGTGGCTGGCGGCCAACGTCGTCGACACCGAGTCCGGTGAGCCGATCCTCCCGGCCACCGAGGTGCGGACCGTCGACGGTGTCGATGTCGGCTTCATCGGTATGACCCTCGAGGAGACCCCGACCCTGGTCAGCCCCGGTGGCGTGTCCACCGTCGACTTCCTCGACGAGGTCGAGACCGCCAACGCCCAAGCCGCGCAGCTGCGCGAGGACGGTGTCGAGTCGATCGTCGTGCTGCTTCACGAGGGCGGATACCAGACCGGTCTCTACGACGCCTGCGAGGGCGTCTCCGGCCCGGTCGTGGAGATCGCGGAGAACCTGGACCCGGCGATCGACGCCGTGGTCACCGGGCACACCCACCAGCCCTACGTCTGCAGCATCCCCGATCCGGACGGCGACCCCCGCCTCGTGACCAGCGCGAACCAGTATGGCCGCGTGGTGACCGAGACGGCGCTGACCATCTCCCGGGAGAGCGGCGACGTGACCCGGGACCGGGCCTACGCCGACAACCACCTCGTGCTGCAGTCCATCGCGGACGACCCGGAGATGACCTCGGTCGTCGAGAAGTGGGTCGCCCGGGCCGAGGTGCTCGCCGGCGAGGTCGTCGGCACGGTCGCCGAGGACATCACCGGCGACGCCGGCGGTGACCGCGGCGTCGAGACGCCGATGGCCGACCTGGTGGCCGACTCCATCCTCTTCGGCACCGACGGTGACGACGAGGGTGGTGCGCAGATCTCGTTCATGAACGTCGGCGGCGTGCGCGCCAGTCTGCTCGTGGACCAGATCAGCAACGAGGAGGCGGCCGGTGAGGTCACCTACCAGGAGGCCTACAACGTCATGCCGTTCGGCAACATCCTGGTGTCGATCGACATGACCGGAGAGCAGGTGAAGGCGGTCCTGGAGCAGCAGTACGACCCGGAGCGAGGCCGTCCGTACCTCGCGCTGGGCGTCTCCGAGGGCTTCACCTACACCTGGGACGACAGCCAGCCGCAGGGCAGCAAGGTGAGCGACATGCAGCTCGACGGCGTGCCGCTGGAGATGGATCAGACCTACCGGGTCTCGACCCTGAACTTCCTGCAGCAGGGCGGTGACAGCTTCACCGCCTTCACCGAGGGCACCAACCTCGTCGGTGGTCCCGAGGACCTGGCCAACCTGGTCGACTACCTCCGGGCGAACCCCGACCTGACTGCCCCCGAGGACCGCGTCAGCGGCCTCTGAGGCGCACCAGACGACGGGCCGCCACCCCGGGTTCACCCCCGGGGTGGCGGCCCGTCGGCGTCGGCGCGGTGGCTGTCTCTCTCACCCCGCTCTGCCCGCGGGCGCTAGGCTGCCTGTCCAAGGACCGTCCCAGCTTTGTCCGATGACGTCAGGAGGCGCCCGGTGCCGGGGGTGCGCTACACCGTGAAGCAGGTCGCCGAGGCGACCGGCATCCCCGCGGCGACGCTGCGCGCCTGGGAGCGTCGCTACGGCGTCGTGCAGCCGCAGCGCTCCTCATCGCAGTACCGCCTCTACGACGAGGAGGACGTCCGGCGGCTGACGCACATGGCCGAGCTGGTCCGGCACGGCACACCCGCCTCCCTGGCCGCCACCCAGGTGCGCAGCGCCGACGCGGAGCGCGCACCGACCGAGGCCGAGCGTCGGACCGGACTCGGTCCACCGGTGGCCGACCTCATCCGGGCGGCGCAGCGGTACGACGACACCGCGGTCAGCCAGGTGCTGGACCGGGCCCTCGCGGGGGTCTCCTTCGAGCAGGCGCTCGAGGGCTGGCTCATGCCGGCGTTGACCGAGCTGGGTCGCGCCTGGGAGCGCGGTGAGCTGGACGTCTCGGGGGAGCACTTCGTCTCCGCTGCGGTCCACCGACGGCTGGCCTCGGCCTTCGACGCCGCCGGCCCCAACTCCGGAGCTCAGGTCGCCCTCGTCGGACTGCCACCGGGTGCGCTCCACCTGTTCGGCACGATGGGCTTCGCCGTCTGCCTGCGGCGTCAGGGGATCGACGTCCGCTTCCTCGGGGCGGACGTGCCGCACGAGAGCTGGGAGCACTCGGTCGACGCGCTGCGACCGGGCGGCGTGGTCATCAGCGTGCCGATGCCCCGGGACACCGCCCCGGCGGCACGGCTGGTCGACTCACTGCACGCCGCCCACCCGCAGCTGCCGCTGTGGGTGGGCGGGCATGGTGCCGCGACCGAGCAGCTGCGCGGTTCGCGCCGCCTGCCCGACTCGGTCGTCGAGGCGGCGCGCACCGTCGCCCGCAGGCTGCACCAGGGCTGACGCGGCTCAGAGCTCGTCGTCGACGAACTCCTGCGCGACCTCCTGCGGGTCGGCGCCGTCGGACAGCTCGACCATCATCTCGGTCAGCCGCTCGGTCGTGAGCGCGTCGGACACCTCGTTGAGCGCCTCCTCCACGTCGTCGCTGACGGCATCGGCACTGATGAGGGGCACGACGTTTTGCGCTGCGAAGAGCGACTCGGGGTCCTCCAGCACGACGAAGTCGTTGGCCTCCACAGCCGGGTCCGTGGTGAAGATGTTGGCGACGTCCACCTGGCCGCCCGCCAGCGACTCCACGGTCAGGGTCGAGCCCGCGGACAGCGAGCGGAACGAGGCGAACTCCAGGCCGTAGGTCTCCGCCAGCCCGTCGACGCCGTTGGGCCGGGTCTCGAACTCCGGCGGCCCGCCGAGGGTGAGGTCACCGGCATGCGGCTCCAGGTCACCGATCGCGGTGAGGTCGAGCTCGTCGGCGGTCTCCTGCGTGACGACCAGGGAGTCCTTGTTCTCCGCGTCGCTGATCTCGAGCACCTGCAACCCCTCGGGGAGGTTCTCCTGCAGGTCCGCCAGCACGTCCTCGGAGGAGGTGACGGTGATCTCGGAGTTGAAGTAGGTGGCCAGGCCACCGGTGTACTCCGGGATCACGTCGATCGAGCCGTCCTCGATCGCGGCGACATAGGTCTCCCGGCTGCCGATGTTGAGCTGGGTGTCGACCTCGACGTCGTACTCCTCGAGCGCGGCGGCGTAGATCTCGGCGAGCAGCTCGTTCTCGGGGAAGTTGGCCGAGCCGACGGTGATAGCCCCGCCCGATCCGCCCTCGGACTCTCCTCCGCCCTCGGCCATGGGGTCATCCCCGCCACCGCAGGCGGCGAGGGCGAGGGTCGTGCCGAGGGCAAGGGTGAGCGCTGCGTTGCGTCGCATGTGGGTTGTCCTCCCAGTGGGGTTCGGTGTGGCTGTCAACGTCGGTGTGTCGCGGGGTATGCCGCGGGGCTGGTCACGATCAGGTCACGGGAGCGCGCGTCGGGTGACGTCATCGGGCCTCGTCCCTGCTCACGGGTCAGTGCTCCCGAGCGGCGACGAGGCCGGGGGAGACGACGGACCGCTGGATCCCGGCCATGGCCAGGTCGACCAGCAGGGCCAGGACGGCGACCGCGATCGCCCCACCGGCCATCACCTCGTACTGCCGCGAGGCCTGGCCGTCGATGAGGTAGCGGCCCAGCCCGCCGATGCCCACGACCGCGGCGATGGTCGCCGTCGCGATGATCTGCAGCATCGCCGAGCGCAGCCCGGAGAGGACCAGCGGCAGCGCGGCCGGCACCTCCACCTGCCAGAGCACCTGCGAGCCGGTCATGCCCACGCCGCGGGCGGCGTCCCGGGCGGCCGGGTCCACGGACTCGACACCGGCATACGTCCCGGAGAGCACGGGCGGGATGGCGAGCAGCACCAGCACCAGCACCACCGGGAGCTCGAAGGCGAGGTCGCCGCTCAGCCGGGGCAGCAGCAGCAGCACACCGACGAAGAGGACACCCAGGCTGGGAATGGCGCGGAAGGCGCCGGCGAGGTTGATCGCCAACCAGCGACCCTTGCCGGTGTGCCCGATGTAGAGCCCCACGGGGACAGCCACGAGCGCGGCCAGCGCCAAGGCGATGATCGAGATCCGCAGATGGGTCACGCTCTGGGCCAGGATCCCCCCGGACCCGGTCCAGGTCTCGGGGTCGGTCAGCCACTGCCAGGTGAGCGAGATCATCGGGCCGCCACCGCCCGCATCCAGGGTGTCAGCGCCCGGGACAGCAGCGCGATCCCTGCGTCCAGCGCGATCGCCAGCACCATGCAGGTGACGATGCCGACGAGGATCGGACCCATGTCGTTGCGGTTGAAGCCCTCGGTGAAGAGCTGACCGAGCTGGCTCACCCCGATGAGCGCCGCGACCGAGACGATCGACACGTTGCTCACCGCGGCCACACGCAGCCCTGCGGTGATGACGGGGACGGCGAGGGGCAGGTCCACGACGACGGTGCGGCGCAGCTCGCCGTAGCCCATCGCTGTCGCCGCCTGCCGGGTCGCTCCCGGCACGGAGCCGAGGCCGTCGGCGACGGTCCGGGTCAGCAGGGCGATGGTGTAGAGCGTCATCGCCACGAGCACGTTGGCGTCGTCGAGGATCTGGGTCCCGAGGAGCAGCGGCAGCAGGATGAAGAGCGCGAGCGAGGGGATGGTGTAGAGCAGGCTGGTCCCGGCGATCATGGGCGGCGCGAGCCAGCGGTAGCGGGTGGCCAGCCAGCCCAGCGGGAGGCTGATGAGCAGCCCGAGCAGCAACGGCACCCCTGCGAGGTAGAGGTGGCGGAGCAGGAGGTCACCGATCGTGGACCAGGCGACGCCGCCGATCACGCGTGCTCCTCCTGCGGGTCGGTCGCGTGCACGTGCTCGCCCTGAGGCTCACCGTCCGGCTGCGCCACCGGGTCACCTGTGGGTCGCTCGGCGCGCTCCCGCTCGAGGGCCGTGATGACCTCGCGGGGCTCGACCGTGCCCACCACCCGGCCCTGCTCGACGACGACACCCCGCCCGGACGGGGCGGACAGCGCGGCGTCCAGGAAGACCCGGGCACTGTCGCCCACCTCGGCGAGCGAACCCATCCGGTGCAGCTCGTCCTCTCCCACCGGGCCGCCGGCGGTGTGCCGGTCGACCCAGCCCAGCGGCGCCCCCTCCTCGCTCACGGCGAGCACCCAGCCGCTCCCGGCGGGCACGTCCTGGCCGAGGGTGACCGTCTGCTCCGCCGAGGGCTCGACCACGGCGTCGGTGAAGCCGAGCTTGCGGTAGCCGCGGTCCTTGCCGACGAAGCTGGCGACGAAGTCGTCGGCGGGCTCGCGCAGCAGCTCTCCCGGGCTTGCGAGCTGGGCGAGCCGACCACCCTGGCGCAGCACGGCGACGTGGTCGCCGAGCCCGATGGCCTCGTCGATGTCGTGGGTGACGAGCACCACGGTGATGCCGAGCTCGCGCTGCAGCCGCTTGACCTCGGCCTGCAGGTCCATCCGCACGAGCGGGTCGACCGCGCTGAACGGCTCGTCCATGAGGACGACCTCGGGATCGCTGGCCAGGGCTCGGGCCACGCCCACGCGCTGCTGCTGACCCCCGGAGAGCTGCGCGGGATAGCGCTCGGCCTGGTCCGCGGTGAGCCCGACCTTCTCGATCGCCTCCATCGCGGCGTTGCGGGCCCGACCGGTGTCCCACCCGATGAGCTTCGGGACGGTCATGACGTTCTTGAGCACGGTGCGGTGCGGGAACAGGCCGGCGTGCTGGATGACGTAGCCGATCGAGCGGCGCAGCTGCGCCGGTTTGCGCTCCGCGATGTCCTGGTCGTCGATGAGGATGCGTCCCTCGGTCGGCTCCACCATCCGGTTGATCATCCGCAGACTGGTGGTCTTGCCACAGCCGGAGGGCCCGACGAAGACGGTGATCCCGCCCTGCGGGACCTCCAACGTCAGGTCGTCCACGGCCGTCACGCCGTCGGCATACCTCTTGGTCACGCCCTCGAAACGGATCATGCACCGACCCTACGGGGCACTACCGACAGGGGCATGTCCAAGCGCGGTGCGGCCTGTCGGGCTCCCCACCACGATCCCCGTGCTCGGTCTCGGTCGGCAGGTACCGCCCGGCCCAGGTCGCGTAGGCCTGCGCGTCCTCGAGGCAGACGTGCACCACCGGGTGGTGGGCGAGGCCCTCCAGGTCGGTGCCGGGACCCCGCGGGTGCCGCCAGCTGGCGCCGGGCACCCACCGCCACCACAGGTCCCAACGGTGTAGCGGCACCGGGCCCGCGGTCGGGGTGAAGACGAGCGAGCCGGGCACCAGCACGGAGGGGTCGACACCCGGGGGCAGCGTCGCGGGGTCCGGCGCACGCTCGGCCGTGGTGCGGTATGCCGTCTCCCGGACGAAGGCGGCGAACTGCGCGTTGGTGACCGGGTGCCGCTCCATCGCGAACGGCCCACCCGCACCTCACGCGTCGGCCCCTCCTCGGGGTAGCCGGGCCGGGCGCCCAGCACGAACTCGCCGCCCGGCAGCGGGACGAGCTCGGTCAGATCGGCCATGGTGCCGCCGATGCTAGGGCCTCCGGGCCCGGCTGCGGGCCGGCCCGGCCCGGCCTCAGTCGCCCTCGACCGCCCGCCGCACCGCCTCCCGGTAGGGCGTGGCCCCGCCGGCCGGACGACCGACCAGCTGGGCGAGGTCGTCCTCCTGGCACACCACCTCGTGCACGAGCGAGCCCACGAGCGGCTTGGCGACCCCGGCGTCGACCGGCGTCACCAGCCCCACCCAGTGCGAGGCCAGCCAGGGGGTCAGGACCGGCAGGGTCACGATGAGCCGGTGGGACAGGCCGGTCTCCATCGCGAAGCCCTGCATCATCTGCTTGTAGGTCAGGACGTCCGGGCCGCCGATGTCGAAGGTGCGGTTGACGTCGGCGGGCAGGTCCGCGGCCGCCACGAGGTAGTGCAGCACGTCGTCGATGCCGATGGGCTGGATGCGGTTCTTCAACCACTTCGGCGCCACCATGACCGGCAGCCGCTTGGTCAGGTGGCGCAGCATCTCGAAGCTCGCCGAGCCCGAACCGATGACAGTCGCCGCCTGCAGCACCGCCGTGGGGACGCCCGAGGCCATGAGGATCTCGCCCACCTCCACGCGGGAGGCCAGGTGCTTGGAGAGCTTCTCGTCCGGGATGTCAGGGTGCAGCCCGGACAGGTAGACGATCCGGCTCACCCCGGCGTCCCGCGCCGCGCGGCCGAACTCGCGGGCCAGCCGCCGGTCCCGCGCGACGAAGTCACCGGAGCCGTCCATCGAGTGGATGAAGTAGTAGGCGAGGTCGGCCCCGGCGAGCGCCTGCTCGAGGTCGGCGCGCTCGGTGGCGTCGCCCTCGCTCACCTCCACCCGGTCGGCCCACTCCCGCGGCAGCTTGTCGGCGGAGCGGGTGAGCACCCGGACGGTATGTCCCCGCTCCAGCAGCAGCGGGACCAGGAGCCCGCCGATGTAGCCGGTGGCGCCGGTGACCAGGGCCCGCCCACGCGGGTCGTGGCCGTCGGCGGGACCGGGTATGTCGATGGTGTCGGTCATGGTTCAGCTCACGATCTCGAGGAGGGGAGGGAGGAGGAGGAGCATGCCGGCCGACCACGTGATGTGGGTGATGGCCGGGCCCAGGATGCCGCCGGTCACCCGGCGCTGCAGCCCGCAGACCAGACCGATGAGGACGGCGGCGAAGACGAGGAGGGGCACGCCGGACCCGACGGTGACCAGGGCGTAGAGCGCCGTGGTCGCCAGCACCGTCCACCGCTGCGGGATCGCGGCGTAGAGCGCGCCGCGGAAGAAGATCTCCTCGGCGATGCCGTTCATCACCGTGATGACCAGGACGACGGGGACCGAGGCGAAGCGGACGTGGTCGAGCAGGTCGTTGACCGGCCCGGCCAGCCAAGGGATCCGACCCACGACGAGGGCACCGGCGAGGAAGACGGCGAGCAGCAGCAGGCCGAGGGCGAGGGACTGGACGACGGGTCGGGCATACTCACCGGCGCGGGTATGCCCCTGGCCGAGGTAGAGCCGCCCGGACAGGAACGCCCCGCCGACCCAGACCGCGGCCAGCACCGTCGTCCAGACGTAGAACGACGGGTCGCCCGGCGGCAGCCGCAGCGACCACCACAGCATCACCGCTCCCACGACGAGCGTCACCGCCGAGACCAGCCGGCGGCGGCGCAGCACGTGCTCCTCGTCCCGGTGGTCACGCGGCACGGGCGTCACCAGGGCCGCTCGCAGGAACGAGCGCAGCTCCGAGACCGGGTTCACACCCTCCACCGTCCTACCTGCGCGCTCACGGCGCATCCTCAACCGGCAGCGACCGGGCCGCGCACCGGCCGGTCGAGCACGATCTGGTCGACGTCGATGGTCCCGGGCATGGCCCTGCGTCGTGCCTGACTCACCCACCATCGACTCACCGCGCACCGTCGGGCATGTGCTGTGCGGCGGCCCGCAGTCCGAGAAAGGCTACCGCCACCGCGGTGAGCGCCGCGGCGATCCCGACCACCTCGGAGCGGAGGTCGCCGGTGAGACGGCCGGCCGCGACCCAGGCCGTCCCCCACACGACCGCAGCGGTGAGGCCGAGCTGGAAGAGCCGCTGGTCGGTGCGGCTCAGCAGCCAGAGAGCCAGGACCACGACGACGGCCAGCACCCCGACGGTGATCCAGGTGGAGGCCGCGCTGTCCGCGTCCACGCCGAGACCCACCAGCCAGGACGCGATGTTGGCGCAGGTGGCCACGCAGATCCAGCCAGGTAGAGCCCGAAGGTGGCGGAGACCCACACGTCGGCGCCCAGCCCCTGTCGCGGCAGCCCGCTGGTGGCCCGGAGCACGAGCCCGAGCGAGACCACGATGCCGAGCATGACCACGACCGAGAGCCAGACCCACCCGGCGAAGACGACCAGGAGCCACAGGCCGTTCAGCGCGATGGCCGCCGCCGCGGGCAGGCGGGTGGCGCGGGCCCAGCGCGAGTCGGCGACGGGGGGCAGCCACTGCCACACGACGTACCCCGCCAGACCGAGGTAGATCACCGACCAGATCGAGAAGGCGGGACCCTGGGGGGCGATGAGGGTGGCGCTGTCGGAGAAGAGCCCGCCGCCCTGCGACTCCACCCCGCCGCCGGCGACCACACCGGTCCCGACGAGCGTGCCGCCGATCCAGAGGACGGCCGCGAGGGTCACGACCACCTGCTGCGCGCGCACCGTCATCGGCGCCTCGCACGGACCACCGCGGTGGCGAGCGCTGCCGCCGCGCTGCTGGCCAGGGCCCCCCAGGCGAGGTCGAGCGGCACCACGTCGGCGGGGAAACCGTCGATGACGGCCAGGCTCGTCAGGTCGTAGGCGGCGTAGGCCACGAGACCCAGGGCCGCTCCCTGGCCCGCGGCGCGGCCGATGCTGCCCGCGGCGACCCCGGGAGCGGTGGCGAAGTGGGTGAGCCCGACCGTGTAGATCCCGTAGAACGCCGCGGCCGCGGGGATGTTGACCGGGTCGGCCATGAGCGAGCCGAAGCTGGAGGCGTACTTGTCCTTGGCCAGCACGCCGAGCCACAGCGCGTCGAGGGCGCCGAAGGCCACACCGGTCGCCGCCAACGAGGCCAGCCAGCGGCCGGCCCCGAGGCGGGGTGAGGTGCGGGCATCGCTCACGGCAGCTCCACGACGGTCGGCCCGGCATCCTCCTGGTCGCCCTTGCCGGTGACCATCTTCAGCGTGTCGACGGCTGTGCCGATGAGCGAGTCGCCGCCCCAGTACATGACGGTGTCGCCGTTGACCTTGAGCACCACGTTGTCCGGGTTCTCCGGGCCGCCCTCCATGAAGGCGTCGGCACCCTTGGACCAGAGCTGCTGCACCAGGGCGCGGTCGTCGACCACGGTGGCGGTGCCGGCGAGCGACACCCACGCCTTCCTCGAGGAGTAGGCGACGTTGACGTGGGCGTTGGCCCGCACGTCGTCCGCCACGGCGCTGCTCGAGCGCACGAGGAAGAGGACGTCGCCGTCCTCCTCGTGCACCTGCGTGGACAGCGGGCGGCTGGTGAGCCGGCCGTCCGGCGAGCTGGAGTCGACCGTGGTGAGCATGGCGATGTCCATGCTGGACATCACCTCGTGGGCCTTCGCGACGGCGTCGGGGTCGGAGGTGACGGTCACCGGGTCGGCGGGGCTGGAGTCGTGGTGCTCGGTCATGCCTGGTCCTCTCGGAGGGTGGTGTGTCGAAGGTTGTGCACAACGTTTGCGGAGTTGAGGGACACGGGTGCGTCGTTTCCTGCCGAGGCCTGCCGCAGCTCACCGCGCACCAGGCTCTCCCCACCGTGGGTGGGGTCGCCGTCCAGGCGCTCGCGGGAGATGTCCACCACGGGGTACTCGGACAGCTCCACGCCGTCCGGCAGGCTGAACTCCGCCTGGGTGCCGGAGATGACCCCGATCGTCACCATGCCGCTGGTGTCGGGCCGCAGCAGCCAGACCTCGAGGTAGCCGTCCCCGGCGTCGGGTCGCTCGGCGAGCTCGACGCGCAGCCGTCGCCCACCGTCGACGTTCAGGACCTCGGCCGTGCCCTCGACGGTCTGTCCGGCGTCCGGCAGGTCGGCCAGGTCGGCGTCCGCCACGACGACGCCCGGGTCGTCGGTCACGTCACCCAGCACGGCCGTGCCCAGCCAGGCCACGAGCGCACCGACGGCGGCGGCAGCAAGCAGCGGCCAGCGGGCGGGGCGGGCGCGGTGCGCGCGGCGCTCCCGCCTGGCCTGGGACGGCGGCGGGGACGCCGTGCCAGACGAGCGGGACGGCGGCGGCGAGGTCTCGGAGGAGTCTGTCCGGACCTCGGCCCGGATGCGGTCCCAGGTGGCGGGTGAAGGGGTGCTGTCCAGCGCGCCGGCGCGCCGGAGCAGCGCCTCGGCACGCTCGTGGCGTGCGGCCTCAGAGCGGTCGGCGTTCATCCTTCACCTCCGAGAAGTGTTCGGAGCCGAGCCAGGGTTCGGTTCGTATGCGTCTTGACCGTGCCCAGCGGAAGGTTGAGACGCTCGGCGATCTCCCGCTGGGTGAGGTCCTCCACGTAGGCGAGCAGGATGATCCGCCGCTGCGGGTCGCCGATGCGCTCCAGCTCCTCGTAGATCGTGAGCAGGTCGGCGCTGTCCGCCTGGGACCAGCCGTCGCTGTCGACCCCCTCGTCGGGAGACGGCTCCGCGACCGGGTGCCGTCGGCGCGTCCGGAGGTGGTCGGCGATCCGCCTGCGGGTGATCCCCACCAGCCAGGCCCCCAGCGGGCCGGCCTGCGGGTCGTAGGTGGCGCGTCCACGCCAGGCGGAGACGAACACCGCCTGGGTGACGTCGTCGGCGTCGTCCGGTCCGACCGCCCGTCGGGAGAGTCCGTGCACCAGACCTGACCAGCGGCGGTAGGCGCGCTCGAGCGCGTCCTGCTCGCCCTGGACCCAGTCGGCGGCGATTCCCTCGTCATCGTCGGCACCGCCACTCATGCCGCAACCCTAGGCGACCCCACGCGCCCAGGCAGCCCCGTGTAACTAGGGTCGGCGGCATGCCGACCCCGGTGGCCCCACGCCTGCACGACCTTCTCGCCCCGTGGGCAGGAGGTCCCCTGCCCGTCCATCTGACCGCCTGGGACGGCTCCGCCGCCGGCGCCGACCCCGCGCAGGCGGTGGTCCGCGGCCGGCTGCACAGCCTGGGGCGCGACCGGGCCGCCATCAGCCACCACTACGACCTGTCCAACCACTTCTACGAGCTCATCCTCGACGCGCAGATGGCCTACTCCTGCGCCTACGTCACCCAGCCGGGAGCCGACCTGACCACCGGGCGGGAGAGCGAGGCATACCCCCTGGAGCAGGCGCAGTTCGACAAGCTCGAGCTGGTCTGCACCAAGCTGGGCCTGGACGACCGCCCGGACCAGCGCGTCGTCGACGTCGGGTGCGGTTGGGGCTCCCTGACCCTGCACGCCGCGCGCGAGCACGACGCCCGCGTGGTGGCGGTGAGGATCAGCCGGGAGCAGCAGGCCTTCGTGCAACGACGGGCGCAGGAGCAGGGCGTGGCCGACCGGGTCGACGTGCGGCTCCAGGACTCCCGCGAGGTGCCGGAGACCGACTTCGAGGCGGTCGCCTCCCTCGAGATGGGCGGCGAGGAGGTCACCCGGGTCTGGGAGCTCTACCCCGCTGCTGGGGCGTGGACCTTTGCCGCCGGCCGGATGGGCGTCGACCAGCTCCTGCTGCGCCGGCCCTCCTGAGAGTGAGGGAGCGCTGTCACCCGACGGGTGTCGCGGTGAGACGAGGTTGTCACGGTAGCTCCCTGCGCGCTCCGACCAGGGGCCGGTGCAGGTGACGAGCTGCAGCAGGGGCGGACCGTCGCGGTCGAAGAGATCATCGACGGGCAGCTCCTTCTTGTCGGTGGTGCGGCGGGCGGTGACGGTGTAGTCGGTGCGCGAGCCGTCCTCGTGCTCGACGACGACCCGCATGTCCTCCTGCGCCCCGGTCAGCGCCATGAAAGCACCGGGGCCCTGCCGGTCGTCGACGTGGCCCGCGAGGACGGCGGACCCCGTGTCGTCACCCGGCGAGGGGCCGAAGCGGTACCAGCCCGCCCGGTCGGCGTCCTCCGGGACCTCCATGAGGCCGTCATCCGTGACGCCGACGGCGTCGAGCGGCACGTCCAGCCCGAGGTCGGGGACGAGGAGCCGGACGGGCGGGGACGTCGCGGCGTCGGGCTCGTCGGGGATCGAGGCGTCCCTGGTGCCCGGTCGCTGCTCCACGACCGCGCCACCGTCCTGCGGGGGCGCCGCGGTGGGGACAGGGTCCACCGCGGCGCCTGCTGCCTCCGACCCACCCGCCGGTGAGGGGGCCGCAGGGGTGGGCGACCCGAAGTCGGCGGCAGCGGGGAGCGGATCGCGCTGCAACCCCCAGAGGGCGAGCGCGACGACCGCGAGACTGCTGAGCAGGGCCACCGCCGCGACCGGCGAGAACCGGCCGCGGCGGGGCTGGGTCCGGGGCAAGGGTCAGGCGACCTCGCGACGGACCAGGCGACTGCCGGCGAGCACCGCACCGGCAGCGCCGGCCATGAGGAGCACCGTGAGGACCGGCCCCGAGGTGGCCAGGCCACCCTGGCCCGAGGGGACGCCGCCCGGGTCACCGTGCAGACCGTCGATGGTCTGCACCGCGAGGTCGAGCGTGCCGTCCTCGGCGGAGCCCCACGCGTAGACGATGGTGTTGGTGCCCTCGGCGAGGTCGAGGTCGGCCGGGCCGAGCACGACGTCCTCGGTGCCCGCGAGCACCACGTCGGCCGACACCATGGCGGCCTCGAGGTTGAGGATCTCCTCGTTGGGGTTGGTGAGCCCCTCCACCACGGGGCTGCCCCCGGCGCGCACGTCGACCGCCGGGGCCGCTGCCGCGTGCCGGACGGTCAGCCGGGCCTGGCCGGCGTCGAGCGCGGAGGTGTCGTTGGCGAAGGCGGACAGCGCCGGGGTGCCGTCCTCCATCAGGTGCGCGGCGAGGGTGACGTTGGCGCCTCCCGGCACCTCGACGCCCTCGGCGGAGATGGCCGGCTCGGCCGACTCGGGGTCGTCGCCGTCGGCATAGACCTCGATGTCGTAGCTGCCCTCGGGGAGCATCATCGGGTCGGTCAGCGTGCCGGGCTCGAAGTCGGGGACGGTCTCCTCACCGTTGACGTAGACGTCGACGGTGAGACCGGGGACACCGTGCAGCACCGAGACCGTGGCCTCGTGGTTGTCGGCCATCGCCGGACCGGCGAGGGCGACCGTGCTGGCGCCGGCCAGTAGGGCCACGGCGCTCGTGGCTGTGATCTTCCGCATGAGGGGTGCTCCTTCATCGCAGCTGGGGTGGACTGGTTCCACCCTCACTCACCATTACGAGCCGACAACCCCGGGCGGATTCATCCTTTGTCAAAAGTTTTTGTCGAGTATGTCTCACCCACTTCCCCTTGTGCCGCGCGGTTCGAAGGAGGAGACTGCCCTACATAGGACAAGGGTTGGACACACCGGTCCGGCCCTGACGAGCACCAGGAGGGTGACGATGAGCGAGCACCAGGGACAGATGACCGGCACGGACGGGCAGCAGGTGTCGTGGACCGACCTCGGCAAGGAGATGTGGAACTACCTCACCGGCCAGGGCGCGGCGATCAACTACACCTTCCAGGACATGGCCGTGGAGGTGCCGCGTGACACCGGCGCGGACGCACCGCGCGCGACGTGGAAGCTGGACGGCACGCTGCGGATCACCACCGAGGACCGCGAGCACGGCGCGAGCTGAGCGCGGGATGACCCAGCAGCTGCACATCGACGCCGACCTGCGGCTGACGATCACGGTCCCGTCGAAGGGGGACGGGTCGGACGAGCAGGTGACGGCGACCGTCCGGGGCTCGGGCACGCAGATCGAGGTCCAGCTCGACCAGCTCGGCGGCATCCCGCTCGGCCTGGGGCGTCGCGCTGCCTCGGACCTCGTCTCCGACGTCGGGAGCGCGGCCGCGGACGCGGGCCTGACCATCTCGGTGGCCGGTCCCGACGGGCCGGTCCTCGCCCTGGGCCAGGTGCGCTCGCGCTTCCTCGACCGGGTCGTGACCGGGTCGCGTCATGTCGAGGTGCGCGACCGGCGTGGTGCGCTGCGCATGTTGCGGGACGCCCGGGCGGGCGGTCCCTCGCTGACCGACCTGGCGCCGCCGGCGACCCCGTGGCCGATCGTCCCGACGGGCGCCCGTCCGCGGCGGCGCCGGGTCACGACGACCCACGACCCGCTGGGCGGCGGCAACCCGCGGCTCGTCTATTACCCCGCCCCCGGTCCGGAGCAGGGGGCGCCGCGGCTGGTGGCACCGCTGCGCCGCGGGACGACCACCATCGGCTCCGAGGAGGAGTGCGACATCGTCGTCCCCGGGCTCGATCCGCAGCACGCCGAGATCCGGCGTGACCCGACCACCGACGAGTACCTCCTGCACGCCTCGCCCGGCAGCTCCGCCGGGGTCGGTGGGCAGCCCGCCGACGCCGACGGGACCGTGCTGCGCACCGGGGCGACGGTGGTCTGCGGCGACCAGACCTTCGTCTACCAGCGCGAGGAGTATGCCGACCACGGGCGACCCTACGGCGGTCGCGAGGGCGGCGAGTTCAGCCGCCAGCGACCGCAGCGCCCACCGCGGCACTACCAGCGCTGAGGCGCAGACCTGGCCGTCGAGGACGGCTGCGACAGACCCCACCGGGCGTCACGGACCCAGAGCGCGGGGCTCGTGTCCGCGACGTCCGGTGGTCAGACCGAGAAGCCGCGCAGCAGTGCGGCGGTGCCCTCGAGGTGGTCGCGCATGGCTTCCTCCGCCGGCCCCGGCGCGCCCCCGAGCACCGCCGCGACCACGGCCTCGTGCTGCCGGGTCGAGTGCGCGAGGTTGGGCGGGATGAGCGGGATGCGGTCGAGCATGGCATTCGTGCGGTCGCGCACGTCGGCCACGACGCCCGCCAGGCTGGGCGAGCCGCTCAGCTCGGCGAGCACGAGGTGCAGCCGGGCGTCGAACGGGCGGTACTGCTCCACCCCCGCTGCCGCGCAGTCCTGCGAGGCCTGACGCAGCCGGCCCTGCTCCGCCGGTGACAGCTGGCGGGCGGCCGCGAGCGCCGCGGCAGCCGGCTCGACGATCCTCCGCAGCGTCAGCACGTCCTCCACCTGCGCCGCCACCAGGCCGCCCTCGGCCCCGCTCGCCGGCACCGGTCCCGAGACGTAGGTGCCGCCGTAGCGGCCCCGGCGCACGCTGACGTAGCCCGCCGCGCGCAGCTCGCCGATGACCTCCCGCAGCGTCGTCCGGGAGACCTGGAGCGAGGTCGCCAGCTCACGCTCCGGGGGCAGCTTGGACCCGGGCGGGAAGGTCCCGAGGCGCAGCAGGCGCAGCAGCCGCTCCATCGTCTCCTCGAAGGCGTTGCCGCGCCGGACCGGCACCACCCGTGGATCGGGACCCTCCTGCATACCCGACACCGTAGGCCCTGGTCGGGCCTTGACGGCTTCCGGCAACCGCGCCAGACTCGCCCCTGACGCTCAATGGACCAATAGTGATCCATTGACGAGGAAGGGACGACATGGCGCGCAGGGTCGACTATCAGCAGGTCACCGACGACTACCACCAGCACCGACAGCTCAAGAAGGGTGCCGCGGGGTGGGTGCTGCTCGCCGGGCTCGGCGTCAGCTACGTCATCTCCGGCGACTTCGCGGGCTGGAACTTCGGTCTCGACGAGGGTGGCTGGGGAGGTCTGCTCACCGCCACCGTGCTCATGGCGGTCATGTACACCTGCATGGTGCTCGGCCTGGCCGAGATGTCCTCCACCCTCCCGACCGCCGGGGCGGGCTACGGTTTCGCCCGCCGGGCGCTCGGCCCGCTGGGCGGCTACGCGACCGGGGTCGCGGTGCTCATCGAGTATGCCGTCGCCCCCGCCGCGATCGCGGTCTTCATCGGCGGCTACGTCGAGGCGCTGGGCCTGTTCGGGCTGACGAACTCCTGGCCGGTCTACCTCGTCGCCTACCTCGTCTTCATCGGCCTGCACATCTGGGGCGTGGGCGAGGCGCTCAAGGTGATGTTCGCGATCACCGCCGTCGCCGTCGTGGCTCTCGTCGCCACCGTCGTCGGGCTGGTGCCGCACTTCGACCCCGCGAACCTCACCGACATCGCGGTCAGCGAGGCCGCGGGCGCCGGCGACCTGCTGCCCTACGGCTTCGCGGGAGCAGTCGCGGCGCTGGTCTACGGCATCTGGTTCTTCCTCGCCGTCGAGGGCGTGCCGCTGGCTGCCGAGGAGACCGCCGACCCCCAGCGCGACATGCCGCGCGGCATCATCGTCGCGATGGGCGTGCTGCTCGTCTTCGCCGCGCTCATGCTGCTGCTCGTCCCCGGCTCGGCCGGCGCCGAGACCGTCCGCACCTCCGACAACCCCCTCCCCGAGGCGCTGCGCGCGGCCCGCGGCGACGACGACTGGATCGCGGGCTTCGTCAACTACGCCGGCCTGGCCGGCCTGATCGCGAGTTTCTTCTCGATCATCTACGCCTACTCCCGGCAGCTGTTCGCGCTGTCGCGGGCCGGCTACCTGCCGCGCTTCCTGTCCCTGACCGGCTCCCGGCAGACGCCGTGGGTGGCGCTCGTCGTCCCCGGCACGATCGGCTTCCTGCTGGCGGCGCTCACCCAGAACGGCGCGCTGCTCATCAACATCGCCGTCTTCGGTGCCACCGTGTCCTACGTCCTGCTCAACCTCTCCCACATCGTGCTGCGCCGTCGCGAGCCCGACCTGGAGCGCGGCTACCGCACGCCTGGCGGGGTCGTCACGACGGGCATCGCGCTGGTGCTCAGCGTCGTGGCGGTCATCGCCACGTTCTTCGTCGACACGACCGCCGCCTGGATCACGGCGGGCGTCTTCGGTGCCTTCGTCGCCTACTTCTGGTTCTACAGCCGCCACCACCTCGTCTCCTCCGCCCCGGAGGAGGAGTTCGACCAGATCAGCTCAGCCGAAGGAGACCTCCGATGACCCATCCCCGCAGCGAGCGCATGCTCACCGTGGACCAGCTCCGGGCGGGGGTCGCCGACGAGAGCATCGAGACGGTGATCGTCGCCTTCACTGACATGCAGGGCCGGCTGCAGGGCAAGTACCTGCACGCCCCCTACTTCGTCGAGCACGCGCTGGGGCACGGGGTCGAGGGCTGCAACTACCTGCTGGCCGTCGACACCGAGATGAACACCGTCGACGGCTACGCCATCTCCTCCTGGGAGGCCGGCTACGGCGACATGGAGTTCACCCTGGACCTGGACACGATCCGCTGGGTCCCGTGGCTGGAGCGCACGGTGATGATCCAGTGCGACCTGGCGCTCACCGACGGCACCCCGGTGCCGATGTCGCCGCGCGCCATGCTCGCCTCGCAGGTCGAGCGGGCGGCGGGGCACGGCTGGTCCGCGGTCGCCGGCACCGAGCTGGAGTTCGTCGTCTACCGCGACTCCTTCGAGGAGGCCTGGACCAAGGGGTATACCGGTCTCACCCCCGCGAACCAGTACAACGTGGACTACTCGATCGTGGGCTCGGGCCGGGTCGAGCCGCTGCTGCGCCGGATCCGGTCGGACATGTGGACGGCCGGCATGACGGTGGAGTCGGCCAAGGGCGAGTGCAACCTCGGCCAGCACGAGATCGGCTTCCTCTTCGACGACGTCGTGACCACCTGCGACAACCACAGCGTCTACAAGACCGGCGCGAAGATGATCGCGGCCGACATGGGCCAGTCGCTGACCTTCATGGCCAAGCCCAACGAGCGGGAGGGCAACTCCTGCCACATCCACCTCTCGCTGCGCGGCCTGGACGGGTCGACGATCTTCTGGGAGGACGGCGGACGCACCGCGCTCTACGACCAGTTCATCGCCGGGGTGCTGGCGACGATGCGCGAGTTCACCCTCTTCTACGCTCCCAACATCAACTCCTACAAGCGCTTCGCCCAGGGCTCTTTCGCCCCGACCGCCGTCGCCTGGGGCCAGGACAACCGGACCTGCTCGGTGCGCACCGTCGGAGAGGGCGCGGGAGCCCGGATGGAGAACCGGGTGCCCGGCGGCGACTGCAACCCCTACCTCGCGGTGGCCGCGATGATGGCCGGTGGCCTGCACGGGATCGAGCAGGAGCTCGAGCTGGAACCCATGATGACCGGCAACGCCTACGAGTCCGACGCCCCGCTGGTGCCGCACACCCTGCGCGAGGCCCGGGATCTCTTCGCGGCCTCCGAGGTCGCGCGGCAGGCCTTCGGGGAGGACGTCGTGGACCACTACGTCAACATGGCGGACGTGGAGATCACCGCCTTCGACGCGGCCGTGACCGACTGGGAGCTGAGGCGGGGGTTCGAGCGTCTGTGAGCCGACCGCGGATCGGGCTGACCACCTACTACAAGGAGGCGGCCTGGGGAGTCTGGCGACGGGAGGCAGCCGTCGTGCCCGGCGTCTACGTCGAGGCAGTCGCCGCGGCAGGAGGGGCGCCACTGCTGCTGCCACCGGTGGGGCTGGACCCCGCCGTCCTCGACGTCCTGGACGCCCTCGTGCTCGTCGGGGGGGCGGACGTCGACGCGGCGCAGTATGCCGCCGCCCCCCACCCGAGCACCGCGCCGGAGCCGGTGCGGGACGCCCCCGAGCTGGCGCTGGCCCGGGCGGCGCTGGAGCGCGAGGTCCCGCTGCTGGCGATCTGCCGCGGGGTGCAGGTGCTCAACGTCGCCCTGGGCGGCACCCTGGAGCAGCACCTGCCCGACCGGCTGGGGCACACGGCATACCAGCCGAGCCCGGGGGTCTTCGGCGAGGTGACCTTCCGCACCGAGCCGGGGTCACGGATCGCCGCGGTGCTCGGGGCGGAGGCCGCCTCGCCGTGCTACCACCACCAGGGCATCGACCGGGTCGCCGACGGCCTGGTCGTCACCGCCCGCTCCGCGGACGGCGTGGTCCAGGCGCTCGAGCCGGCCGACCACGCCGGGTGGGCGATCGGCGTGCAGTTCCACCCGGAGGAGAACCCGGCCGACCGGCGGCTCTTCCGCGCACTGGTCCACCAGGCCGCCACAGGAGAGGAGAGACCGACCGGATGAGCACCACCACCCCCAGCACCACCGACGTCATCAACCCGGCGACCGAGGAGGTCATCACCACCCTCGAGCTGGCCGACGTGGCGCAGACCGACCGCGCGATCGAGACCGCCCAGCGGGCCTTCCAGGACTGGCGGGAGGTCTCGCCCGCCGACCGTGCCCGACTGCTGCGGCGCTTCGCGGCGGTGGTCGACGAGCACGTCGAGGAGCTGGCGCAGCTCGAGGTCGCGAATGCCGGGCACACGATCGGCAACGCCCGCTGGGAGGCGGGCAACGTCCGGGACGTCCTCAACTACTACGCCGGCGCGCCGGAGCGGCCCGGTGGCGAGACGATCCCGGTCGACGGGGGCGTCGCGATGACCTTCGCCGAGCCGCTGGGCGTGGTGGGGGTCATCGTCCCGTGGAACTTCCCGATGCCCATCGCCGGCTGGGCGATCGGCCCGGCGCTGGCGGCCGGCAACACCGTCGTGCTCAAGCCGGCCGAGCTGACCCCGCTCACCGCGCTGCGGCTGGCCGAGCTGGCGCTGGAGGCAGGGATCCCCGAGGGGGTGCTGCAAGTCGTTCCTGGAGCCGGGTCTGTCGTCGGCGAGCGCTTCGTCACCCACCCGCTGGTGCGCAAGGTGGTCTTCACCGGCTCCACCGCGGTCGGCAAGCGGGTCATGGCCGGGTGCGCCGACCAGGTCAAGCGGGTGACCCTCGAGCTCGGCGGCAAGAACGCCAACATCGTCTTCGCCGACGCCGACCTCGACGCGGCGGCTGCGGCGGCCCCGGGCGGGGCCTTCGACAACGCGGGGCAGGACTGCTGCGCCCGGTCCCGGCTGCTGGTGCAGTCGGACGTGCTCGACGCCTTCCTGGAGCGGCTGGAGCCGGCGGTGCGCGGCTTCGTGTGCGGCGACCCGGCCGAGGAGAGCAGCGGTATGGGGCCGCTCATCTCCGCGGCCCAGCGCGAGGTGGTCGCGGGATACGTCGCCGACGCGGAGGTGCTCCTCGCCGGTGACGCCCCGCAGGGACCCGGCTACTGGCACCCGCCGACGGTGCTGCATACCCGAACGGAGCAGGACCCGGCCTTCACCGACGAGATCTTCGGGCCGGTGATCTCGGTGCTGCCGTTCCGCGACGAGGCGGACGCGCTACGGATCGCCAACGACACGGCCTACGGGCTGTCCGGGTCGATCTGGACCCGCGACGTGGGCCGGGCGCTGCGGGTGGCGCGGCGGCTGGAGGCGGGCAACCTCGCCGTCAACAGCCACAGCTCGGTGCGCTACAACACCCCCTTCGGCGGGTTCAAGCAGTCCGGCCTCGGGCGCGAGCTCGGGCCGCACGCGCTGGACGCCTTCTCCGAGACCAAGACCATCTTCGTCGCCACCGGCGAGTGACCCGAGAGGACTGACGTGACCACAGGCAGCGCACCGAGGACGGACCTCACTCAGCGGCTCGCGGGACGGGTCGCCGTCGTGACCGGGGCGGCGAGCGGCATCGGGCTGGCCAGCGCCCGCCGGCTCGCCGCGGAAGGAGCCACGGTGGTGCTCGCGGACATCTGCGAGGACGCCGCGGGCAGCGCGCTCGCGGAGGAGCTGGACGGGATGTTCGTGCGCACCGACGTCACCGACCCGGACCAGGTGGAGCGGCTCTTCGCCACGGCGCGGCAGACCTACGGCAGCGTGGACGTCGCCTTCAACAACGCCGGGATCTCCCCGCCGGACGACGACTCCATCCTGGAGACCGGGCTGGAGGCGTGGCGCCGGGTGCAGGAGGTCAACCTCACCAGCGTCTACCTCTGCTGCAAGGCGGCGCTGCCGCACATGATCGAGCGGGGCCGCGGCTCGATCATCAACACCGCGTCCTTCGTGGCGGTCATGGGCGCGGCGACCTCGCAGATCTCCTACTCCGCGTCCAAGGGCGGGGTGCTGTCCATGACGCGCGAGCTGGGGGTGCAGTTCGCGCGGCAGGGCATCCGGGTCAACGCCCTGTGCCCCGGGCCGGTGAACACCCCGCTGCTGCAGGAGCTCTTCGCCTCCGACCCGGAGCGGGCGCAGCGCCGTCTGGTGCACGTGCCGATGGGGCGTTTCGGAGAGCCGGAGGAGATGGCCGCGGCGGTGGCCTTCCTGGCCAGCGACGACAGCTCGTTCATGACGGCGGCGGAGTTCCTCGTCGACGGTGGGATCAGCTCGGCCTACGTCACTCCGCTGGACGGCTGACCTCGTCGCCGCAGGCCGACCACCGCTGTCTCACGGCCTCCCGGTCTCCCGGTCTGACGGCGCTCCGCACCGGCTGCGCCTCCTGGGCCAGACGCCTACCCGGATCACCCGAGGGCGCGGCGGGCCCCGGCTCCGTAGGGTCGGACCATGGCTGAGGGTCACGCCGTCCACGGGATGGCCGGGCGGGTGCGTCGGCTGCGGGGACAGCCGGGCCGCTCCAGCGGGCCCGTCGTCGAGGACTTCGACCCTGGCCTGCTGGACGGTCTCGTCGTCGACGACGCCGAGGCCCACGGCAAGCACCTGCTGGTGCACGTCGAGGGCACCGCGTGGTCCGGGCACTTCCACCTGGGCATGCACGGGGCCGTGTCCGTGCGCCGCCACCGGCGCGCGCTGGGCGAGGACGGGCTGCCGCGCACCGATCCGCCGGTCCCGGCCGGGCTGGCGTGGCGCTTCCTCACTGCGGCCTACCTGCTCCAGATCACCCGGCCGACGATCTGCGAGCTGCTCGATCCCGCGGGTGTCTCCGCCCTGCACCAGCGGCTCGGCCCGGACCTGCTCCGGGACGACGCCGACCCCGAGGTGGCGGTCGCGCGGCTGCACCGGTCGCGCCGCGCGATCGGGCTGCTGCTGCTCGACCAGTCCGTCGTGTCCGGGATCGGCAACGTCTATCGCGCCGAGCTGCTCTGGCGGGCGCGGATCGACCCCCACTCTCCTGGCAGCGCCGTCCCGGTGGACGCGCTGCGCGCGCTCTGGCAGGACACCATCGACCTCATGACCGTCGGGCTGGGGGCCGGGTGGATCGTCACCCACCCGGACCAGCTCGTCGCCGCACGGGACCTGCTGGTCCGGGAGGAGCCGGTCCCGCGCTGGCGCAAGAACTACGCGGTCTACCTACGCCGCGGCCGACCGTGCCCGCGCTGCGGCGCTGCGGTCGAGGCCGAACGGATGGGCCTGCAGACGGTCTACTGGTGCCCGGGTTGCCAGGTCCTTCACGGCTGACGGCACCATCGGGGAGCCCTCAGAACGGCGGCGCGTCGCCCTCGGGCGGCGCGTCGACCTCGTCACGGAGAGAGCCGTCTCGATCAGTGTCGCTGTCCTCGTCGAGACCCAGCACCCGGTCCACGGTCGGGGTACCCGGGTCCGCGCCGCTGCGGCGCTGCCCCGAGGAGGTCGTCCGGGTGGCCCACATCCAGCCGGCGAGCGGGCCGCCGTGCTCGCCGGAGCCCGGATGGTCGTCACGATCCTCGAGGAAGGCGCCGGGACCACGGTGGGCGAGGGCCGCGTAGAAGGCCCGGGCGAGCAGGTCGCGTCGATCCTCCAGGTCGGCGCGCTCCCCGGGAGGCTCTCCGACGAGGGCGGGGTCGAGCGGCGCGAGGCGGTCCACCGCCGCTAGCAGCTCCTCGTGTCGAGAGGCCGGCGATCCCACTCCACCACGGCCGGACCGGTCAGCACCGGCGCGCGGGTCACCCGCCGTGCCGTCCCCCGTGGCTGCGCCGATGCCCTGCGCCTGCCCGGATCTGAAGCTTCCGCCCTGAGCCGACTCGGATCCGGACCCGTCGCCCACGGCTGCGTCGGCTGGGCGTGCTCCACGTGACTGCTGGGCGTACTGACGGTAGTCGTGGACCCTGGTCGTCTCGACCTGACCGAGCAGCGAGATCCACGTCAGGTCCCGCACGTCGTTGATCTCGCTGAACGCCCACCCGCGGGTCTTGAGCTCGTGCGGCCGCTTCGCGAGCGCCACGAGGTTGGTCTCCGCGGTCGCGCCGCCGGTGCTGTCCTCGGACCAGGGCTGCACATGGTCCAGCTCGCAGACCGCCCCCGGTTGTCGAGAGCCCGGGGACCGCGAGTGCAGGTCGGCGGCCAGCACCTGGCGCCGCATCGCCGCGTCCGGCCGGTAGGAGGCCGTGCTCCGCTCGACCAGCCGACCGTCGGCCGGGTCGATCAGGAGCCGGGACAGAGTCGTCCCCGGGGTCAGCGCGAGCTCACGCAGGTGCCCCGGCACCAGGTAGGCAGGTTGGCGACCGAGGAGCATCCCGACCTCGCTGCTTGATGTGCCGAGCCGGCGGCTCGCATCTCGATCTCCATCTCGATGCCTGCACCCCGCGCAGGCAGCCTGCCCCGCCAGGGCGTCCCAGGGCACCACGACCTGGAGCTCGACCGCGGGCATACCCGTGACGACCCGGGCGATGGATGCACGGTCTGGCGTCACGAGGTGGTCCTCGTCGTCCGGCTGGTCCTCGTCGCCGTGTCCGGGCTCGGGCACCTGACCGTGGACGAGCAGAGTCGCGGCGACGTCGGCCCGCAGCTGGTCCAGCGTGCAAGGATCGCCCTGCTTGCGCAGCAGTCGCGCGGCCCGCTCGATCCGGGTGTGCGCCGCGACGATCGACACCACCGAGCTGGTCACCGACAGCGTGGCCGTCCCGTCGTCGTCGACCTGCACGCTGGCTCGGCGGGCACGGTAGGCGGCGCGCCGCCGCTCTCGCTCGGCCACGACGTCCTCGCCCTCGGCCCGCCGCGCCTCACGCTCCAGCGCGGCCGCGTAGTCCGCCGCGTGCCAGGGACGCTCGCGCACCGCACCATCGGCGTCGAGGCGTTCGGAGACCACCGTCTCCGGGTCGTCGCCGAAGAGCCCCTCGACCACGAGCCCGGCGCCCTCCGCGGGCAGGCTGCCGCACCGCCGCCAGAAGGAGCGCACCATGGGCCAGGTCACCTCTCCCCGGTCCAGGGCCCCCAGCACCGCCGAGCGCACCCCGGCCGGGGCACAGGCGAGGGCCACGAGGTGTCTCGCTTCCGTCACCCCCATCCCGAGCTTGAGCTCCACCTCGGCGCAGGCGGCCCGCTTGGTCTCGGTGCGCCACTTCGCCCGCTGCCCCTGCGTCAGCTCCTCGACGCTGGTGAACCCTTTCTGCGCAAGCACCACTGCCCCGGTGACCGCCACGACCAGCCGGGCTGCCTCGACGAGCCTCGCGTCGAGGCCCGCCCGCGCCGCGGCGATCGTGCCGAGCGCGTCCAGCGCAGCGGACTCCGGCGTCGCCCGCTGCTCCATCGCCGCTGTCGCCATGCCCTGCCTCCCCCTGGAGATCCGGCGCCAGGATCTGGTGCCGTCCCCCCAGCATACTCGAACATGTGTTCGAGTGCAAGGCTCGTCCACACCCCAGCAGACGGGACTCCCGTGACCCAGCACGCACCCCGGCACCTCGACGCCGTCGCGACCGCGCGCGGCTTCGCCGACGGCTCGCTCGCCCCGCCCGAGGTCGTCGCCGAGATCCAGGCGGTCATCGACGCGCGGGAGCCCGAGCTCAACGCCCTGTCCTTCCGCGACGACGTCGAGGGCACGCTGGACCAGGCGCGCGCCTCGGCGCATCGCTGGGAGCAAGGGCGACCGCTGAGCCCGGTCGACGGGCTGACGGTGACGCTCAAGGAGAACGTCGCGCGGGCCGGCGTGCCGATGACGATGGGCTGCGCGGGCGTCGAGCCGGTCGTGCCCGAGGTCGACTCCCCCGTCGCCCGACGCTGCCGCGAGGCCGGTCTCGTCGTGCTCGGCTCCACGGTCATGCCCGACTGGGGCATGCTCTCCTCCGGCGTGTCCAGCCGCCACGGCATCACCCGCTCGCCACTGGACCCGGCCTGGACCACGGGCGGCTCCAGCTCCGGCGCCGGCGCCGCGGCCGCAGGCGGCTACGGACCGCTCCACGTCGGCACCGACATCGGTGGCTCGATCCGGCTGCCGGGCACCTGGCTGGGTCTGGCCACGCTGAAGCCGAGCGCGGGGCGCATACCCCTGCATGCGCCATACCTCGGCCGCGTCGCCGGGCCGATGGCCCGCACCGCCGCCGACTGCGCCCTGCTCATGTCGGTGCTCGCCGGACCGGACCCGGTGGACTGGACCTCGCTGCCCGACCAACGGATCGACTGGACCGACCTCGACCTCGATCTCACCGGGATGCGGGTCGGCCTGTGGACCGAGGCGGGGTATGGCGTCGAGCCGGACCCCGACGTCGTCGCCGCGGTCGAGGCCGCCGCGGCGGAGCTCGAGCACGCCGGCGCGCGGGTCGAGCCGGTCGGACCCTGGCTCACGCAGGACCTGCTCGACGGGATCGACCGGTTCTGGCAGGCCCGTTCGTGGGCCGACTACTCCCGGCTCGCGCCGGCGCAGCAGGCCCGGGTGCTCCCCTACATCGCGGAGTGGGTGTCCCGAGCAGCCGACCTCACCGGCACCGAGGTGATGGACGCCTACCACGCCTTCGGGCAGGTCCAGGCGCGCACGAGCGCGGCGTGGGCCGCCGCCGGCGACCCCGAGGTGCTCCTCTCCCCCGTCGCCCCGGGAGTCGCCTTCCCGGCCGAGCAGCCCATGCCCTACCCGGACGACGGGCGCGGCCTGTGGCACATCAACTTCACGATGCCGTGGAACATGACCGGCCAGCCCGCCGGGACCGTCGACGCGGGCCGGACCGCCGACGGTCGGCCGATCGGGGTACAGGTGGTCGGGCGCCCCTTCGACGACCGCGGGGTGCTGCGCGTCCTGCACGCGCTGGAGCGTCGCTGACGCGGCCCGGAGACGGTCCTCGCCACAACAGGACGTCCGCCCTTCCTGGTCCTAGGGTGAAGAGCATGTCCACCTCAGCCGATGTCGTCGTCGTCGGGGCCGGGCTGGCCGGCCTCACCTGTGCCCGCACCCTGCAGGATGCGGGCGTCGAGGTGCGGGTCCTGGAGGCCGCCGACGCCGTCGGTGGTCGCGTGCGCACCGACGAGGTGGACGGCTTCCTGCTCGACCGCGGCTTCCAGCTGCTCAACCCGGCCTACCCCATGGTCCAGGCGCACGTCGACGTGGCCGCCCTCGGGCTGCAACCCTTCCGCGCCGGCCTGGCCGCGCGGTCGGACCGCACCGACACCCTCCTGGTCATGGCCGACCCCCGGCGCGAGCCCCAGCTCATCGGCCAGACCATGCGCTCGGGCAAGCTGCACCCCTCCAGCCTGGCCTCCCTGGCCCGCTGGGCGGCTCCCGCGATGCGCGCCGAGTGGGCCCTGGCGAGCGGGCAGGACGACGTGTCGCGCCGCGAGTCGATGGACGCCGCCGGCCTGCACGGGCCGCTGCGCCGGGTGGTCGACACCTTCCTCAGCGGGGTGCTGCTGGAAGACGACGGCAGCACCTCCACCGCCTTCACCCATCTGCTGAGCCGCATGTTCGCGCTCGGTCGTCCGGCACTGCCGGAGCGCGGGATGCAGGCGCTCCCCGAGCAGCTCGCCGCCGGGCTGCGCACGCCGGTCGAGCTCGGCACCGAGGTCACCTCGGTCGGACCGCGCAGCGTGCGCACCGCCGGCGGGGAGGAGATCTCGGCCGAGCTCGTCGTCGTCGCCACGGGCGCCGAGGCCGCCGCCGAGCTCACCGGGCATACCGCACCGGAGGCCAAGGGGGTCACCACCCACTGGTATGCCGTGCCCGAGGCACCCATGGACCAGGCGCTGCTCGTCATCGACCAGCGCGAGGCGCGCGGGCCGGTCATCAACACCGCGGTGATGAGCAACGCCGCACCCTCCTACGCCCCGCCCGGTCGTCACCTCGTGCAGGCCAGCAGCCTGCTACGTCCGGGCCAGGAGCCGGTGTCCGACCAGACGGTCCTCACCCAGGTCGGCGGCATCTACGGCGTCCCGACCGGGGACTGGGAGCTGCTGCGGCGCGACGACATCCGGTATGCCCTGCCGGCCCAGCCGGCGCCGCTGCAGGAGCGCACGGCGCTAGAGGTCGAGCCGGGCCTCATCCTGGCCGGGGACCACGTGGACACCGGGTCCATCCAGGGCGCCATGGTGAGCGGGCAGCGGGCCGCCGAGGGCTACCTGCAGCGCCGCTCCGCCTGATCCTGCCCGCAGATCCGGGTTGGTGCTGTTCCGGTGGTCGCGTCGCCGGGGGCGGACGGTGCCAAGAGGGTGTGGGGGTCGCTGTTCGGACGAGCATCGAGGACCTCACCTTCTCCTGGCCGCTGCTGCTGGCGCTCGGGCTGCTGGCCATCGGTCTCCACGCCTGGTCGGGTCGGATCCGCGCCGTCCTGCTGCGGTCATGGCCCAGCCAGACCCTGCACCTCGCCCCGCTCTACCTCGGCGCCGCCCTGCTCCTGACCCAGCTCGCGGCCCTCGCCCCGCTCGCGCTCGGTGCCGTGCTCCTCGTCCTGGCGCTGGTGTCCTTCGCCCTGGGTGTCCTGGCGGTGCTCTGGCTCCCCCGACCGCTGACACCCCGGTGGCTGCAGGAGGCCCCTCGGTGGAAGGACCCGGTATGACGCCGCCCGACCTGGACATCCACGTCGAGCCGCCGCCCGGCTGGGCACAAATCCAGCAGGAGCCGGACGACGACGGATCCGTGCTCCTGACCATCGCCCCGCAGAGCTGGGCCGAGGAACTGGGTCTGCGGCCCAACCTCGTGATCGGCCTGGGCGCACCGACGCAGGAGAGCGTCCGGGCGGTCGCCACGCAGACCGCCGCCACCCTGCTCGCCATGGGGCCCGGGCACCGGATGATCGCCTGGGACCTGTGGCATGACGACGCCGGTCGCCGGTTGCTGTCGACCTGGCCCAGCGGTGATGCCCTGGTCTGCACGACGACGTGGCTGCGACTGGAGGGAGACCGGCCGCTGTCCCTCACCGCCACGGTCGACTCCGACCGCTACCTCCGGGTCATGCCGCTGATCTCCGCCTGCGTCGACAGCCTGCGGGTGCAGCGCTCTCCGTCCCCGGAGGCGAAGAATGCCTGAACCGCGACTCGACGACTTCTGGCGTGCCAGGGGAGAGGCCCTGGAGGACCTGTCCCGGCTGCACGGCTCGCAGCACTGGGAGCCGGACGGGGTGCGGCTGTCCCGCGACGCCTTCGTCGCCCTGGCCCAGGTCGGCCGCCGGCGGGTCGGGGCGGCGCGCGTCAAGGACGAGGCAGCCGCGACCGAGCTGGAGTCCGTCGGGCTGGTGGACGGAGCAGGGCGGCTGACCGACGACGGCATGACCACCCATGCGGTGCTGAGCACCGCTGACAGGCGTATCCGGGTGGAGAGCGCCGCGTCCGGCGTGCCCGGCACCTACGAGGCCGCACGGCGCCAGGGAGCGGTCGTGGTCTGGGCCACGGATTCCCCGGCGTCGTGGGACGGGCGGACGACGCTGGGGCGCGACCGGCTGGCCTCGGCGACGTCCGGGACGCTGCTCTGGTTGCCCACGATGCAGCTGCCGACGGACCTGGCGGCCTGGCTGCAGGTCGGACCCTCCTGGCCGATGGACCTGCCCCCCGACGCGATCGCGACCGACCTGGTCACCGCCCGGATGGACGACCCCCGTGCCCCGGCACCAGACGGCGCCGCCGAGTTCCTGCGTGAGGTGTGGGCCCAGCCATGGTTCACCTGGACCATCACCACGGACACCGAGCACCGGCTCGCCGGCATCCACGCCGGCCGGCACGGTCATCTCCGGCTCCAGGACCACGGCAGCTCCTTGGTGACCCTCGGCGCCCTCCCGTCCGAGGCCTTCTTCTCCATCCTCGTCGGGATGAGCATGCTGTGACCACACCGGAGGAGAAGCGCAGGCGCGCAGGGCTGATGCGTGAGGTGGCCGGCACGATCACCACCAAGGGTGGGTTGCTGGACGACGACCTCGACACGCTGCTGCAGCGCTACCCGGAGTCACCCGACGGTGTGTGGTGGGGCAGCGCCGCGACGGACTTCTACGACGGGGTCCGCGACGTGCGGCGCGAGGTCCGCCCGCTGCGGGACGACGTCCTCGACTACGCAGAGCGGTGCCGCACCCGGGCACGGGAGCTGGAGGACGAGGCGGACGCACAGGAAGCGGCTCAGTCGGCTGACTGAGCGCGTCCCGCCGCGGGAGAGCCGCGGAGCCGGCGTCAGGCGTCGCGCAGCTCTCGCTTGAGGATCTTGCCGGTCGCGCCCTTGGGCAGCTCCTCGATCGTCGTGACCGTGCGGGGGTACTTGTAGGGCGCCACCTGGCTCTTGACGTGCTCGATCAGCTCGGCCTCGGTGGCCTCGGCGTCCGGCGCCAGCACGACGTAGGCGGCGACCTCCTCACCGAGCTCCTCGTGCGGGACGCCGATGACCGCTGCCTCGGCGACCGCCGGGTGCTCGTAGAGCAGCTCCTCGATCTCGCGCGGGTAGATGTTGAGCCCGCCGCGGATGATCATGTCCTTCTTGCGGTCGACGATGAAGAAGAAGCCGTCCTCGTCGACGCGGGCGAGGTCGCCGGAGTGGAACCAGCCGTCGGCGTCGATGGCCTCGGCCGTGGCGTCCGGCCGGTTCCAGTAGCCCTTCATGATGTTCTCGCCACGGATGCAGATCTCCCCCACCGCGTCGGGGTCGTCAGAATCGCGCGAGTCGACGTCCGCCCCGTCCGGCCCGGCGAGCTTCATCTCCACCCCACGGATCGGTATACCGATCGAGCCCGCCTTGCGCTCGCGGTCCGGGTGGTTGAAGGAGGCGACCGGTGAGGTCTCGGACAGGCCGTACCCCTCGAGGATGGTGGCGTCGAAGGTCTCCTCGAACTTCTTCATCACCTCCAGCGGCAGGCTGGCGCCGCCGGAGATCGCGGTGCGCAGCGTCGTGAGGTCCGGGGCCGTGTCGGCGGCGGCCGCGGCGGCGAGCATCGCGCCGTACATCGTCGGGACGCCCTCGAAGACGGTGACCTTGTCCCGGGCGATGACCTCCAGTGCTTGGCCGGGTCGAAGCGCGGGAGCATCGTCAGCGCCGCGCCGGCGTGGAAGGCGGTGTTCATGCCGCAGGTCATGCCGAAGACGTGGAAGAGCGGCAGGCAGCCCATGACGACGTCGTCACCGTCGAGGTGGATGAGCGTCTCGGTGGTCGCGAGCTGGTTGGTCTGGAGGTTGTCGCACGTGAGCTCGGCGCCCTTGGGACGCCCCGTGGTGCCGGAGGTGTAGAGGATCACGGCGGTGTCGCCGCCGTCGCGGGGGACGATCTGCTCCACCGGATCCACCGCCTCCTCGCCGTCCACGTAGGGGCTCAGCCCCTCGGGGCCGACGGTGAGCAACCGGGTCCCCGTCGCCTCGGTCGCCGCGGTGGCGTCCTCGCCCGGCATGGCCGCGAGCAGCGCTGCACCGGAGTCCTCGAGGTAGAACTGGATCTCCCGCTTCTTGAAGAGCGGGTTCATCGGCACCACGACCCCGCCGAGCCGGAGCGTCGCGTAGTAGAGGATCGGGAAGGCGGGGACGTTGGGCAGCATCAGCGCCACCCGGTCACCCTCGCCCACGCTCTGCGCCCGCAACCATCCCGCCAGCCGCCCGACGGACTCCTCGACGTCGGCATACGTGAGGACCGTGTCGTCGAGGATCACCGCCCGCGCGTCGGGGTGGGCCTGCGCCGTGGCGGCGAGGTTATGGGCGAGATTGGCGCTGGTCATCGGTGACCCTCCCTGCGAGCGGTATGCGTGCCCCGATCCTGCCAAAGGTCGGCACCCCCCGCTAGGCTGGCCGCCGCGGGAGGGAGGACCGTGCCACAGATCGACATCGCCGCCACGAAGGCGGCCGCGGAGGACTTGAGCGAGGGCGGCGACGCGCTGGACGGCGCCGCCGGCTCCGTCGCCGTCGCCGACCTCACGGGTCAGCTGCGCGGGTCGTCCACGGCCGGGGTGCTCGCCGACCTGCAGAGCACCGGGCGCCTGCGGTTGTCGGACGCCGCACGGGAGCTCGGGACGCTGGCCGAGGGCATGACGACCTTGGCCGACAACACCGGCGACGCCACGGGTGAGCGATGAGCCTCGACATCCCCGACTGGATGGTCAGCGACGACGGTCCCGTCCGGACCGCCGCACGGGGCCTGCGCGATGCGGCCGACGTCGTCGACGACGAGCGCGCCGGCCTGCGCCGCACGCTCGGCGAGGCGGCTGCGGCGCTCGGGTGGGAGGGCCAGATCACCGACCGCGCCGACGAGGCGGCCGACCCGGCGCAGGACGGGCTGCGGATCATGCAGGAGGACCTGCGTGCCGCCGGTGACGCCCTGGACGGCCTGGCCGGCGCGCTGGACCAGCACACGCCGACGCTGCGCGACATCCAGCGGGACTGGGACGCCCTCCACGCCGACCGGCCACGCACCGAGGTGCGTGGCGACGTGGGCGAGGACGTGAGCGTCATCGACTGGGCCGAGGTGCGACGTCGGGAGGACGCCCTGCGTGACCGCACCGAGCACCCGAAGGAGATGCTGCGCACCGCCGACCGGGGCTGTCGGGACACCCTCGCGCAGGTCCGGTCCTCGCTGGCCGGTCTGCAGCCCGGCTCCTCCACCGCCAGCTTCACCCGGTCGCAGGCACCCGAGGGGGCGTGGCAGGTCTTCCGGGATCACGGCCTGGCCAACACGCGCGCCGACGAGGCCCTGCTCGCCCGGATCGCGCAGGCGGAGGACCCCAACGCCGTGCGCGCCCTGCTGGACGAGCTCGACCAGGAGCGGCTGGCCGGCTTCCTGCAGCGCAACCCGCACGTGATGGCGGCGCTCGCCACGGACTACGAGCCGCGCAACGCCGACGACGCCGTGCTCTCCGGGCTCTGGAACGCCATCGGTGAGCTCGAGAACGGTCAGGTGACCGACCCCCGCGCGATCGCGGACATCCGCGACTACTGGGCCGGGCTCACCCCGCAGGAGCAGCAGCGCATGCGGCTGCTCTACCCGACCCTGATCGGCAGCCTCGACGGCATACCGGTGGAGCACCGAGCGGCCGCCAACCGGTTGCTCGTCGAGAGCGCGATCGACCTCGAGCAGCAGCGGCTGGCGATCCTGCAGGCGATGCCGGACAACGCCGCCACCCGCGAGGACGTGCTGCAGACCGTGCCAGGGTGGTACCCGGACTGGGTCGCCGAGAAGATCGTGGACGGCCTCATGCACGACAAGGCGCAGAGGCTGCTCCACGACTTCCGGCTGCGGGACCAAGAGGTGGAGCGGTCCCGGAAGCGGCGGGCGTTCTATAACAACCTCCTCGCGCCGGTTCCCGAGCTGCGTTTCTCCGACGTCACGGACGACTCTGGGCTCGTGCTGTCCGGCGACCACCGCGCGATCCTCCTCTTCGATCCACGGGGGGACGGACGGTATGCCGAGTGGCACGGCGAGTTCGACACCGAGAACGTCGGGATCTTCGTACCGGGAACGACGACGGACATGGCCAACATCGCCAAGTACCGCGATAACATGGCGAAGGTCGCACGACGTGGGACGAGCACCATCACCTGGATGGGCATCGACCTGCCCAACTCCGTGGCCTCTGACGCGACGCAGACGCGCTACTCCGAGGATGGTGGTCAGGCGCTGCTCCGCTTCGTGGAAGGGCTAGGCATGCCCGAGCGGGCGGTCACAGCGGTGGGCCACTCGGCGGGGGGTGGCATCGTCGGCTTCGCCGACGTCTACGGCATGGACGTCGACCGCACTCTCCTCATCGCGCCCTCGGGATCGGGGCTGGGGCTGCACCGCCCTCTGCCCTGGCCGCTCGCCCCGCGGGGCGCGAAGCCGAGCACCCCTGAGTCTTACCCGGCGCACACCTGGGACGATGAGGCCCGCGACGTGCAGCGGTTCACCATGACCGCCCCGGGCGACACCGTCCGCCTTGCGCAGGAGTCCGAGAACGTCCGCTGGTGGGTGGGCCTGCCGGAGGACTGGGGGCACGGCAACGACCCGATCGACACCGACCAGTTCACCCGTCTGGAGACGGGACGGTGGCTCGAGCCCCTCCCACGCTCCTACTACCGGAGGGGATCGAGGTCGGTGACCGGCTCGAAGGGGCGGACGCCCACACTTGGGTCGTGACCCCCTCCACAGATTCCTGGACCAACCTCGTCGGGGTGATGACTGGGGGTGAGGTCATCCCCTACCGCGAGGACGGAGACTGGATCAACCCGGACAACCTCTACGACGACCCCGGCTACCCTGGCACCGACCCAGTGCCCATCGACGATCTGGAGTCTCCGTGGGAGCAAAGCCAGCCCGAGATCATGGTCCCGGGCCCCCTCGACGGGAGCATCGGCAGCGGTGGCGGCTCGACGTGAGGCGGGCGGGCACCGGGTTGGCCCTCGTGGCAACCATGCTCACGGGGTGTGCGGTCGATCGCGGCGACGATCCCTCCACCTCCTCGCCAGCCCCCACGACAGAAGGAACCACCATGAGCGGAACCGCCGAGGATGCCGCACGCGCGCAGCAACCCCCGGTGCGGGAGATCCTGCAGGCTTTGTGGGACCAGTTCGACCTGCCGAACAAGCCCGGCCTCGACGAGCACAAGGATCCAGGTGGCCTCCGCGCTTGTCTCTTCACTGCGTCTTCCGACAGCACGTCATGGGCTGAGACAGCACGACTTCGGGTATCTGAGGTCAAGGACCCGGCACTCGAGGCGCGGCAGGCTCAGCTCGCACGCGACTGGTTGGAGGAGAATGGGTGGGAGGAACTCGACAACCCCGCACCTGAGGGAGACCTGGTGAGCTACCACCGGAACGCCGAAGGGTTCACCGTCACTCTCACTCCGTGGGGAGATGCCCGTGTGCAGGTGGACGTGCAGTCGCCCTGCTTCGACGAACAGGGTCGTCAGGTGGGATGACGCTGCCTGAGTGGTCGCGATGCACGAGAATCCATCCACCTGTCGGTCACACCGGGGTGCCGCGCAGGTTGGTGCACTGGCGCTGACCGCTCTCGGTGGCTGTTCGCTGCTGGCCGAGGACGATACCCGCATCACCACCCCCGGTGGCGCCGTGGTGACGGCCCGCGCCGACGAGGCAGCGGCGGGGGAGCAGCAGCCCCGCGTGCGGGAGATCCTGCAGGACCTGTGGGACCAGTTCGACCTGCCGGACAAACCGAAGCTCGAGGAGCAGATGGCGCCGGGTGGTCTCAGGGCCTGCACCCTCGACACGAAGTCCAACATCTCGGCTTGGGCCGAGACAGCTCGGCTGCGTGTCTCAGCAGGGGAGAACCCCGAGCTGGAGGCCGAGCAGGCAGAGCTCGTGCGCGCCTGGCTGGACGACAACGGCTGGGAACGCATCGACAACCCCGCCCCCGAGTCGAGCCCAGTGACCTACCACCGCAACGACGACGGGTTCACGGTCACCGTGGCACCCCAGCTCGACGCCCGCGTCATCCTGGATGTGGAGTCTCCCTGCTTCGACGACCAGGGACGGCGGGTCTCCTGAGCCACCCTGGTCATGCTCGGCGGGGCACGAGCGACCACTTGCGGCGCCCGCCGGCGGTGGTCAGCGCAACGAGTCCACCGTGTCGATCTCCTCGACCGGCTTGTCGTCGCGGTAGCGCAGCACCCGGGCGAAGCGCAGCGCGACGCCACCGGGATAGCGTCGCGACGTCTGCACCGCGTCGTAGGCGATCTCGACGACCTGCTCGGGCCGGACGTGCACCACGTGCCCCTCGCGCGAGGTCTCCAGCCCCAGGAACCGCTCGGTCTGCCAGGCCAGCAGCTCGTCGGTCATGCCCTTGAAGGTCTTGCCCACCATGACGAGCTCGCCGTCGGCGCCGCGCGCCGCCAGGTGGATGTTGGACAACCAGCCCTCCCGCCGGCCGCTGCCCCACTCGACCCCGGTGACGACCAGGTCGGCGGTGCGCCTCGGCTTGACCTTGACCCAGCCCGCGCCCCGGCGCCCCGCCGCGTAGGACGCCTGGGGGTCCTTGACCACGACGCCCTCGTGCCCCTGCGCCACCACCCGGTCGAAGAAGTCCTGCACCGCGCCGACGTCGCTGGTGCTCAGCCGCTCCACCACGAGGTCGGGGGCGAGATCGGCCAGCGCCGCCCAGCGCTCGTGCGCCGGCTCGTCGACGAGGTCCCGGCCGTCGAGGTGCAGCAGGTCGAAGAGGTAGGTCGTCACCGGGGTCGTGCGCGCGAGCTCGGCCGGGTCGGTGCGGGAGGCGGTGCGGGCCCCGGTGACCTGGAACGGCTCAGGTCGACCCTCGGCGTCGAGCGCGATCACCTCGCCGTCCAGCACCGCCGAGCGGGCCGGGAGCGCCTCGATCGCCGCGACGACCTCGGGCAGCCGGTCGGTGATCTCCTCCAGGCTCCGGGTGAACAGCCGGACGGTCGCGCCGCGGTCGCCGCGCTCGCCCTCCCGGTCGAGATGTGCCTGCAGCCGGATGCCGTCGAGCTTGAGGTCGAGCGCCACCTCGCGCGAGCCGTCCACCGCGGAGGCGATGTCCGGCTCGGAGCCGGCGAGCATGGGCCGCAGCGGTCGACCCACCTCGAGCCGCACCTGCTCCAGCGCAGCCGCGCCACCGGCCAGCGCGGCCCGCGCCACGGGCCCGGGGAAGCCGGCGAGCATGACCGCCCGCCGCACCAGCGGCTCCGGCACGTCGGCGGCCTGCGCGACGGCCGGGAGCAGCACCCCGTCGCCGGCACCCTGGCGCAGCTCCCCGGTGAGGAGCCCGACGAGCCACTGCTGCTGCTGTGCGGTGGCCCGACCGAGCAGGTCGGCCAGCGCGGTCGCCCGGGCCGCGGTCGACCCGGCTCCGGACAGCGCCTTGAGCTCGCTCAGCGCATCGTCCACCTCCAGCACGGACAGCGTTGCCTCGTCCGCCGGCGCGGGCCGGTCGCGCAGGCTGCGCCACCCCACCCCGACGGTGCGCTGCGGGAGGGTCCCGGCGAGGTAGTCCGCCACGACCTCGACCTCGCGCTCGTCACCGCCCTGGGCTGCCTCGGCCAGGGCCTCGGCGAGCAGGGCGGTCTTCGCGGTGCGCGACCGCGTCGCCGCCACCGCCGCGGACGTCTCGGTCACCCGGGCCAGCTGCATACCGGCAGTCTGACGCACACCGGTGACAGACGTCGCGGTCGGCAGCCCGGCCCGCGGCCCGCCGAGATTTGACCAACTCCTTACCCGGCTTATACCCACCCTTTGCCGATCCGGGCCTAGCGTGGGTGATGTCGATCGACGTGGGGCGTTGCTCTGGTGACGCACCTGCTGCGATCGGCCGGACACGTCCACGACGATGTGGACCGGACGCGGGCTTCACCCCCTGCGCGTCCGCCCCGGTCCCAGACCGTCGGGGTGGGTGATGTGTCCGTCGAGGAGGGCGCGTCGGCTGTCACGGGACCGACGCGCCCTCCCTCATTCCCCTCACGCCACCACCGCCGAGCCACGTCCGAGATGCAGTGTCCGCGCTGGCACGGGGGCTAACCCCCCACCGGATCGGGGGAGCACACCCTCCCCGACGCTCCGCGTCCTGACTACGTTGGGGTGGTATGAGCGCAGACACCGCCCACCCGGACGGGCCCCCGGACCTCGAGCCGGTCGGCATGGCCCGCCTCGTGCGCAGCCCGGGGGACGATCCGAGGGTCGCACCCGTCGAGGACACGCCGGCCACGGCGCCCGTGCTCCCCCGCGCCCGAGAGGGCGGACCGGTCGGCTGGTTGCTCGAGGCCTGGTGGACCATCTGCTACGTCGTCACCGGCCTGTTCACCGCGGTCTTCGCCCTCACCCTGGCCGGCGTCGCCATCGGCGGCTTCGCCGCGCTCCTCGGCATGGGCGCCGGGGTGCTCATCCTCGTCCCCGCGCTCTGGGGCTCGTTCGCCCTGTCCCGGCTGGAGCGGCACCGCATCGCCGCCTTCCTGGGGGTCGACATCGGCGAGCGGGGCCCGTCGACCGCCCCCGCCTGGCGCCGCGTGCTCGGCCTGGACGAGGCCCGGCTCCGGGCCCTCGGGTGGGCCGGGCTGCACGGTCTGTGGGGGCTCATCTCCAGCTCACTGGGGCTCGTGCTCCTCGTCAACGGGGTGCTCCTGGCGACGATGCCGCTGTGGGCGTGGCTCGGCGACGGCGTCTCGATCATGGGCCTGCTCCGGGTCGGCTCGACCCTGGAGATGACGGTGGCCTGGCTCATCGGGGTCGCGCTCGTCCTGGGTATGCCGTGGATCGCGCGGGGCCTGGCCAGCGTCGACGTCGTGCTGGCCCGCTGGCTCATCGGCGAGGACGCGCAGGCGCGGCTGCGCGAGATGAGCGAGCGCGTCGACACCCTGACGACCACCCGTGAGGACACCCTCGACTCGGTCGAGGCGGAGCGACGGCGGATCGAGCGCGACCTGCACGACGGGCCCCAGCAGCGCCTGGTCTCCATCGCCATGAGCCTGGGTCTGGCCCGGGACGCGCTGGACCGCGACAGCGACGGCGCCGACCCGGAAGCGGCCCGACGGGTGCGCGAGCTGCTCGACGAGGCGCACTCCTCCAGCAAGGACGCCATCACCGAGATGCGGCAGGTCGCACGCGGCATCGTGCCGCCGATCCTCACCGACCGCGGGCTGGACGCCGCCGTGTCGGCCCTGGCGGCCCGGAGCCCGGTGCCGGTCACGGTCAGCAGCCGGCTGCCGCCCGGTCGGCTCGACCCGACGGTCGAGGCCATCGCCTACTTCTCGGTCTCGGAGGCCCTGACCAACATCGCCAAGCACGCGCGGGCGGACCGGGCCACCGTCGAGCTGGGCACCGCCCGCGGCCTCACCGGCGACCTGCTGGCCATCACCGTGACCGATGATGGGGACGGCGGCGCCGTCGTCGGCGGCGGCAGCGGCCTCACCGGTCTGCGGCAACGCGTCGGCGCGGTGGACGGGCAGCTCCACGTGCACTCGCCCGTGGGCTCCGGCACCACGGTCGCCATCACCCTCCCCCTGCGCGAGAGGACCACCCGATGAGCACCAGTACCGAGCGCGCCTCCGACACCCCCCTGCGGGTCGTCCTCGCCGAGGACTCGGTGCTCCTGCGCGACGGCATCGTGCGCCTGCTGACCGCCACCGGCTTCGAGGTCGTCGACGCCTGCCCGGACGCGACGAGCTTCCTCACCGCCGTCCGCGAGCACCGGCCCGACCTCGTGGTCGTCGACGTGCGGATGCCCCCGACCTTCACCGCCGAGGGCCTCATGGCGGCGCTGGAGGTGCGCTCCGAGCTGCCCGACGTGGCCGTCGTCATGCTGAGCCAGTACGTCGAGGAGCGCTACGCCACCGAGCTGCTGGCCGGTCGCCCGCGCGGGGTGGGCTACCTGCTCAAGGACCGGGTCGCCGACACCAGCGACTTCGTCGCCGCCCTGCACACCGTGGCCGCCGGCGGCACCGCGCTCGACCCGGAGGTCGTCTCCCAGCTGATGTCCCGCGCCCGCAACATCGACCCGTTGGAGCGGCTCACCGCGCGCGAGCGCGACGTCATGCGGCTCATGGCGCAGGGCCGCACCAACAGCGCGATCAGCCGCGAGCTGTTCATCGGCGAGGGCGCGGTGGAGAAGAACGTCTCCTCGATCTTCGGCAAGCTCGACCTCCCGCCGACCGACGACGACCACCGCCGCGTGCTCGCCGTGCTCCAGTGGCTCGAGCACGGGGAGCACGCGGGATGACCGGGCAGCAGCCGGCCCGCACGTCGGCACGAGGGATCCGCACCAGCCGCGGCGGCTACACCGGCCTGCGGGTCGTGGGCGGCGTCGTCACCGCCGTGCTGGTCGGGGGCGCGACGGTCAGCTCGGTGCCGAGCATGCTCCGTCAGTCCGACACCGCTGCGCTGACCCTGCCGCACGGCCTAGACCGCGTGATCATCCAGTCGCCCCGCGGTGACGTCGACGTGCGGGAGGCGCGCGAGGGCGAGCAAGCCCGGGTCGAGGCCGACCTCCACTGGTCCCTCGCCAAGCCCGAGCTCGGCCTGCTCCGGGACTCCCCGGACGACGGGTCGGTCGTGGTGCAGGCTCCGTGCAGCGGCGGCAACCTGGGGCAGTGCGCGGCCGGCTTCTCGGTCACCATCCCGCCCGGCACCGACGTCGAGGTGACCGGCGGCTTCGGCGACATCGACGTCACCACCACCGGCGCCGTGTCGGCGAGCGGCACCGGCGGAGACATGACGATCAACGGCGAGCCGTCCCGGGTCGAGCTGGACTCCACGATGGGGGACGTCACGATCGAGGGCCTCGGCGAGCCGCCGGAGCTCGTCCGGGTGACCAGCACCATGGGCGATGTCACGGTGACCCTGCCCGGAGAGGTGTCCTACGCCGTGACCACGAGCACCGACATGGGCGCCGACCCCCGGGTCACGGTCGACCGCGCCAGCGACTCCCCCTACGTCGTGGACCTCGAGACGACGATGGGCAGCATCGAGGTCCTCACCCCGGAGTCGGCGAGCTCCGGCTGATCGGGCGGGATCGCCCGTACCCGGGTGCTCGGAAGCGCAACACGTGACGCATGGGGCTGTTGGGGCTGGCGCGGGGAGGCTAGGCTCAGCGTCGTCACCACCCTGCCCAGGGCTCACCGTCAACGGAGACCGTCATGAACTCACTCGTGCTCGCCCTCGTCGGGGTCGCGATGATCCTCGCGGGCTACTTCCTCTACTCACGCTTCCTGGCGAGCAAGATCTACGCCCTGGACGACTCGCGCGCCACCCCGGCGCACGAGCTCGAGGACGGGGTCGACTACGTCCCGACCAACAGGTACGTCCTGTGGGGCCACCACTTCACCTCGGTCGCGGGCGCGGCCCCGATCGTGGGCCCGGCGGTCGCGGTCATCTGGGGCTGGCTGCCTGCCTTCCTCTGGGTGACCATCGGTACCGTCTTCTTCGCCGGGATGCACGACCTCGGCGCGCTGTGGGCCTCGGTCCGCAACAAGGGCCAGTCGATCGGTGCGCTGTCCGGCCGCTACATCGGTGCGCGGGGCCGCAACCTCTTCCTCGTCGTCATCTTCCTGCTCCTGCTCATGGTCAACGCCGCCTTCGCGGTGGTCATCGCCAGGCTCCTCATCTCCACCCCCACCGCCGTCATCCCGACCTGGGGCGCGCTGCTGGTGGCCCTCCTCGTGGGCCAGGCGATCTACCGCCTGCGGTGGAGCCTGCCGGTCGTCTCCGTCGTCGGCGTGGTCGCGCTCTACACCCTCATCTGGATCGGCGACCAGGTCCCGCTGGCGCTCCCCGAGACGGTACTGGGGCTGCCCACCATGGCGGTGTGGATCATCCTGCTCTTCGTGTATGCCGGCATCGCCTCGATGCTGCCGGTGTGGGTCCTGCTCCAGCCGCGTGACTACATCAACGGCCTGCAGCTGTTCATCGCCCTGGGCATCCTCTACGGCTCGGTGCTGCTGGCCCGCCCCGGGATCGTGGCCCCGGCCGTCAACCAGGACGTGCCCGAGGGCACCCCGTCGCTGGTGCCGCTGCTCTTCGTCACCATCGCGTGCGGCGCGATCTCCGGCTTCCACGGCATGGTCAGCTCGGGCACCAGCTCCAAGCAGCTGGACAAGGAGAGTGACGCCCGTTTCGTCGGATACTTCGGTGCTGTCGGGGAGGGGCTGCTCGCGCTCGGCGCGATCATCGCCACCACGGCCGGCTTCCGGACGCTCGCCGACTGGGAGGGCGTCTACCAGGCCTTCAATGACGGCGGGGTCGCCGCCTTCGTCGAGGGTGGTGGCGCCATCGTCAACGCCGGGCTGGGCCTGCCCACCTCGCTCGCCGCGACGGTCATGGCGACCACCGCGATCCTCTTCGCCGCCACGACCATGGACACCGGGGTCCGGCTGCAGCGCTTCGTGGTGCAGGAGATCGGCGAGATCGCGGGGGTGCGCCTGGGCAAGCTGGTCGCCACCGTCATCGCCGTCGGCATCGCCTGGCGCTCACCTTCGGCGCCGGCGCCGACGGTTCGGGCGGCATGCTCATCTGGCCGCTCTTCGGCACGACCAACCAGCTCATGGCCGCGCTCACGCTGTCGATCATCGCCATCATGCTGCTGCGCCGGGGACGGACGCCGCTGCCCGCGCTGATCCCCCTCGCCTTCGTCGGGCTCATGACGATCTACGCGCTCTTCATCCAGCTCGGCACCTTCTGGGAGGCGCAGAACTGGTTGCTGCTCGGGCTCGACGTCGTCATCCTCGTGGCTGCCCTGTGGGTCCTCGTCGAGGCGATCGGCGCGATGCGCAAGGCCAAGGACTACCGCGGCGACGACGACGCGGAGCTCGCCGAGCTCTCCGCCGCCGAGGTCACCGGCCGGTCCGCGCCGGCGGACGACGCCCCCGAGCACCGTCGGGACTGAGGACGCCGAGGACGAGCAGGCATACCCTGGATCGATGAGCGACACCTCGGCCCCGGGTCGGCGGCTGCGCGCCGCAGCCGGGGTCGCGCGCGACATCCTCGTCGGCCCGTATGCCCGGACCTTCGCGCGGGCCCGGCGCGACGAGGACGACCTCTTCATGGTCATCGTCATGGCCGAGGCGCTCGGCGTCCCCAACCCGGCGAGCTACTACACCGTCGAGCTGCTGCCGGTCGTCTACGACCAGGTGCACGACTGGCACCGGCGGATGGGCCTGGACCGCAGCCCGCTGGAGCACGTCTCGTGCTGCTGAGGACGGACCCGCGGTGCTGAGCCGGCTGGCCGCGAGCCGCGAGGTTCTCTTCGTCGGTGGCAAGGGTGGTGTCGGCAAGACCGCCGTCGCCTCGGCGCTCGCTCTGGCGCTGGCCCGGGCGGGCCGTCAGGTGCTCCTGGTGTCCACCGACCCGGCGCACAACCTCGGCCACCTGTGGGAGCGTCGCGTCGGGGACGAGCCCACCGAGCTGGCGCCGCTGCTGCGCGGCCTCGAGATCGACCCGGCACGCACCACCGACGAGCACCTCGCGGCGGTCCGCTCGACGATGGAGCGACTCATGCCCGAGCACCTTCAGGGTGAGGTCCGACGTCACCTGGAGCTCGCCCGGGACGCGCCGGGCACGCACGAGGCCGCCGTGCTGGAGCGCATCGCCGAGGTGGTGGAGCAGCGCCACCCGGACGAGCTCGTGATCTTCGACACCGCCCCCTCGGGCCACACCTCCCGCCTCGTCGCGCTGCCCGAGCTCATGCAGGCGTGGACCGGCGGGCTGGTGCGTCGGCAGCAGCGCTCGGCCCGCTTCGGGGAGGCCCTGCGGGGCCTGCAGTCACGTGGGTCGCGCGACGTCGGCGACCGGGCTGCCGCGGACGTGGTGGGCAACTCGGCGCCGGTCGACCGACGGGGACGGCGTGACGCCGAGATCCGGCAGATCCTGGACCGCCGGCAGGGCCGGTTCACCGCGCTGCGCGCGCTGCTGCAGGACGACACCCGCAGCTCCTTCGTCATCGTGCTCGCGGCCGAGCGGCTGCCGGTCCTGGAGTCCGTGGACCTGCACGGGCAGCTCGCCCGCGCCGGTATGGCCGTCGGTGCCCTGGTCGTCAACAAGCGCTCCCCCGCCGACGCCGGTCCGCTGCTGGCCGATCGTCGTGAGGTGGAGCAGCGCTACGTCGACCAGGTGCGCTCGGAGCTGCCCGGCCTGCCCCTCGTCGAGGTGCCGCTGCTCCCGGGGGAGCTCGTCGGGGAGCAGGCGCTGCTGCGGGTCGCGCGGGACCTCGGCTAGATGCGAGAGGCCCCCGGCACGCGATGCGCGCCGGGGGCCTCGTCGATGGTCCGTCAGGCCAGGGGCCTCACGGGTAGACGACCTCCTCGAGGGTCTCCTGGATCCCGAGGCTGACCGCGCCGTAGCCGCCGACGATGTGCACGAGCTGGGCCCGCATCTGCGTCATCGCGTCCACCGTGTCACCGGGCAGGGCATCGGTCCGGGTGAGCAGCACCGCCATGTTGTTCATCGCCGCCACCGGGGCCGCCGCGAGGGCGTCCGGGAACTCCGCGCCGGCGCCAGGAAGGCGCCGGGCCCGGGGTCGGGAAGAACTCTGCCGCGACCGAGGCCGCGGTGCCGTAGCGGTTGGTGCCGCCGAGACGGACGACCTCACCGGCGCTGGCGCCAGCCGCCGTCGCGACCTCGTCGGACACCGCACCGTCGCCACCGATGACGTAGACCGTCTCCGGCGACAGGCGGGACAGCTCCGCGGACGTCGCGCTCGGCAGCAGGTCGGGGCGCGTCAGCAGCACCGCCGCGTCCTCCATGCCGGCCGCGGCGGCCGCCGCGAGCGCGTCCGGGTAGTCCTTGCCGCTGGCGAGGAAGACGATGTCGGCGTCCTCCGCGTGCGACTGACTGACCTGGACCGCGGTCTCGTAGCGGTTCGCCCCGGCGAGCCGCTCGGTGTCGGCATACTCGCCCAGCGCGCTCACCACGCCGTCCTCGACCGCGCCGTCGCCACCGAGGACGACGATGCTGTCCGGGTCGAGCTGCTGCAACGCCATCCGCGTCGCAGGGGGCAGCTCGTCCGGGCGTGTCAGCAGGACCGGCGCCTCGACCGAGCCTGCCAGGGCACCGCCGGCGAGCGCGTCAGGGAAGGCGCGACCGCTGGCGACGTAGACCGTCTCGGAGCCTGGGGGAAGGCCTCGACCGCCAGCTCGGAGGCGGTGGAGTACCGGTCCTGACCCAGCGTGCGCTCGACGCCCGGACGGTCCTCGTTGCCGTAGTCGGAGCCCTCGAAGGCGATCCCGAAGACGGGGCTGTCCCACGTCTCGGTCTGCGCCTCGCGGTCGTCGTTCCACGCCGAGGCCTTCGTGACCGTCAGCTCGAGGATGTAGTCGCCGTCCGGCACCCGGACCTTGGCGCCGTTCTCGTCGATCATCATGCCGTCCCACGGGTATGCCGTGAAGCCGTTCCGGCTGGCGGACCGGGCGAGGTAGTCGAGCTCGGCGACGGTGCCCAGGGACTCACCCTTGCTTCCGTCGTCCTCGGCCGCGAAGACCTCCCACTCCATGCGCCGCGCCTGGTGCTCGAAGTGCACGAGGAACTGCGGGGCGTCGTCCTGCTCCATGGAGAAGGTGTAGCCCTCGTCGACGAAGCCGTAGGTGCCACCGTCCTCGACGCACTGGTAGCCGAGGTAGAGGCCGCACTGGGCGATCGCGCCCAGGGCCGGCAGCTCCTGGGTGACGTTGCCCTCCGCGTCGACCATGTCGGCGAGCACCTCGGTCTCCTGCAGGTCGGCCGCGTGACCGCCGTAGGCGACCGAGTAGCTGTCGGCCTCCTCGCCCTCACCGGTGCTGAAGGTGACGTAGCCGCCGAAGATCGGACCCATCTCGCCGTCGATCGACGGCGACGTGATGGTCACGGGGACCTCCACGCTGGCGCCTGCGGGCACCACCACGCTCGGCGCGACGGCGACGTCGGACGGGGCCAGGTAGTAGCCGAAGTCGTTCGCCGTGCCGGAGGTCGCCACGGCCGGGGTGTGCTCCACCGCGTAGACCTGCTCGGCGTCGCTGGTGTTGGTCAGCGTCACCGTCTGGGTGCTGGTCTCGCCGGCGAGCTGCTGGCCCAGCTGGACCAGACCGGGCTCGATCGTCGCCTGGGCGAGGATCGAGTCGTCGACCTGGATCATGCCGGCGCCCTGCCGGTGCACGAGCTCCAGGCCGGCGGTCGGCGCGACGCTGAGCGGCAGCTGCAGAGAGCTGTTCTGCAGCTTGCGCTTGACCTCCTCGACGCCGAGGTCCGGGTCGGCCTCGAGCATGAGGGCAGCCGCCCCCGCGACGTGGGGGGACGCCATCGAGGTGCCGGACAGGGTGGCGTAGGGCTGGGCCTCCAGCGGGTAGGTGGAGTAGATCTGGCCACCCGGGGCGGACAGGTCCGGCTTGACGGTGGTGTCCGCCATCGTGCCGATGGAGCTGAACGAGCTGATGAGCCCACCGGTCGGGTTCGGCACCGAGGTCGAGCCCTCGGTCCAGGTGACGACGTGGCCCTCGGTCGCGAGAGCGTCGGCGGCCAGCCGCTCACCGTCGGCCTGGGTCACCATCACGACGGGGACCTCGATGTCTTCCTCACCGGCGAGGCTGGGGTTGATGCTGCCACCGACGTTGTTGTAGAGCATGACACCGGTCGCGCCGGCCTCCTGGCCGTTGAGCGCCTTCTCGTAGAAGCTGCAGCTGCCGCGCTGGATCATCACCCAGTTGCCCTCGATGACGGCCTGCTCCTCCGCGCTGAAGGGGTCGGTGCCGCAGGCCTGGGCCTCGGTCGTGCCGGGCGCGTGGACGGCCACGACGGTGTCCTCACCGGAGGTCGGCGGCTCGGGGGCCGGCGAGCCGACGGTGTAGGGGACCTCGTTGTCCTCCTCGTCGAGGAAGAAGTTGGCCTCGTAGGACGTGTTGTCCACCGAGCCGACACCGATGGTGTCCTCGCCGACGCCGGGGGCGCCGATCGAGTGCAGGCCGCTGGCACCGGAGTTGCCGATGGAGGCGACGACGACGACACCCTCGCGGGCGAGCGCGTCGGTGGCCTGGGCGGTCGGGTACTCCTTCCACGCGGAGAAGGCCGAGCCGATGGACAGGTTGACGACGTCCATCTCGTCGGTGAGCGTCTGCTCCATCGCGTGCAGCATGATGTCGGCGTCGGTCGAGCCGTCACAACCGAAGACGCGGTAGGCGCCCAGCGTCACACCGGGGGCGACACCGGTCACCTCGCCGTCGGCACCGGTGATGCCGGCGACGTGGGTGCCGTGGCCCTGGCAGTCGTCAGGGTCCGCATCCGGGAACGGCTTGGGCTGGTAGGCGTCGCCAGCGCCGGGGTCGGCGTTGTAGTCGTCGCCGACGAAGTCGTGACCGAAGGCGACCCGCTCAGTCGGGAAGGTGGTGCTCCCGGGGCTGCCGTTGCCGCCGAAGTCAGGGTGGTCGTAGTCGATGCCGGTGTCGATGATGCCGACCTTGACGCCAGTGCCGTCGTAGCCGAGCTCGCTCTGCACGATGTCGGCGCCGGTCATCGAGATGGCGGTGAACAGCTCGGGGTCGATCTGGGTGTCCTCCGGCCGCTCGGGGGCGTCGATGACCCCGACCGGAAAGATCGCCTCGACCGCGTCGGAGGCGGCCAGATCGAGCAGCGACTCCTCGTCGGCCTTGACCGACAGGCCGTTCCACAGGGTGCCGAACTCCGAGCGCACCTCCAGCTCCACGCCGGTGGCGTCCACGTCCGCGAGGAAGCGGTCGCGCTGGGACTCGATCGAGGCCAGCGAACCGCCGGCGCTCGTGCTGGGTCCAGCGAGCTGGACGAAGTAGGAGTCGGGCACCAGCTCTGCGCCGGTGACTCCGTCGTCCTGGATCTTGCTCTCCGGCGCCGGGGAACCCGGTGCGACGAATGCGTCGTCGTCCGCCGCCGCCGACAGCGGCGCCAGCACGGCACCGGTCAGCGACAGGACGGCGATCGCGGAGAGAGCGCGGCGGGGAGATCCCCCAGGCCTGGCACTGCTCACGAATGATCTCCTTCGATGATTTCGGCCGCACGGGGCACGTGGGCCGCCTTCGACCCTACGGGCCGCCCCGCCGCGCGCGCCCGGGTCGACGTCACGATCGGATCACGATCGGGTCACGGAGTCGGGTTACCCGACCCCACGTAAACTGCGCTTGACCTGCGCTGACGTTCTTTACCATGGCTCGTGACGCCTCGGCGGGAGGATCACGCCGCGCCAGGGTGCACAATCAGGTGGTGCTCCTTCGACTCCTGCGACGACAGCTGCGTCCCTACGCTCGGCTAGTCGTCGCCGTCCTGCTCCTGCAGCTCGTCGCCACGGCGGCCAGCCTCTACCTGCCGAGCCTCAACGCCGCCATCATCGACCAGGGGATCGTGCAGACGGACCTGCCCTACATCTGGCGCGTCGGAGCCTCATGCTCGGCGTCAGCGCGGTCCAGGCCGTGGCCCAGATCGGGGCCACGTGGGCCGCCGCCCGGACCGCCATGGGTGTCGGTCGGGACGTCCGGGCCGGGCTGGTCGAGCACGTCCTGGGCTTCTCCTCCCGCGAGCTCGGCGAGTTCGGGGCCCCGTCACTCATCACCCGGAGCACCAACGACGTGCAGCAGGTGCAGCAGGTGACCTTCATGACCCTGGTCATGCTCGTGGCAGCGCCGATCACCGCCGTCGGTGGGGTGGTCATGGCGATCCGGCAGGACGTCGGCCTGTCCCCGCTCATCGCCGTGGCGGTCGCGATCCTGCTCCTCGGCATGGGCCTGGTCATCGCCCGGATGGTGCCGCTGTTCCGCGCCAACCAACGTCAGCTCGACGCGGTGAACCGGGTGATGCGCGAGCAGATCACCGGTATACGCGTGATCCGCGCCTTCACCCGGGAGCCGCAGGAGCGGGACCGTTTCGCCCGCACCAACGCCGAGCTGACGGGCATCGGGCTGCAGCTGGGCGACCTCATGGCGCTGATGTTCCCCTTCGTCATGCTGGTGATGAACCTGTCCAGCGTCGGCGTGATCTGGTTCGGCGCCCAGCGGGTGGAGGCCGGCGCCATGGAGGTGGGGGCACTGACCGCCTACATCAGCTATCTCATCCAGATCCTCATGTCCATCATGATGGCGACGATGGTCGCGACGATGATCCCGCGCGCCACCGTGTCGGCCGAGCGCATCGAGGCCGTGCTCGGCACCGCCACCAGCCTGGTCTCCCCGACCGAGCCGCGCAGCCCCGGCGGCGGGGTCCGCGGCGAGGTCACGCTGCGGGACGTCAGCTACTCCTACCCGGGTGCGGAGGCGCCGGTGCTGTGCGACATCGACCTCGTCGCCCGTCCCGGCACCACCACGGCGATCGTGGGAGCGACCGGCTCGGGCAAGACGACGCTGCTGCGGCTCGTGCCGCGGCTCGCGGACGTCAGCGGCGGCGTCGTCCTCATCGACGGCATCGACGTCCGGGACCTGGCGCCCGAGGAGCTGTGGTCGATGGTCGGGCTCGTCCCGCAGCGGCCCTACCTCTTCTCCGGCACCGTGGCCAGCAACCTGCGCTTCGGTCGGCCCGAGGCCACCGACGCCGAGCTGTGGGACGCCCTCCGGGTGGCCCAGGCCGACGACTTCGTCGCGGCGACCGAGCTGGGGCTGGACCACCCCATCGCCCAAGGAGGCGGCAACGTCTCCGGCGGGCAGCGGCAGCGGCTCTGCATCGCCCGGGCGCTCGTCGCCAGGCCCCGTGTCTACCTCTTCGACGACTCCTTCTCGGCCCTGGACGTCGCGACCGACGCCAGGTTGCGGCAGGCGCTGCGACCGTGGACCCGCGAGGCGACGGTCGTCGTCGTGGCCCAGCGCGTCTCGACGATCGTCGACGCCGACCAGATCGTCGTGCTCGACCAGGGTCGGATCGTCGGCGTGGGCACACATACCGAGCTCCTCGGGAGCTGCTCGACCTACGCGGAGATCGCCCGCTCGCAGGAGCAGGGAGCGGCCGCATGACCGCGCGCTCCGCCGACCGCGGCAGCGCCCCCGCGCCGCGTCGTGGCCCTGGTGGCCCGCACGGGGCGGCCGTGCCCGTCGAGCGTGCCAGCGACTTCGCCGCGTCAGCCCGACGGCTGGCGGGCCGGCTCGCGCCCTACCGCGTGCTCATCGGGCTGTCCGTCCTGCTCACGCTCGTCGCCGTCGTCCTCAGCGTCCTGGGGCCGCGCGTGCTCGGACGGGCGACCGACTACGTCTTCGCCGGCTTCCTCGGCGCCCGGCTCCCGGCCGGGGCGGACGTGGCGGAGGTGGTGGCCGGGCTGCGTGCCGACGGGCAGGACACCCGGGCGGACCTGGTCGAGGGGACGCCGTTCCTCGTGCCGGGGCAGGGCATCGACTTCGGCGCGGTGGGTCGCACGGTCGCGGTGGTGGTCGCGCTCTACCTCACCTCCGCCCTCCTCATGTGGATCTCGACCCGGTTGGTCAACCGGATCTCGATGCGGACCGTGCGGGATCTGCGCGCCGACGCCGAGGAGCAGCTGCACGAGCTCCCCCTGGCCTACTTCGACGCGCAGCCCCGGGGCGAGATCCTCTCCCGCGTCACCAACGACCTGGACAACCTCCAGCAGACGCTGCAGCAGACCTTCGGGCAGCTGCTCAACGCCCTGGTGACGGTGGTGGCCATCCTCGCCATGATGCTGTGGGTCTCCCCGACGCTCACCCTCATCGCGGTCCTGACGATCCCGCTGTCGGTCGTGGTCACCGTCCTGATCGCCCGGCAGAGCCAGAAGCTGTTCAAGGCCCAGTGGGCGCACACCGGCACGCTCAACGGGCAGATCGAGGAGGCGTTCACCGGGCACGAGCTGGTGACGGTCTTCGGTCGACGCGAGCAGGTCACCGGCCGGGCGCGGGAGATCAACGACCAGCTCTACGACGTGACCTGGCGGGCGCAGTTCATGAGCGGCGTGATCATGCCGGCCATGTTCCTCATCGGCAACCTCGGCTACGTCCTGGTGGCCGTCGTCGGTGCGCTCCGGGTCACCTCGGGGACCCTCTCGCTCGGCAGCGTGCAGGCCTTCATCCAGTACTCCCGCCAGTTCACCCAGCCGGTGACCCAGGTGGCCTCGATGGCCAACCTGCTCCAGTCCGGCGTGGCCTCGGCGGAGCGCACCTTCGAGCTCCTCGACGCGCAGCGACAGGTGCCCGAGACCCCCGACCCGGCATCCCCTCCGCAGGACCGCGGTGGGCGCATCGCCTTCGAGGACGTGAGCTTCTCCTACGGGTCGGAGCCGCTCATCGAGGACCTGTCGCTCGTCGCCGAGCCGGGGCAGACCGTGGCCATCGTGGGACCCACCGGCGCGGGCAAGACCACGCTGGTCAACCTGGTGCTGCGCTTCTACGAGCTGGACGCCGGACGCATCACCCTCGACGGGCAGGACATCACGACCATGACGCGGGCCGACCTGCGCTCCCGGGTCGGGATGGTCCTCCAGGACACCTGGCTCTTCGAGGGCAGCATCCGCGACAACATCGCCTACGGCCGACCGGGGGCGAAGGAGGAAGAGATCCGCGCGGCTGCCGAGGCGGCCTTCGTCGACCGCTTCGTGCAGCACCTGCCCGACGGTTACGACACCGTGCTCAACGACGACGCCGCAGCCGTGTCGGTCGGCGAGAAGCAGCTCATCACCATCGCGCGGGCCGTCCTCTCCCAGCCCTCGCTGCTCATCCTCGACGAGGCCACCAGCTCGGTCGACACCCGCACCGAGCTGCTCATCCAGGAGGCCATGGCGCGGCTACGAGCGCGCCGCACCAGCTTCGTCATCGCGCACCGGCTCTCGACGATCCGTGACGCCGACCTCATCCTCGTGATGGAGTCGGGCCAGATCGTGGAGCAGGGCACCCATGAGGAGCTGGTGGACGCGGGCGGGCCCTACGCCCGGCTGCACGCGGCCCAGTTCAGCGGGGCCGCGGTGGCGGGTGAGGACCTGGACGTCAGCCCTGCGAGCCCATGAGCTCCTCGATCGGGACCGCGTCCTGCGGGGCCTCGACCTGCGGCGCGTCGTTCCAGTCGCGGATGTTCATCTCGAGGTCGTCGCCGGCTTCGGCGCCCTCGGCGATGACGACGCGGAGCAGGTTGTCCTCCCCGTCGGCGGACACCCAGATCTCGGCCTCGTCGTTCTCGACGACGTAGTGGTAGGCCTCCATCCCGTCGACCTCGCCCATCTCGGCGGTCGAGGTCTGCAGGTCGTTGGCGTCCGTCGGGACCTCCCCGAAGAACTCCTCCCACAGGGTCGACAGCGAGAAGCTGTCACCGATTCCCATCTCCGGCGGTGCCTCGATCCACTGCCCGGCCAGGGTGCCCGCCTGGGCCTCACCACCGGCCATCGTCCAGAAGGACTCGTCACCGTTGAGGTAGTAGGTCTCCTCCACGGCGATGATCGACACCTCGCCGCCGTCGATGGTGGCCTCCACCTGGAAGTTGGAGTCGTCGAGCTGCCCGGTGAGGGTGGCGTCGATCGTCATCTCCCCGTCGGAGCCCGCGATGGTCGTCGTCATCGACTCGGCCGAGTTGGCGTTGTCGATGACGGTCGGCCACAGCTCCTCCAGCGGCGGCACGCCGGAGGCCTCGCCGCCGGACTCCTCGCTCGTCTCCTCCTGCGAGCTCTCCTGCGTCGTCTCCTCGGTGGCGGACTCCTCCTCCGAGGACCCGGTCTCCTGCGCGCTGCTCTCCTGCGCCGACTCCGTCTCGGTGGCGGCCGGCTCGTCCCCACCACCGCAGGCGGTCAGGCCGCCGACCAGGAGGCCGGAGAGCGCGAGCGTGGTGATGTGGCGGTGCCTGGACATGATGGTGCTCCCTCTCGTCGATGATCCGTGCCCTTGCCCCACTCGGCCGTGACCCGGCGGACGGACCCCTCGTGCTCGTCCGTGGCGCACCGCCACCCTACAGGGATCGACCGGCGGCCCCGGGCCCTCGCGCCTCACATCGCCCGGGCCAGGCTCCGTCGGAGCAGGAGCGTGGCCAGGCTGAGCACGAGCAGGGCCATGGCGACCAGGACGCCCAGCTCGAGGAGGACGTCCGGCACGGCCGCCCCGCGCCGCTGGATGTCGGCGAGCGCGTCGTAGGCCCACGCGTGCGGGGTGAGGTGCGCCAGCGCGCGCAACCGGTCGGGGTAGAGCTCGAGGGGCACCATGCACCCACCGATCGCGCCGATCACCAGCCCGGCACCGACCGACAGCCCGCTGGCCGCACCCTCGGAGTCGACCAGGACGCCGATGACGAGGGCCACCCCCGCGGCGACCACGGCGAAGACGAGCATGACCAGCAGGGCGGACCAGAGGTGTCCCCAGTCCACGCCGAAGAGGAGCGAGCTGGCGACCATGATGTAGCCGCCCTGCGTCAGCGCGATCGCCACCCGCCCGAGGGCCAGGCCGGCGACCACCTCCGTCCCGGTCAGCGGAGCACTCATCGTGCGGCGGACGACGCCGTCACGTCGCGCCTTGATGAGGGTGGCCGACGCGCTGAGCGTGCTGAGGAAGACGAAGAGCAGCAGCTGTCCCGCCGCCCCGGTGCCGAAGCGTCCCGCTCCGGCGAACTCCTGGGCCAGCGGGTCCTCCGGCTCCTGCACCAGCAGCCGTGGCGCCGGCATTGCCTGGGTCGCGACCCGCAGCGCCTCCTGCGCCGCGTCGCGCTCGGCGACCCGGGAGACGAGGGCGACCTGGGCCGCCTCGACCGCCACCGTCTCCGCCTGGGTGCGCACCACCTCGGCGACGGCCGGGGCCGCGGACGACGTGCCCTGCACGATCTCCAGGGACATCGGCTCTCCCCGGTCGTAGGCCTCGGCCGCCGCGGCCGGGACGAGCACCCCGACCTCGACGTCACCGGCCGCCACCTGCTGCCGCAGCTGCGCGCCGTCGTCCAGCAGCGTGACCTCGAGGTCGGCCTCCTCCCACCGGTCGACCAGGGCCGCGCGGGCGGGGGTGTCCCCGGCGTGCACCGCGACCGCCCCGCCACGGCTCTCGCCGCCGAACTGCCACCCGATGACGGCCACCATCGCGAGCGGGAAGATGAAGACGAAGAAGAGGTTGGAGCGGTCGGCGAAGAACCGCCGGAGCTCGACGGCCGCGATCGTGAGCACCCTCATGCCAGCTCCCTCCGTCCGGGCAGGACCCGCGCGAGCAGCAGCATCACCGCGGTGAACACGAGCAGCGTGAGCAGGGTGGGCCCGAGCGCCGTCACCCCACCGCCACCGGCCGTGATCCCCAGACCCCGCCCCAGCGCGGCCACCGGGTTGACCTGGAGCAGCTGCCCGAGGGTGCCGGTCGAGGGCACCCGGAAGAAGGCGCCACCGCTCATCCCCAGCGTGATCGCGACGATGGTCTGCGCGATCCCGGCCTGCTCCGCGGTGCGGGCGACCCGGACCACGACGAAGCTGATCGAGGTGGCGGCGGCCACCACCGCCGCCACGAGCACGGCCACGACGGGCGGTGAGCCGAGGTCCACATCGTCGAGGAGCAGCGACCCGGCCGTGAGGAGGGCGAGCGTGGCGACCACCCCGAGCACCCAGCTCGACAACCCCTTGGAGAGCGGCACCCACCAGCGGGGTATCGGCGTCGAGAGGACACGCGCCAGCGTCCCCCACTCCCGCTCCACGACGATCCCGAGCACGCCGAAGCCGACGGTGAAGAGCAGGAAGAAGCCGGCCTGCCCCGCCACGATCGAGCCTCCCGGGCTGAGCTGCTCGTCGGCCGTGCGGCCGGGGGTCCAGACCACCGCGGGACCGCTCGTGCCCCGCAGCTCGGCCGCCAGACGCTCCGGGTCGACCCCGAGCTCGTCCGCGGCCCGCGCCGACCGGGCGGTGGCGGTGAGCTGGTCCAGCACCCCGTCGACGACGCTGGTGACGACGTCTGCCTCGAGGCCGGCGCCCGACGGCCGGTGCACCACCACCTCCGGCGCCCGACCCTCCCGGAGGGACCGGCCGAAGCCGTCCGGCAGGACGACGGCCGCACCCGCCTGCCCGTCGGCCACGAGCTCGGTGGCCTCCTCGGGGCCGACGTCACGCACCGTCACCTCCAGCTGCTCGGGGTCGATCCCCTCCAGCGTCCTCGGGACGACCGCGGCCAGGTCGTCACCGGCGGGCGCGCTGACCGCCACCGTGACGGGGTCGAGGTCGTCGGCGAGCGGGGTGAAGATCAGGGAGAACACCCACATGAGGGCCAGCGGGACCGCCAGACCGAAGATGAAGAAGGACTTGTCGAGCACCTGCTGCCGCAGGTCGCTCGCGACCATGACGAGGAGTCGGCGCATGGTCAGTCCCGCAGGGCCTTGCCGGTGAGGTGGAGGAAGACCGACTCGAGGTCGGGACGGGTGATCTCGACGTCGGACAGCGTCATCCCCGCCTCGCTCCCCGCGGCCACGATGTCGCTGATCGACCCCGGCTCCCGCCGCACCACGAGACGCAGCGCGGTGGGGCTCTCGTGCACCTGGTCGACGACGGGCAGCGAGGCGAGCGCGAGCGCGGCCTCCCCGAGCTGCCCGCTCCCGGTCAAGATCACCGTGTCGGTTCCGCCGACCAGGTCGACCAGCTCCTGCCGCGTGCCCTCGGCCCGCACCGCACCGTCGTCGACGATCGCGATCCGGTCGCAGAGCCGCTCTGCCTCCTCCATGTAGTGCGTCGTGTACAGGACTGCCATCCCCGCGGTGGACAGCTGCTCCACGGAGGTGAGGATCGCGTGCCGCGACTGCGGGTCGACGCCCACGGTCGGCTCGTCCAGCACGAGCAGCGCCGGCTCGTGCAGGAGCCCGACGGCGATGTTGAGCCGGCGCTTCATGCCCCCGGAGAAGGTTTTGCTCGGCCCCCGCGAGCGGTCGCCGAGACCCACCACCTCCAGGACGTGGGCCACACGCTCCTTGAGGCGGGCGCCGGACAACCCCTGGAGCCGACCGAAGTAGAGCAGGTTGTCGCGCGCGGACAGCTCGGGATAGATCGCCAGGTCCTGGGGCACCAACCCGATGCTCCGCTTGGCCCGGATGGGGTGCCCGCCCATGCTCACGCCGGCCACCTCGACCGAACCCGCGTCCGGGACGAGGAGCCCGACGATCATCGAGATGGTGGTCGTCTTGCCGGCGCCGTTCGGGCCGAGCAGCCCCAAGGTCTCACCGGGCCTGATGTCGAGGCTGATGTCGTCGACCGCGACGTGCGTGCCGAAGCAGCGTCGCAGGCCGGTCACGCGAAGCACGGGATCGATCATGGCGCCACGCTAGGGCGCGACCCTCCGGAGGCGCCATGACATCTGTCCCCTGCTGGTCAGGACCTACCCTCACCTACGCTGGTGCTGTGGACCGCCTCAACGACCCGCCCTCGCCCAGCGTCACCGGCAGCCCGACGTCACCGCAGGAGGATGAGGTCGACCAGCTCGACGAGGCCTTCGACCGGGCGGCCCCGCGCTACGACCTGCTGACCCGGCTCAACCCGGGCTACCACCGTGCCCTACGGCTCGCGGCCCGTGGGCTCGTCTCGCGGCTCGAGGTCCCCGGCACCACGCTCAGCAGCGCCGACCAGGCGCCCCTGACCCTGTGGGACCTCGGCTGCGGCTCGGGCCTGTCCACGCAGGCCCTCCTTCGCTCCACCGGCCCGCAGGTCAGGATCGTCGGGCTGGACGCCTCGGCTGGCATGCTGCGGCAGGCGCGGGAGAAGGACTGGCCCGCCGGGGTGAGTTTCGTGCACGCCACCGCGCAGCAGCTGCCCGCCATCGCCGCCCAGGAGCTAGGTCGCCCGGCGGACGGCGCCTTCGCGGCATACCTCCTGCGCAACGTGCCCGAGGAGCAGCGGGACGCGGTGCTGCGCTCGGTCCTGGAGCAGGTGCGTCCCGGCGGATGGGTCGCGCTCCAGGACTACCACGTGGCCGGGGACGCCCGGGCCGAACGCACCTGGACCGCTGTCTGCCGAGGGGCGGTGACGCCGCTCGCGACCGTGACACGTGGTCATCCGGCCATCTACCGCTACCTGTGGCGCAGCGTGCTCGACAACGACAGCACCGCCGTCCTGGAGGACCGGGTCCGGCGCGCGGGCTTCGTGGACCTGTCCTGGAGCACGGCCGGTGGCTGGCAGCGCGGGATCCTGCACACCCTGCTGGCCCGTCGCCCGCAGCAGGAGGGAGGGCTCTCGTGAGCGGCACGCGCCCGGGCCTCGTGCCGGGACGGGACCGCCGCGCTCAGCTGCACCGCGCCGCCCCGGGTGCGGCCCGGCTGACGACGGACCAGGACGTGGTCGTCGTGGGAGGTGGCATCGCCGGGATCGCCGCCGCCGTGACGCTCGTCGAGCGCGGCGCGCGGGTCACCCTGGTCGAGGCGCAGGAGAGCCTCGGCGGACGGGTCAGGTCCTGGCCGGTGGGCGACGGGCGCACCATGTCGCGCGGCTTCCACGCCTTCTTCCGGCAGTACTACACCCTGCGGGCGCTGCTGCGGCGGGTCGACCCGCGGGGTGAGCGGCTCGTGCCCGTACCCGACTACCCGCTGCGCCGCGGCGACGGGCTCACCGACAGCTTCGCCGCCCTGCCGGCCTCACCCCCCGCCAACCTGGCGGCCTTCGTGCTGCGCAGCCCCACCTTCCCCGTCACCGGGCTCGCCGACGTGCACCTGCCGAGCGCGCTGGAGCTCATCAGCACGTCCTACCCGGAGAGCCACGAGCGCTACGACGGTGAGTCCGCGGCCGACTTCCTGGACCGGCTGCGCTTCCCGGAGGGCGCCCGCCACCTGGCGCTGGAGGTCTTCGCGCGGTCCTTCTTCGCCCACCCCTCGGAGTTCGGCGCCGGCGAGCTCGTCGGGATGTTCCACACCTACTTCACCGGCTCCTCCGAGGGCCTGCTCTTCGACGTGCCCGACGACGACTACGACACCGCCCTCTGGGCGCCCCTGCGCCGCTACCTCGAGCAGCACGGTGCGCAGGTGCGGACCGGGGAGCGGGTGGACGCGCTGGAGCAGCGGCCGGAAGGCGGCTGGGACGTCGAGGTGGCGGGCGAGCGGCATACCGCCGACGCGGTCGTGCTCGCGACCGACCCCCGCGCGACCCGGCACCTGGTGCAGCCGTGGGCCGCGTCGGCGGCGACGACGGACGAGGCGACCCGTTCCTGGCACGAGCGCGTCGCGGCCGGGCGCAACGCGCCACCCTTCGCCGTGCTGCGGCTGTGGCTGGACCGCCCGGTCGAGGCCGGTCGTGAGGCCTTCCTCGGGACCAGCGGCTACGACCTGCTGGACAACATCACGGTCCTGGAGCGTTTCGAGCGCGGCGCGGAGGTCTGGGCGCAGGAGCACGCCGGCTCGGTCGTGGAGCTGCACGGGTATGCCGTCGACCCGGCACGGGACGAGGGTGTCGCCGGGCAGGGACGCTGCGGGCTGGACGAGCAGGCCGTCCGGGAGCGGCTGGTCAGCTCCCTGCACCAGGTCTACCCCGAGACCGCGGACGCGGTCGTGCTGCACGAGGAGCTCCTGGTCGAGGACGACTGCGGGCTGGTCGGCACCGGGCCGTGGCGGGACCGGCTCACGGTGGACACCCCCTACCCCGGGCTCGTGCTCGCCGGTGACGGCCTGCGCACCGCGTGGCCCATCGCCCTCATGGAGCGCGCGGCGGTCACCGGGGTGCTGGCGGCGAACGAGCTGCTCTCCGGGTGGGGCGTCCGGGGCGAGGACCTCTGGACCGTGCCGCTCCAGGGACTGCTGAGACGCCGGCCGGGCCGGACGGTGGCGTGAGGTGAGCCCGGGGCCGGACGCCCGCCGGGCGCAGCGGCCCGACGAGGCCACCCGCCCGCGGGTCGAGCGGGTCGACGCCGGCGGACAGCAGGGTGTCAGCACCGTCTGGCGGCTACGCGCGCTGGGGCCGGCCCGCCAGCTGCTGCGGGCACGCCACCGCACCACGCAGGCGGGCTTCACGGCCGAGGCGATCCCGCGCGGCCGCCTGGAGCACCACCCGATCCTCGTCTCCGACGGGCCGCAGCACGACGAGCAACGCCGCAAGGTCGCCCGGTTCCTGGCCCCTGCGGTGGTCGCCGACCGCTACGGCGCCACGATGGCCCGGTGCGCCGACCGGCTCGTGGCGACCTTCCTCGAGCAGGGTCGGGTGCGGCTGGACGAGGCCGCGCTGCACTACACCGTCGAGGTGACGGCCGAGCTGGTCGGCCTGACCGAGTCCCCGGTCCCCGCGATGTCACGCCGCCTGGTGAGCTTCTTCAACCAGCCGCCCTTCGACATCACCCGGGCCGACCTGGGCCGCTCCCGCCGGGACTGGGCCCGGGCCGCGCGCAACGGGTTGTGGCCCGTGCTGCGCTTCTGGTGGTCCGACGTGCGGCCGGCCGTGCGGTCCCGGCGCCGCACCCCCCGGACCGACATCGTCAGCCACCTGCTGGCGGAGGGCTACAGCCCCGCCAGCATCCTCGTGGAGTGCGTCACCTACGGGACGGCGGGGATGGTCACCACGCGGGAGTTCATCGTCATGGCCGCCTGGCACCTGCTGGAGGACCCCGACCTGCTGGAGACCTATCTCGCCGCGGACCAGCCCGCCCGGCTCGAGATGCTCGAGGAGATCATCCGGCTGGAGCCGGTGGTGGGCCACCTCTACCGCCGGGTGCAGGAGCCGGTCGAGATCCGTGACGGGGACGACACCTGGACGATCCCGGCCGGCGACCTCGTCGACGTCTGCGTCCGCGCCACCAACACCGACGAAGAGGCCGTCGGTGCGACACCGATGGGCCTGTGCCCGGGCCGGGCGATGCCCCGCGGCACGGGCGGGTCGGGACTGGCCTTCGGTGACGGCGAGCACAAGTGCCCTGGTCAGCCGCTGGCCCTGCTCGAGACGGACGCGTTGCTGGTGCGGCTCCTGGCGCACCGGCCCCGCGTCGCGCAGCAGCCCGAGCTCGGCTGGGACCACCTCATCGAGGGCTACTGGCTGCGCGGGCTCGACCTGTCGACCGGGTCGTCCTCACCGTCCGGCAGCGAGTGACGATACGTCCAGGAGGTGAGCGCGGTCGCCACCATGGCGATGAGCACCCCCAGGAAGATGTGCGCCGAGGCGGCCCCGGCACGTCCCAGCGTGACCTGCACGACGACCGCGAGCGCCAGGAGCAGGGCGAGGGAGAGGTTGACCGGACCGGCTGACCGCCGCAGCACCAGGTAGCCGACCGCCGTCCCCACCACGACGCCTGCGGTCACCCAGGCCCCGACGCGGTGGTAGCCGACGTACTGACCCTGCCCGCCGAGGAAGGCCGCTGCCCAGCCGGCCTGGGCGACGACGGCGCTCAGCGCCAGCGTCGCGAGCGTGCGCAGCACGACGAGGTGCGGGTGCGGCATCCCTGCGGGCAGGCGCAGCGCCATCCGGCTCACGCCCCCACCGGGCCGGGGAGGCGGTGCAGCGGACCGCGGGCCAGCACGTCTGTCAGGATCGCCACCTTCGTCCGCCGGGGCACCCGGCGGCGCGCGGTGAAGACGTCGTAGTCGGCCGCCTCGATCCGGTCCAGGATGAGGGAGTACATCCGCAGCGCGGTGGCCACGCACCGGGCGCCCCGGGGCGGCAGCATGGCGACGCCGCGAGAGGCGTCGGCGTAGAGCTCCCGGTTGCGGGCGATCTGCTCGGCCATCATCGCCCGCCAGGCCGGCGTCACGGCTCGCTGGTGCGGGTCGGCGCCGTGCCGCGCGAGATCGTCCTGGGGGAGGTAGACCCTCCCGCGGTCGAGGTCCTCGCCGACGTCGCGCAGGAAGTTGGTGAGCTGGAAGGCGAGCCCCAGGGAGCGCGCGGGGGCCTTCGCCGCCGGGGTGGTGGGCTCGAGGACCGGCAGCATCATCTCGCCGATGACCGCGGCCGAGCCCTCCATGTAGCCGTCCCGCAGCTCCTCCCAGCTGGCCCACGTCTCGCGGGTGAGGTCGAGCTCCATCGCCCGGAAGAAACGGTCGAAGCACTCGGGGTCGGTGCCGCGCCGGCGCAGGCTGTCCGCCACGGCCGCCATCACCGGGTCGCTCGATCCCCCCTGCGCCAGCGCCGAGGTGAACAGCTCCTCGAAGCGGCGCAGCCTGACCCCCGGGTCGGGGTCGGGTGGCACCGGGACCCGGACCGTCTCAGGCTCGTCGACGATGTCGTCGGCCAGCCGGCACAGGGCATACACGGCGTAGACGTCGACGCGTTGCCCGGGCGGCAGCAGGCGGGCACCCCAGTAGTAGGTCGTGCCGTGTCGACGGGTCAGCCGCTCGCACTCCGCGTAGCCCTCCGCCAGGACCGGGTCCGCAGCCTCCGTGCCCCGTCGCGCCATGTCCTCAGCCTACCGGCGGATAGGCTCGGGGACGGAGGTGAGGCGGTGCACGACGTCGCGATCGTCGGCCTGGGGCCGGCCGGGCGCGCGCTCGCGTCCCACTGCGTGGACCGGGGGCTGGACGTGCTGGCGGTCGACCCCCGCCCCGATGCGGTGTGGCGTCCGACCTACGGCGTCTGGGAGGACGAGCTGACCCACCTCCCCCCGGCGGTCGTCCGGCACCGCGTCGCGCAGCCCGAGCTGCGCAGCCGGGGCCCGCACCGGTTGGACCGGGCCTACGTGGTGCTGGACAACGCCGAGCTGCAGCGGACCCTGCCGCTGGAAGGAGCCACCGTCGAGCGGGCCCGTCTGACGGATGTGGAGATGACGGGTCTGCGCGGGCGGGCCCGGGTGGTGGTCGACGCCCGGGGCGCTCGGCCCGCGGGTCACGTGCCGGACGACCCCGCCGCCGCGCAGACGGCCTACGGCGTCGTGGTCCCGAGTGAGGTGGCCGTCCCGGCCCTGGACGGGGCCGAGGCGCTGCTCATGGACTGGCGCACCGACTGGTCGCCCCACCCCCGCCCCGGCGGGGTCCCGACCTTCCTCTACGCCATCCCGCTCGGGCCGCAGGAGGTGCTGCTGGAGGAGACCTGCCTGGCGGCAGCACCCGGTATGCCCGTCGCCGAGCTCCGGGACCGGCTGCAGCACCGGTTGCGGGCCCGGGGCGTCGCGATGGACGCCCTGGACGAACCGCGGAGCCGCGAGGTGGTGCGCATCCCGATGCGCGGACGCGACGCGCCCGCCCCCGACGGCACGGTGGCCCTGGGCGTGGCGGGACGCGGGGGGCACCCCGTCACCGGCTACTCGGTCGCGTCCTCGCTGGCCCGCGCCCGCACCCTCGCCGCGCAGCTCGCCGCCGGGGAGCGACCGCACCAGGTCGACGTGGCCGGGCCGGCCGACGTGGTGCGCGAGCTCGGGTTGCGGGCACTGCTGCGGCTGGACGCCGACGGCACGCTCGAGCTCTTCGAGGCCTTCGGCCGGCTCGAGCCGCACCGGCAGCGCGCCTTCATGTCCCGCACCAGCGGTGCCCCGGAGCTGCTGGGCGCCATGTGGCAGATGTTCTCCGCGATGCCCGGGCACGGCCGCGTCGAGCTGGTGCGCGCCACCTTCGGCGCACCGTGGGAGGGCCTGCGCCTCGGCCGGTGACGACTGCTGTCAGCCGACGAGCTGACGCACCCGCTCGGCCGCGAGCCGGCCGGAGGGGAGGACCATCGGCACCCCGACACCGGGCACCGTGCCTGAGCCGGCGAAGACGAGGCCGGGCACCCGCCGGTCGATGTTGTTCGGCCGGAACGGTCCGGTCTGCGGGAAGGTGTGGGCCAGCGCGAACGGCGTCCCGGCGGCCATGCCCTGCGCCTGCCAGTCCGCCGGGGTGACGAGCTGCTCGGTGACGACACCGGTGGGGTAGCCCGCCTCGTCGAGGAAGGTCAGCAGCCGCTCGCGCATCATGTCGCGGGTCGACTCCCGCTCCCAGTCGACCGAGCCGACCTCGAGGTTGGGCGTCGGCTCCAGGACGTAGAGCGTGCTGTGGCCCTCCGGGGCGGCCTCCTCGTCGTCGAGCGAGTGCACGGTCACCAGCCGGGAGGGGTCGCCCATGAGGGTGCCCCGCTTCAGCAGGTCGTCGAAGGCGCCAGACCACTCGTGCCCGAAGTGGATGTTGTGGTGCCCCTTGCCCTCGGGCACGCCCTCGACCCCGACGTGCCACACCACGCAGGAGGGCGAGTAGCGCCCGCCCAGCAGCCCGCTCACGGCACGCGGTGGGCGCACGTCCGGGAGCCACCAGCGGTAGACGCTGGGCAGGTCCACGGTGGCCACCACCGCGTCGGCGGCGACGTGCTCGCCGTCGTCGGTGGCCACGCCGCGCACCCGACCCGCCGAGTCGCGCAGCAGCGAGGTCACCGAGGTGCCGTAGCGGAACTGCGCACCGGCGTCGGCCGCGGCCCCGGCGAGCGCGTCGGGGACCGCGCGCATCCCGCCGCGCGGGAAGAAGACGCCCTCGATGGAGTCCATGTAGGTGATGACCGCGTAGATCGACAGCGCGTCGTCCGGGGCGAGCCCGGCATACATCGCCTGGAAGGAGAAGAGCCGGTGCAGCCGCTCGTCGGAGAAGCGGCGGCGGATCATCGGGCCGAGCCGGCCGAAGCCACCCATGCCCAGCAGCTGCGCGGCGGCGCGGGGGCGGGCCAGCAGGTCGGTGGGGCGGTCGAAGTTGCGGTCGATGAAGTGCGGCATCTCGGCGAGGTAGAGCCGGCGCAGCCAGCCGACGAACTCGTCGAAGGCCGCGGCGTCGACGCTGCCGCACTCGCGGTGGATCTCCTCGCGCATCCCGGCGTGGCCGTGGCGGACGTCGAGCGTGGACCCGTCGGCGAAGAAGCCGCGGTATGCCGGGTCCAGGAGCCTCAGCTCCAGCCGCTCCGCGAGGCTCGACCCGGCGGCACGCAGGGGTCGGTCGATGAGGTCGGGCATCGTCAGCACGGTCGGCCCGGTGTCGAAGGTGAAGCCGTCCTGGGTGAGCCGGCCGGCCCGCCCGCCCGGGACGTCCTCGCGCTCGACGACGGTGACCCGGTGCCCGTCCCCGACCAGGTGGCAGGCTGCGGCCAGACCGGCGAGGCCTGCCCCGACGACGACGATGTGACTCATGCGTCCCTCCAGGCGATCGCGCGGGCCTCGTCGCGCAGACCGGCGATGCCCTCCTCGGTGAGCAGGCCCGGCCGGAGCGCCGCCTCGGCGGCCTCGACCTCCTCGCGGATCCTCGTCTCCAGGTCCTGCCGGACGCCGGCCGACTCCAGGGCGTCCTGCAGCACCGCGACGTCCTCGGCGCGGGCCTGGTCGGTGCCGACCCGGGCCATCGCGTCGGCCGCCGCACCGGTCAGCCGCTCGGACCCCAGCACCCAGATGAGCGTGGTCTTGCCCTCGCGCAGGTCGTCGCCGCTGGGCTTGCCCGTCCGCTCCGGCTCGCCCCACACCCCGAGGATGTCGTCGCGCCAGGCGAAGGCGCGGCCCAGGTGCCGACCGTAGGCCGAGAGCGCCTCGCGCTGCTCCCCGTCGGCGACGGCGGCCAGCGAGCCGAGCTGCAGCGGTCGCTCGATGGTGTAGGCGCCGGACTTCAGGGCCGCGACGGCCTCGGCGTGGGCCAGGTCCCGCCGGCCCGCCGCGGAGCCGGTCAGGTCGCCGCGCTGCCCGGCGATGAGCTCCAGGTTCAGCTCGTACCAGTAGTCGCGCATCGTGCTCGGGAGGGGGTTCACGAGGCGGTCGGCCAGGGAGTGCGCGAGGTCACCGAGGAGGATCGCGATGTTCTCGCCGAACCGCTCCGCGCGCCCCTGACCACCGCCCTGCCGGTGCATCTCCGCCGCCACGACGTGGGCGGCAGGCGCGCCCCGCCGGGTGGACGACTGGTCCATGACGTCGTCGTGGATGAGCGCGAAGGCGTGGAGCATCTCCAGGGCGGCGGCCGCCCGCACGAGGTCGTCGTGGCAGCGGGAGCCGAGGCGCCCCCCGGCGGCGACGAAGCCCCAATGGCCCATGCGCGGCCGCAGTCGCTTGCCGCCGTGGGTGAGCACGGCGCGCAGCCAGCTCGGCAGGTCGCCCGGCTCGTCGGCGATCAGGTCGACCGGCCCGCTCGGGGCGAGGGTCGACCACATCTGGTCGGTCCAGGAGCACTCGTCCCCGATGAGCGCCTCGACCCGGTCGAGGGTGCCGCGCGCTTCCGCGCCACCCGTGGCCCGAGCATCCGTCGGGGACCCCGGTCGCAGCGGCAGCCGGAGCCGCTCGGACTCCAGCAGGGGCACCTGCTCGGCCGCCCACGGGCTGTAGACCCCGGGGAGGGCGCGCACGCCCGCGACCAGGTCGTCCCACTCGACCCAGAGGTGCTCGGCCACCTCCGCCGGGTCCGGGAGGAGCTCGCCGCTCACCCGTCCGGCGAAGACCGGGCAGACCTCGTTCTCGACGATCCCGCTCGCGTCCGTCGCGCGGTAGGCGAACGTGGGCAGGGCGAGCTGGAGGTCGGTGACGTCGACGCCCAGCTCCTCCTGCAGCCGCCGGCGCACCGCGGCCCCGTCGGGCTCGTCCGGCCGGGGGTGGCCACAGCAGGCGTTGGTCCAGACGCCCGGCCAGGTCCGCTTGGACAGCGCCCGCCGGGTGAGCAGAACCCGCCCCCCCTCGTCGAAGAGGTAGAGCGAGAAAGCACGGTGCCGTGGGGTCGACGCGGTATGCACGTCCTGCCGTGGGGCCGTGCCGAGGGCGCGGCCGTCCTCGTCCACGAGCACGACCAGGTCCTGGACCACGTCGGTCATCTGAGCTCCCTTGCGGTCGGTGAATCCCAGAGGACAAGCGTAGATCGCACATCACGCGGGCGCGCGTCGCGGGTCCACAACAGGCTCACAGCCCGGGCACGGGTGGGTGCTACGAGGCGTCCCTAGCGTGGACGCCACCCCACACCGAGGAGAGCGCCGTGACCCCCAGGACCCAGCCACGCACCTACGAGGGGCGCGCCCTGCCCCGCCCCGACGACGACCTCGAGGACCAGGGCCTGGCCTTCGACGTCGGCACGCTGCTCAGCCGCCGCCGGGCGCTGGGCCTGCTCGGGCTCGGTGCGGCCGGCACGCTGGCCGCCTGCGCCCCGGCGGGCACCGGCTCGACCGCGGCCTCCTCGAGCGCCACCTCGGAGGCCGCGGCGGCCACCTCCGCCGCCACCGGGGACGACGCGGCCGCGACCAGCACCGCCGACCTCACCGAGATCCCCGACGAGACCGCGGGTCCCTACCCCGGCGACGGCTCCAACGGCGCCGACGTGCTCGAGCAGAGCGGCGTCGTCCGCTCCGACCTGACCAGCAGCTTCGGCGACTCCGCCGGGGGGACGGCGAGCGGCATACCGATGAGGCTGGAGCTGACCATCCTCGACATCGCGGGCGGCGGCGGCCCCATGACCGGCGCCGCGGTCTACGTCTGGCACTGCACCGACAGCGGGCTCTACTCGATGTATTCCTCCGGCGTGGAGGACGAGAACTTCCTGCGCGGTGTGCAGGTCACCGACGACGCGGGTGTGGTGACCTTCACCAGCATCGTGCCCGGGTGCTACGCCGGCCGGTGGCCGCATATCCACGTCGAGGTCTATCCGGACGAGGCGAGCATCGTCGACTCCACGACCAACATCTGCACCTCGCAGGTGGCGCTGCCCCAGGGCATGTCGGAGGCGGTCTACGCGACCAGCGGCTACGACGGGTCGACCGAGAACCTCGGGCAGCTCACCCTGGCCAGCGACAACGTCTTCGGCGACGACGGGGGCGTGCACCAGCTCGCCACGGTCTCCGGCGACACGGACGCGGGGTATGTCGTGCGCCTCACCGTCCCCATCGACACGACCACTGCCGCGAGCAGTGGGGAGATGGGCGGCCGCGGTGGCGGCCAGGGCGGCGAGCCGCCCGAGCCCCCGGCGGGGGGCTGAGCCCCAGGAGACTGAGCCCGCCCCGCTGGCTCAGCGCTGCGGAAGCTCCCGCTTCTGCGCCCCGACGTACTCGCTCAGCGGGCGGATGAGGGCGTTGGCGCCCTGCTGCTCGCGGATGTGCGCCGTCCACCCGGTGATCCGGGCCATGACGAACAGCGGCGTGAACATCGGGATGTCGAAGCCCATGAGGTGGTAGGTCGGCCCCGCCGGGTAGTCGAGGTTGGGGTGGATGTTCTTGCGCTCGAGCATGGCGTCCTTGAGCCGGTCATAGGTCGCCAGCAGGTCGGCGTGGTCGTCGCCCGCGAAGGTGCGCAGCGCGGCGTCCATCGTCGGCACCCGCGAGTCACCGGTCTTGTAGACCCGGTGGCCGAAGCCCATGATCTTGCGCTTCTCCGCCAGCGCGGTGTCCAGCCACGCCTCGGCGTTGTCGGCGTCGCCGACCTCGGCGAGCATGTGCATGACCGCCTCGTTGGCGCCGCCGTGCAACGGACCCTTGAGCGCGCCGATGGCCGCGGTGACGGCGCTGTAGACGTCGGAGAGGGTGGAGGTGACCACGCGGGCGGTGAAGGTCGAGGCGTTGAAGGAGTGCTCGGCATACAGCGTCATCGAGGTCTCGAAGGCGGTGACCGTGGCCTCGTCGGGGGCCTCGCCGAAGGTCATCGCCAGGAAGTTCTCCGAGTAGCCCAGCGACGGGTCGGGCGCGATCGGCTCCTGGCCCCGGCGGCGGCGCTGCTCGATCGCGACGATGGTGGGGAGCTGGGCGAAGAGCGCCACGGACACCGCCAGGGTGTCCTCCGGGTCGTCGGACTCCGAGCGCGGGTCACGCGCCCCGAGCCAGCTCACGGCCGTGCGCACCGTGTCCATCGGATGGCAGTCCTCGGGGAGCCCGCGCAGGACCTCGACCAGCTCGTCCGGGACGGCGCGCAGGCCGCGCTCGGTCTCCGTGAAGGTGGCCAGCTCGTCCTCGGTCGGCAGCTCGCCGTGCCACAGCAGCCAGGCCACCTCCTCGAAGGAGCACTGCGCCGCGAGGTCCTGCACCGGGTAGCCGCGGTAGATGAGGGTGCTGGTCTCCGCGTCGACCTTGGAGACGGAGGTCTCGTCGACGACGACGCCGGCGAGGCCGCGGTGGATGGTGGTCTCGGTCATGGTGGGTCCTTCCTCACTGCTCGCCGGGGACGGCGAAGTCGAAGATGTCGGCGTCGAAGCTGCTGTAGTCGGCATACCGCAGCACCTCGTAGAGGCGCGCGCGGGTCTGCATCTGCGGGACGAGGTCGCTCTGGGTGCCCTCGTGCGCGATCGTGGCGAGCGAGGCCTCGATCGCCCCCATCGCCAGGCGCTGCAGGGTCACCGGGTAGATGACCATGGACACGCCGGCGTCCGCGAGCTGGGTCGTGGTGAACAGCTCGCTCTGCCCGAACTCGGTCATGTTGGCCAGGATGGGCACGTCGAGGGCCTGCGCGAAGGCCTCGAACTCCGAGAGGTCCTTGAGGGCCTCGGGGAAGATGAGGTCGGCCCCGGCGTCGGCGTAGGCCCTCGCCCGATCCAGCGCGGCGTCGAAGCCCTCGACCGCGCGGGCGTCGGTGCGGGCGCACAGGACGAACTCCGGGTCGGTGCGCGCCACCACGGCGGCCCGGACGCGCCGCAGCATCTCCTCGGTGCTCACGACCTGCTTGCCGTCGAGGTGGCCGCAGCGCTTGGGGTTGACCTGGTCCTCCAGGTGCGCCCCGGCCAGGCCCGCGCGCTCCAGGCCGGTGATGGTGCGGGCGACGTTGCTGGGCTCGCCGAAGCCGGTGTCGGCGTCGATCATGGCCGGCAGCGAGGTCATGCCCGCGATCTCCTGGCCGCGGTCGATCACCTCGCTGGCCGTGGTCAGCCCGATGTCGGGCAGCCCGCGCTCGGCCGCGAGGACCGAGCCAGAGATGTAGACGCCCTCGAAGCCGGCCTGCTCGATGAGCGGCACGGACAGCGGCGTGAACGCGCCGACATACCGCTGGATCCGCCCGGAGGAGAGACCGGCACGGAAGGCCTGGCGGCGCCGGGTCGGGGCGAGCACGCCCTCGGTGGCCTGGTCGCCGCTCACCGGAAGATCCCCTGCGGCCCGACCTCGAGGGTGAGGGCGTCGGCGACGACGTTGAGCTCGTGCAGCCGCCCCGCGGGCAGGTCCGCCAGCCCGGAGACGACCTCGAGGAAGCGGTCCTGCTCGGCCTTGCTGGCCACGCCCTCGGCGAGGGTGCGGAACTTCGCGACGTACTGGTCCCGGGCGAAGGGCCGTGCCCCCGCCGGGTGCGCGTCCGCGACCGCGAGCTCGTCGGCGACGACCGTGCCGTCCTGGAGCGTGATCTCGACCCGACCGCCGAAGGCCGGCTCGGCCGCGTGGTAGGCCTCGGTCCAGCGGGGGTCCTCCACCGTGCTGATCTTGTGCCACAGCTCGACGGTCGAGGGCCGGCCGGCGCGCTCGGGGGTGTAGGAGTCGACGTGGTGCCAGGTCCCGTCCTCGAGGGCCACCGCGAAGATGTACATGATCGAGTGGTCCAGGGTCTCCCGCGACGCCTTCGGGTCCATCTTCTGCGGGTCGTTGGCGCCGGTGCCGATGACGTAGTGCGTGTGGTGGCTGGTCTGGATGAGGACCGACTCGACCTGCGACAGGTCCGGCACCTGCTCGCGCAGCCGCACCGCGAGGTCGATGAGCGCCTGGCTCTGGTACTCCGCGGAGTACTCCTTGGTGTAGGTCCGCAGGATCGCCCGCTTGGGCTCGCCCGGGCCGGGCAGCGGCACCTGGTAGTGCGCCTCCTTGCCGTCCAGCATCCAGGCGATGACGCCGTCCTCGCCCTCGTAGATCGGCGCCGGCGCACCCTCACCCCGCACCGCCCGGTCGAAGGCCTCGATCGCAGCCTTGCCGGCGTAGGCCGGGGCATACGCCTTCCAGCTGGAGATCTCGCCCTTGCGCGACTGCCGGGTCGCGGTCGTCGTGTGCAACGCCTGGCCGATCGCCTGGTAGGTCACCTCGGTCGGCGCCCCGAGCAGGGTCCCGAGGCCGGCCGCTGCGGACGGGCCGAGGTGGGCGACGTGGTCGATCTTGTGCGCGTGCAAGCTGATCGCACGGACCAGGTCGACCTGGATCTCGTATCCGGTCGCGAGCGCCCGCAGCAGGCTCGCACCGTCGGCGCCGACGTGCTGGGCTACCGCCAGGATCGGCGGGATGTTGTCGCCGGGATGGGAGTACTCCGCGGCGAGGAAGGTGTCGTGGTAGTCCAGCTCGCGGACCGCGGTGCCGTTGGCCCAGGCCGCCCACTCCGGGGAGACCCGCGCCTCCGGGTCCCCGAAGATCGCCGCACCCTGCGCGCCGTCGGCAGGGGTGTGCCGGTGGGCGAGCGCCTGGTCTCGCGCCACGACCGCGGGGCGCCGGTTGACCGAGGCGAGCGCGACCGAGGCGTTGTCGATGACCCGGTTGATCGCCATGTCGGCGACCTCGGCCTCCACGGCGACCGGGTCGGCGGCGACCTCCGCGATCTTCCAGGCGAGCTGGTCCTCGCGGGCCAGCTCGTCGGCGCTGGGGTGGACGCGCACGTCGTGCGTGATCATCGGGTCTCCTCCGTGGGGCTGGACGTCGGTGTCGGACCGGGCGCGGCGCGGGCGTGCGACCACACGGCCGGTGGATCGGTCCCCAGGCTAGCCACCCGCAGTCGGTGCCGTGGGGTCAAGGCAGCAGGACGGCCGGCGCGGCACCGACCTCGACGGGGGCCGCCCGCCGGGCGTGGGGGAGAATGAGCCGGTGGAGATCGCCATCCTGCTCGTGCTGCTCGCGGTCGTCGTGATCGCGGGCGAGGCGTTGTCCGAGCGCCTGGGCGCCCCGGCGCCGCTGCTGCTGACCGTCGTCGGGATCGCGCTGTCCTTCGTGCCGGGGGTGCCGGAGATCCCCCTCGAGCCTGAGATCGTGCTCATCGGGCTGCTGCCGCCGCTGCTCTACACCGCCTCGCTGTCGACCTCGCTGGTCGACATGAAGGCCAACCTTCGACCGATCATGCTGCTCTCGGTCGCCGCCGTGCTGGTGACGATGGTGGCGGTCGCCGTCGTCGTCCGGGCGCTGCTGCCGGACGTCGGCTGGCCGGTCGCGCTCGCGATCGGCGCGGTCGTCGCGCCCCCCGACGCCGTGGCGGCGACCGCCGTGGGCCGGCGGATCGGCCTGCCCCGCCGGGTCGTCTCGGTGCTCGAGGGCGAGTCGCTCCTCAACGACGCGACCGCCCTCGTGGCCCTGCGCACCTCGATCGCCGCGATGGCCGGAGGCGTGAGCGCCGGCGGGGTCGCCGGCGACTTCCTGCTGGCGGCCGGGGGCGGCGTGCTCGTCGGGCTGCTCGTCTACTGGGTCGTCGCCTGGGTGCGGCGACGGCTGCACGACCCGCTGCTCGACACGGCGGTCTCCTTCATCACCCCGTTCGCGGCCTACCTGCTGGCCGAGGAGATCCACGCCTCCGGCGTCATCGGCGTCGTCGTCGCCGGGCTGCTGCTGAGCCACCGGTCCTCGACCCTGCAGAGCGCGCAGGGGCGCATCACCGAGAGCACGACCTGGCGCACCATCTCCTTCCTGCTGGAGAACGTCGTCTTCCTCCTCATCGGGCTCCAGGCGCGGTGGATCGTGGAGGACCTCTCGGGCAGCGACCTGTCCGTCGGGACGATCGTCCTCGTGCCGGTCGCGGTGCTCGCCACGGTCATCGCGGTGCGGCTCGCCTGGGTGCACCTCACCCGGCCGCTGTTGGGCAGCCGGCTCGGGGACCGGCACGAGCCCGCCGGCGCGGCACAGACCACGCTCATCGGCTGGGCCGGAATGCGTGGCGTCGTCACCTTGGCGGCGGCCTTCATCCTCCCCGTCGACACGCCCTACCGCGACCTGCTGCTGCTCGTCGCCCTCACCGTGGTGGCGGGCACGCTGCTGCTGCAGGGGCTGACCCTGCCGGCCCTGACCCGCCTGCTCGGGGTGCGCCCGCCGGACCCGGCCGACGATGCCCTGGCCCGGGCCACGCTGCTGCAGCAGGCGGCGACCGCAGGGCTGGCGCGGCTGGAGGAGCTGGAGACGACGGACACCGTGGAGGTGGCCCGCACGATCCGCCAGCGCCTGGACCAGCGCACCTTCGCGGCCTGGGAGCAGCTCTCGACGACCGAGGGTCGGCAGACGCCCTCGGACGCCTACGCCGAGCTGCGCCGGGCGATGATCGAGGCCGAGCGCGAGCGCATCCTGCACATCCGCGCCAAGGGGAAGGTCCCCTCGCCCGTGGTGCGTCAGGTGCTGGGCATGCTCGACCTGGAGGAGTCGATGATCGACTCCTCGGCCAGCGCCCGGGAGGACATCCGGGCCACCGGCAGCGACGGGCACCTGCAGTGTCCCGAGCTGCGGGCCTACCCGATCGGACCGGCCGCCCCGGAGCCGCGCTGCGAGCTCTGCGCACAGGAGGGGCTGGAGGTCGTGGCCCTGCGCCAGTGCCGGGAGTGCGGCCACGTCGGCTGCTGCGACAGCTCCGCCGGCCAGCACGCCAGCGCCCACTTCCACGAGACCGGGCACCCGGTCATGCAGTCCGCCGAGCCGGGCGAGAGCTGGCGCTGGTGCTACGTGCACCACCTCGCGACCTGACTAGTCTGGCCGGGTGACCCACACTCCCTCCATCGTCGTGCTCTCGGAGAGCCACCTCGACACGCTGCTGTCGCAGTTCGCGCGCTACAGCGGCGAGTACGCCGTCATCCCCACCAGCACCCCGCTCGCCGCGAAGCAGCTGCTCGGCACGATGGTGGCCGACGGCATACCGGTGGCGCTGCTCGTCGTCGACCACCCGGTCTCCGGGGTCGAGACCGAGCACGTGCTGGCCAAGCTGCGCCTCCTGGTGCCCACCGCGCGGCGGATGGCGGTCTCGCACTGGGACCACTTCCGGCAGGGCGCGGTGGAGATGCGGACGCCGGTCGCCAACGGGGCCATCGACGCCTTCATGCTGCTGCCGCGGGGCAAGCGGGACGAGGAGTTCCACGTCGCCGTCGGTGAGCTGCTCAACGACTGGAACGCCACGGTCGCGACGCCCGAGGTGGAGTCGACGCAGATCATCACCCCCGAGCGGGACGCGCTCACCAACCAGCTGCTGGAGTACCTCACCCGGGTCGGGGCACCGACCGGGGTGCACGCGCCGGACAGCGAGGTCGGGCAGCAGGTGCTCGCCCGGATGGAGGCCGACGGGACCCCGGCATGGCCCGTCGTCGCGACCTTCGACCAGGTCGGCCCGGTCTCCTCCGTCCGCGACATGGCGACCCGGCTCTACGGCCGCCCCGACGAGATCGAGCAGGACCAGGTCGCCGATGTCGTGGTCGTGGGCGCCGGACCCGCCGGGCTCGCGGCGGCGGTCTACGCCTCCAGCGAGGGGCTGCGGACCGTGGTGCTGGAGTCCGAGGCCATCGGCGGCCAGGCGGGGACGAGCTCGATGATCCGCAACTACCTCGGCTTCCCCCGGGGCATCTCCGGTATGCGCCTCGGCCAGCGCGCGCGGCTGCAGGCGATCCGCTTCGGCACGCAGTTCTACACCGGGTGGCCGGCCGTCGAGCTGGTGCCGGGCGCCGACGGGGCGCCGCACCGGGTGGTCACCGAGGGCGGCGACGTCCTCGCGCGGGCCGTCGTCATCGCGACCGGGGTGGAGTACCGCCGCCTCGGCATCGAGTCGCTGGAGGAGCTCGTCGGTCGCGGGGTCCACTACGGGGCGGCCATGGCGGCCGCCCGTGAGATGGAAGGCCGGGACGTCGTGGTCGTGGGCGGCGGCAACTCGGCCGGGCAGGCGGCCGTGCACCTGGCCCGCTTCGCCCGGTCGGTGAGCGTCGTGGTCCGGCGCGACGACCTCAGCTCGACGATGTCGGCATACCTGATCCAGGAGCTGGACGCGAACCCCCGGATCACTGTCTACGGCCGGGCACAGGTCGTCGACGGAGGGGGCGATGACCGGTTGGAGTGGCTGGAGCTCGAGCACACGGACACAGAGCACCGCCAGCGGATCGAGGTCGGCGGGCTCTTCCTGCTCATCGGCGCCGAGCCGCACTGCGACTGGCTGCCGCCGGAGCTGGCCCTCGACGAGCGCGGCTTCGTGCTCACCGGGCGACAGGTGCCGCAGGAGCAGTGGCTCGAGGACCTGCCGCCGGCGCCGCAGACCACCAGCGTGCCCGGGATCTTCGCCGCCGGGGACGTCCGGGCCGGCAGCATGAAGCGGGTCGCCTCCGCCACCGGCGAAGGCGCCTCGGTCGTCTCGCTGGTCCACGGTTACCTGGACGAGCAGCGGCGCTGAGGCACGCCGTCGTCCGGGGTGCTCGACCACCGCGCCCGCCAGGATGATGACCGACGTCCGTCGCCGTCGCCGTCGTCGCCACGGCCGCGCTCGCGCTGGCGGCTGGCGGCCTGGCGCTCAGCCGAGAGGCCGGGCGTAGTCGACCACGACCGGAGCGTGGTCGCTGAGCCGGACCCCCCGGTGCTCCCGGTCGACGACCGCCGAGACGGCGCGGCGCGCCAGGCCGGGCGTCGCGAGCTGGTGGTCGATCCGCCACCCGGCGTCCCGGGCATACGCCTGCCCGAGCCAGGACCACCAGGTGTAGGGCCCCTCGACGCCCGGGTGCAGGCGGCGGACGACGTCGACGAGGGTGCGCGGCGAGAGCTGGGCGTCCAGCCACGCCCGCTCCTGCGGGAGGAAGCCCTCGGACTGCTGGTTGCGGCGCCAGGAGGCCACGTCGAGCCGGGTGTGCGCGAGGTTGAGGTCGCCGGTGAGCAGGAACTCCCGGCCGCGGGCGCGGGCCGCCCGGCGCGAGCGCGAGAGCTGCCGGGCGAAGGCGTCGAGGAAGTGCATCTTGCGGGCATACCTCGCGCCGCCGTCGGGCTCGTCCCGCATCCTCCCCGGCTGCTGCAGCTCGGCGGGCAGGCCTCCTTTGGGCAGGTAGAGACTGGCCACCGTCACCGCCGCGTCGGCCAGCTCGACGTCGACCTCGACGTAGCGGCCCTCACCGGCATACCGGGAGATCCCGCGCGCGAGGGTGCCGGGTGCGTCGGCGGCGACGAGGCCGGTCTGTCGGTCGCCGGGTCCGCGCAGGAGCACCTCGGCTCCCCAGGTGCGGACCGCGGCGGGGCGGCTGCGGGTGAGGACGGCGACCCCGTTGCGACCGGGGATCGACCCCGGGTCGTAGGCGACGTGGTAGCCGCCGAAGGCGTCCTCGGGCAGGTCCTCGACCCGGCACCGGACCTCCTGCAGCGTCACGACGTCGCAGTCGCGCTGCGCCAGCCAGTCGCCGAACCCGCGCCGCCGCGCGGCCCGGATGCCGTTGACGTTGACCGAGGCGACGCGGAGCACCCCGCGATGCTACGGGCCGGCCGAGCGGTCTGCGCCGACCGGCCGCACGGTTTGCGTCCGTCGACCTGCGGGCGCACCGTAGTCCTATGAGCGAACACCCCCACGAGGACGAGAGCGGCATCCGCGACTACACCCCCGAGCAGGAGGCGGAGGCCGAGATCAACCTCGACGAGCCGGACGCCACCGCGGACGTCGCCTGGAGCCCGCCGGACCGCCGACCGGTGAGCTCGGAGTTCGCCGACGACGACCGCGCCGAGGAGACCATCGACCAGCGGATCGCCCAGGAGCTGCCGGAGGAGGGCACCTCCTACGGCCGCCCCGAGACCGGGGGTGAGGACACCGCCCGGGAGCCGCAGACCGAACTGATCGGGGGCGAGGACCCGGACGCCATCCCCGCCGACCAGGACGTGCTCGGCGGACCCGCCGAGATGCCGACGACGCACCCCGAGGACTCGGCCGGCGAGCCGGCCGAGGAGGCGGCGCTGCAGGTCCGCGAGGGCGAGTGGGACGACGAGCGGCCCTGATCCGGTATGCCGCACGACCGGTCGGTCGTGGTGTCAGCAGGTGGCGAGCAGCATCGGCACCAGGGCATCGTTGAGGTCGTAGAGCGCGTCCTGCGCGAGCGTCTGGTCCCGCCCGGTCACGCCGAGCGAGAACTGGCGCGCGCCGTCCCGTGAGGTGAAGGTCAGGCTGAGGCTGCCCAGCGACCCGCCGTCGTGGCCGTGGAGGAACTCGCCGGGCCGGCACGGGTCAGGGATGGAGTACATCCCCAGCCCGTAGTTCATGATGGTGTCCGAGGACGGGGTGACCATCGCCTCGACGCTCTCCTGGGAGAGCAGCTCACCGGACATCAAGGAGCCGGTCAGGTCCTGCAGGTCCTCGACCGTGGCGACAGCGGCACCCGAGGCGCGGAAGACGTCCGGGTCGAAGGTCTCCAGCCCGATCCACCCCCGTCCGTCGACGAACATCGCCTCGTGCAGGGCGGCGCCCTGCATCCCCGGCTCGTCCGGGTAGCGCGTCTGGCCCATGCCTGCGGGCCGACGGATCCGCTCGGTGATGAGGGTCCCGACGTCGCTGCCGGTCGCCTCCTCCAGGAGCATCCCGAGCGCGACGTAGCCGGCGTTGGAGTAGAGGAACCCCTCCCCCGGCTCCAGCTCCCACTCGAGCGCGTTGACCGCGGCGATGTGCTCGGCGTCGGTGTAGTCCCGGCTCACCGCCGCGACGAAGGCGTCCCAGTCCTCGGGGTCGTCCCCCAGGTACGGCGCGATGAGCTCGCCGGTGCCCCGGGGCATACCCGAGGTATGGCTCAGCAGGTGCCGGATCGTGACCTCGGGGTGGTCCGGGAAGAGGCCGGGGATCACCTCCTCCACCGGGGTGTCGAGGGTCCAGGTGCCCGCCTCCACCTCCTGCATGACGAGGGTCGCGACGAGCATCTTGGTGTTGCTCGCCACGCGCAGCGGGCTGCGGTCGAGCGCCGGTGCGGCGCCGTCCAGGCTCCGCGTCCCGGCCGAGCCGGACCAGCGCAGCGTCGGGGTGTCCACCCGTGCGGTCACCCCGATGGCGCCGTCGGCCACGAGCTGCTCCAGCCCGGCGTCCAGGTCGGGGCGCAGGGAGCGGGGCAGCCGGTCGGTGCCGGGCACCCCCTGCGTCGCCGGCAGGTCTGCCGCCGTGGACCGCTGGGCCTGCGCCGCTGCCTCGCGGATCGACCGGCGCAGCTCGTCCTCGGGCTCGACCGTCACCGGCGCCGGCAGGGCGTCGGGCTGCGGCTGCTCCTGCGTGCCCGGCACGGCTCCCGCCGCGGCGGGGACGGCCGCCAGGGCCAGGGCGGCGATGCTGGTGGTGATGGTGCGTCGGTGCATGGTGTCCCTCCCAGATGTGGCTGAACCGATACCTCCCACCCTGCCCCCACCCGGGGCGCCGCGCCTCCGCCCGTGGCAGGAGATCACTCCTCCCACGGACGGAGATCGCGGCGGTCAGCGGGCGCCCACCCACTCCTGCAGGTGCTCGGCGGTCAGCGTCGACCCGTCCTGCACCATCTGGGCCGGGGTGCCCTCGAAGACGACCTCACCACCGTCGTGCCCCGCACCGGGACCGATGTCGATGACGTGGTCGGCGTTGGCCACGACGGCGAGGTTGTGCTCGATGACGACCAGGCTGTGCCCCTGGTCCACGAGGGTGTGCAGCATCTGGACCAGACGCTCGGTGTCCGCCAGGTGAAGTCCCGCCGTCGGCTCGTCGAGGACGATCGTGGTGCCCTTGCCCCCCAGCTGGGAGGCGAGCTTGAGCCGCTGCCGCTCGCCGCCGGACAAGGTCGTGAGCGGCTGACCGAGGCGCAGGTAGCCCAGGCCGACGTCGACCAGCCGCGCCAGGATGCCCTGCGCCTTGCCCGAGGTGAAGACCTCCGCGGCCTGCGCGATCGAGAGGTCGAAGACCTCGGCGATGGTGAGCCCGTGCAGGGTGTGCTCGAGCACGTCCTCGCGGAAGCGTCGCCCCCCACAGGTCTCGCACTGCGACGGGCCGCCGACGAGCATGCCCTGCTCGGGGTAGATGACGCCCTGGCCGTTGCACGCCGGGCAGGCCCCCTCGGAGTTGGGCGAGAAGAGCGCGGCCTTGACGCCGTTCTCCTTCGCGAAGGCCGTGCGGATCGGGTCGAGCAGCCCGGAGTAGGTCGCCGGGTTGGAACGGCGCGAACCGCGGATCGCGGACTGGTCGACGATGAGCACGTCCTCACGTCCGCTGAGCGAGCCGTGGACCAGCGAGCTCTTGCCGGACCCTGCGACACCGGTCACCGCGACGAGCACGCCGGTCGGGATGTCGACGTCGACGTCCTTGAGGTTGTGCGTCGCGGCGCCGCGGATGTGGATCGCCCCGGTCGCGGACCGCAGCTCCTCCGGGTCGCGCAGCGGCATACGGTGGTCGAGGTAGTGCCCGGTGACCGTGTCGGAGGCCCGCAGCCCTGCGACGTCGCCCTCGAAGGTGATCGAGCCGCCGTCGTTGCCGGCGCCCGGGCCGATGTCGATGACGTGGTCGGCGGCCTCGATGACCTCGGGCTTGTGCTCGACCACGAGGATCGTGTTGCCCTTGTCGCGCAAGGACTCCAGCAGCGCGATCATCCGGCGGATGTCGTGCGGGTGGAGACCGACGGTCGGCTCGTCGAAGACGTAGGTGACGTCGGTGAGCGCGCTGCCGAGCTGCCGGATCATCTTGACCCGCTGCGCCTCACCGCCGGACAGGGTCCCGGCCTCCCGGTCGAGGGAGAGGTAGCCCAGCCCGATCTCGGTGAACGAGTCGAGCATCGCCGCGAGGTTGCTGACCAAGGGCGCGACCGAGGTGTCCGGTATGCCGCGCACCCACTCGGCGAGATCACTCACCTGCATCGCGGTGCACTCGGGGATGGTCGTGCCGGCCACCGTGGCCGTCCGCGCCGCCTCGTTGAGCCGGGTGCCGCCGCACTCGGTGCACGGACCGGTGGTGGCGACCCGCTCCTTGAAGTCGATCATGTGCTTCTGCTTCGGCTCCCTGTCGCCGAAGAGGGTGCGCCGGATCCGCACGACCAGGCCCTCGTAGGTGAGGTTGATCCCGGCGAACTTCACCTTGGTCGGCTCCTGGTACATCAGCCAGTGCCACTCCCGCTCGGAGTAGTCCCCCAGGACCTTGTCCATGTCGAGCTTGCCGTCGGCGGCGGCCCCCTCGTCGCCGTACATCTTCCAGCCCCAGGTGCCCACGCCGTAGCCGGGCACGAGGATCGCACCGTCGTTGAGCGAGAGGGACCGGTCGACGACGACGTCCTCGTCGATCGCGGCCTGCTGCCCCAGCCCCTCGCACACCGGGCACATGCCGCCGATGAACTCGAAGGTCGCGACCTCTCCCTTGGGCGGCTTGCCGTCCTTCTCGACGACGAGCCGGCCGCTGCCGCTGGCCGAGGCCTGGTTGAAGGAGAAGGCCGAGCTCGGGCCGACGTGCGGCTCGGAGAGCCGGCTGAAGAGGATCCGGAGCAGGGCGTAGGTGTCCGTCGCGGTGCCGACGGTCGACCGGGCGTTGGCACCGAGTCGTTCCTGGTCGACCACGATGGCCGCCGAGAGCCCGTCCAGCTCCTCCACCTCGGGGCGGCTCGTGACCGGCATGAAGGACTGCAGGAAGGCGGAGTAGGTCTCGTTGATCAGGCGCTGGCTCTCCGCGGCGACGGTCCCGAAGACCAGGCTCGACTTGCCCGAGCCGGAGACACCGGAGAACACGGTCATCCGACGCTTGGGGATGTCGACGTCGACGTCCTGGAGGTTGTTGACCCGGGCGCCACGGACCCTGATGACGTCGTGACTGTCAGCAGGATGCATGCGCTGATCGTGCCACGCGCTCGCGACCGGAGGGGCCTGATATCTGGACGCACGGGGCGTCCGGTCCGGACGCCGCGGTTCCGGGACTCCCTGAGCCGCCGGTGACCCGTCCGTATCCGAGTGGTGCCGCCCCGCTCTGAGAGGGTGAGCACAGGCATACCCGCCGCGAACCCGCAGGAGGCGCACCGATGAACGCCGACGAGCTGTCTGTCGCGACCTTCAACCTCTACAACCTGAACCTGCCCGGCGGCCCGATGTACCAGGACGCCGACGGCTGGAGCACCGAGGAGTATGCCGCCAAGGTCGCCTGGTCGGCGCGCCTGTTGCGCGAGCTGGCACCCGACGTCCTGGGGGTGCAGGAGCTGTGGCACGCCGACGCGCTGGCCGAGGTGGTCACCCAGGCCGGGATGGACGAGGACTACGAGCTGCTCGCCGCACCCGCGACCGGTGCCAGGATCGTGTGCGGGGCGCTGGTGCGGCGGGACCTGCTCGTCCCGGACTCGGCGCGGTGGATCGAGGACTTCCCCGACGACCTGCGGCTGACCTCCTCCGGTGAGGACCCGCAGACCCCGGAGATCGACGTGGCCATCCATGGCTTCTCCCGACCGGTGCTCCGGTTCGAGATCGCCCCGCGCGAGGACGAGCCGCCGACCGCGGTCTACGTCTGCCACTTCAAGTCCAAGGCGCCGACCCAGATCTGGCGGGAGGGGTGGTACAACGCCGACCGCGACCGCTACAAGCCGCACACCACGGCCATCGGGGCGGCGCTGTCCACCATCCGGCGGACCGCCGAGGCGGCCGCGCTGCGGGTGATCCTCACCGCGGAGACCAAGGGCACGGTGACGCCGGTGATCGTGCTCGGCGACGTCAACGACGGGCAGCACTCCAACACCCTCAACATCCTCACCGAGCAGCCCCGCTACCTCGTGGGCGAGTCACGTGGCGGGGGCGACATCGCCCTCTACACGGCGCAGACGCTGCAGCAGTACCGCGACACCCGCGACGTCTACTACACGCACGTCTACCAGGACCTGCGCGAGTCGCTGGACCACGTCCTCGTCTCCGAGCAGTTCTACGACCACTCCTACCGGCGGCGCTGGCTCTTCGACGGGCTCGTGATCTACAACGACCACCTCAACACCGAGGACCACAAGGCCGACGGGACCGCGGACCACGGCATCGTGCTCGTGCGCTTCGCCCACAACCCGGCCTGACCTGGGGGTATGCGCGGGGCTTGCCTTGCGCTAAAGGGGTGAGGTTATCCTTACCTCATGGCGAGCACCCCACCGGTCGTCGGGCCGCAGCTGGACCCCCGCGCCGCGACGACCCGGTCGACGGCCGCGCGGCTGCTCGACGGCGCCGGTCGCGCCACGGTCGTGGCCTACCGCGAGGACGCGGGACGACCGCATCAGGTGCTCGCGCACGGGCTCACCCCGGCCGACGTCCTGGCCGTCGCGCTCCCCACCGCCTGCCTGGCGGAGGGCGAGGGCTGCCACGAGGTCCGGCTGCGGATCGACCAGCACGGCGCCGACCCTCGGCTGCGGGTCTCGACGGCCAGCGTGCACACCCTCGCGCACCTGCGGCTCGTGGAGGACGTGGAGCTCGGCCGGTTGGCCGCCCTGGGGCTCCTCCCGACCGAGGTCGGGTGGGCCGCCGAGGCCGGGGCCCGGGTCGCGCTGCTCGCGCTCGACCGCGTGCTCCTGCACGACCAGGGAGGGGTCACCCCCCTGGCGTTCGCCGAGCTGGTCTGCTCGGACCGCTTCCCGCACCGGTCGCAGGAATGGCTCTGCCACGAGATCGCGCAGGCGGTCGACGACCCCGCGGCCGTCGTGGCGCAGGTCTGCGCCGGCGACCGGGCCGGGGTCGTCGGCCAGGGACACCCCACCCCGGCGTCGGTGCGACCCTATGTCGGCGAGACGGTGCTGGCCGACGTCGACGGGACCGGCTGCACGTGGCTACGCATCGACGCCGACCGGACGCGGACGGTCTTCGTGCCCTTCGACGCACCGGTCCGCGACCTCGATCAGCTCGAGGCCGCGGTGACCGGTCTGGGTCAGCCGGCGGTGTAGCTCAGGCAGTTGGCGGTGTCCCCGCCGACGGTGATGGCCTCGGCCGTGCACATGAGGTCCTTGTTGTGCGCGCACTCCAGTCGCTGGCAGGCACCCACGTGCCCCTCGGCGACGGGCAGGCCCCCGCGCACGTCCAGCTCGACGAAGGTGCCGCACGAGGCGCCGCCGGAGTCACCGGCGATGGTGACGGCCTCGGCGCTGCACCCACCGTTGTTGTAGGCGCACGCGGTCGCGGCGCACGAGGTGATTGCGGTCATGGTGGCCATGGTTCTGGTCCTTTCTCGTCGGTCAAGGAAGTGTTTCCGACACCATGACGGTAGGGCTGTCGGGACGCGGCCCACAAGGACATCGCACCTGATCGGACAAAGGGGAAAAGGGCATTCTCCTTTGACGCCGAGGCGCCGCGCAGGTGCGGCTGCGGACATTTCGGATGATTTCGCTGACGCATTCATGCGCCTTCCGGATGAGGGCGTGCTCAGGGCGAGCGCCGGAGCGGGCAAGATGGGGGCATGAGCTACGACATCACCCTGTGCCCACGGGATGCGGGGCAGAGCTGGGAGGACGCGCTCGCCGCCGCAGACGCCGAGGACTCCGGCAGGGAGGCCGACGAGCAGGCGCTCACCGAGGGCGTGGAGACGTTCCGCCGGATCGAGACCCGGCTGCGCGAGGTGCTCAGCGGCGAGCTCGAGACCTGGGTGGCCGAGGAGACCGGCGGCGACGTCTACGGCGAGCTGACGGCGCCCCGGACCGGCATCCAGGTCGAGCTCTTCGACGGCTCCGCGGCGGTGAGCCTGGGTGAGCGCGAAACCGGCGAGGAGCCCTCCGAGGACTCGGGCCCCGATCGTGCACAGGTGCTCGAGGAGGCTCGTCGCGCCGTGGGGATCGTCGCCGCGGAGACCGGCTACCAACCCTTCGACCACCAGACCGAGGAGCCCTTCGATGGGACCTTCCGCGAGGGGGCGCCTCGCGCGGAGCCTGCCGAGGCACGGCAGGTCAGACCGGGATCGCCCGGCCCTCGGCGGCCGAGATCGCGCGGCGGGACCCCGCCAGCCTGCGCCGCCGTGGCTGGGTCTACCTCGTGCTCGGCGTGGCCATCACCGTCTTCGCCGCCAACCGGCTCGCCTCCGGGGAGAGCGGGGTGCTGACGATCTTGCTGCTCGTGATCGGGATCCTCGACCTGCTCGGCGGGCTGTTCCTGCTGTCCGTCGGCCGCCGCGCCGCCGAGGACGAGCGCACCCGGCTCGGTGGCCCGGGGGAGTCGGGGACGGGTCCGGACGCGGCAGGGACCACCCCGGGCTGAGGACGCCGACCCGCCGGCAGCGGGCTCAGCCCCACCCCGAGAGGTCGTCCGGGACGTCGACGGCATACCGGCGCAGCAGCTCCAGCGGCACCAGCTCGAGCACCTGCTCATGGGTGCTGGCGAGCACCACCGGGGCCGCCCGTCCCTCCTCGTGGGACTGCAGCCAGCGCAGCGCCACCACGCACCAGCGGTCCCCCGGCGTCAGGCCGGGGAATCCCCAGCTCGGACGCGGTGTGAGCAGGTCGTTGCCGACCGAGAACTGGTGCGCCAGGAACTCCTCGGTCACCACGGCGCAGATCCCGTGCACGCCGACGTCCTGCGGGGTGACCTCGCAGCACCCGGACCGGGTGAAGCCCGTCACCGGGTCGGTGCCGCACTCCCGCAGCGGGGTGCCCAGGACGTTGCGCATGCCGCCAGCATTTCACGCCGACGACCGGGCGACCGGCAAAGGACGGCCCCGGCGGGAGATCCCCGGTCGGTGTCCGCACCGAATCACCCGGGTGACCGGCGAATGACCGCCCCGGCGGGATTTCCCCGGTCGGCTGGCCTCTCAGCCCTGCTCCACCCGGGCGTCGAGGGCCTGCAGCTGCGCCAGCCCGGCCCGCACGACCCGCTCGTCCCCGCTGCGCAGCTTGGCGACGGCGCTGCGCACCTCGCCCGGCCGCAGCCCCGCCTCCTTCGCCTGCCGCAGGTGCGCCCTGCTGTCCAGCCTCAGCTCCAGCACCGCCCGCGCCTGCTCCCGCACGTCGGGCGGCGGTGCAGGCGTGGCCTGCTGCGTCGCCATCCGGGCGGCCGGCATCGTCGACCCGACGAGGGCCGGGGCGACGGCGGCGGCATAGGCCTGGTTGCCCGGACGGTTGGGGTGGAAGGACTCGTCGATCGGGAAGGACAGGTTGTTGATCCAGGGCTGCGTGTCGCACACGGCGTGGCCGGCGAAGTCGTCCCGCACCTCGACGTAGGTGAAGCCGGAGGCGGTGGAGCGGTCGGCGATCATCTCGTCGAGCTCGGCGGTGCCGTCGTTGAGCCGGGCCATCTCGCCGCGCGAGAAGAAGGTCAGCCAGCTGCAGTCCCGGCCGTTGAAGAGGTACGGGTAGCCGGCGACGGCGACCGTGGCGTCCGGAGCCCGGTCGTCGATGGCGCCGTAGACCTCGTCCAGCCGACCGGGCAGCTCGGTCCGCAGGACGACGAGCGCGTCGTCGATCTCCCCGTCGCAGTCGCTGATCCACCCGGGGAGGGCGCACTCGGTGAGCACGTCGGCGAAGCGACGTCGTTGCCGCCGATCGTCACGGAGACCTGGCCGGTCCCCGGGCCCAGCGTGTCGAGCTGGTCGGCGAGCACATCGGCCGTCTCCGCCCCGGAGCACGCCTGGTAGTCCAGGTCCAGGCCCTTCGCCCGGGCGACGAGCTCGGGATATCCCCGCGGCGAGCGGTAGCACGAGTCCGTGCGGTCGAAGGTGCCCGTCCCCGCCGAGAAGCTGTCGCCGAGGGCGACGTAGGCGGAGCTGGCGGCCGAGGACGGGGTGACCGCGAGGGTGGCGCCCATCGCGAGAGCGCTGGCGGTGGCGAGAAGGGTCCGTGTCGTCGTTGACATGGGCCCAGCCAAGCACAGCCGGCCGATCGGTGCGGCGCAGCGCTCACCAGCAGCGATGTGGTCGCCAGGGATGATGAGGGCCCGCGGCATCGCCTCGTCGACGGCGTCCGGGCCACGCGACCGCGCGTCGAGACCGCCCCTCGCCGCACCTCCCGTGGGTTGAGCGCCGACCTCGACCCGCACCATACTCAGCAGGGACCGTGACGGGAAGGGTGAGGGCCATGCCGATCCACGGATCGCTGTTCGAGGAGTTCAAGGAGACCGAGGCGCGGGACCAGTTCACCCGCCAGAGCAGCAAGATGCTCAAGGTGCGGATGGACTACGGGCCGGTCATGGCGAGGACCGGCTCGATGGTGGCCTACCAGGGCGACATCCGCTTCGCCAACAAGGGTTCCGGCGGGCTGAGCAAGATGTTGAAGTCCTCGCTCACCGGCGAGGGCGTCCCGATCATGGAGTGCAGCGGACAGGGGGAGCTCTTCCTCGCCGACGAGGCGGCGGACATCCAGGTGCTCTACCTGGAGGACGACATGGTGTCGGTCAACGGCGCCAACGTGCTCGCCTTCTCCTCCTCGATCGACTGGGACATCCACCGGGTGTCGGCCCGTGGCGGGATGATGGCCGGTGGGCTGTTCAACGTCTCGCTGCGCGGCAGCGGGTATGTCGCGATCACCACCAAGGGCGAGCCGATCGCGCTGGACGTCTCGACCCCGACCTTCGCCGACGCGCAGGCGGTGGTGCTCTGGACCCAGGCGGTCCGGATGCAGATCCGCACCGACACCGGCGGGATCGGCTCGATGCTGCGCGGGGGGACGGGCGAGATGGTGCAGATGGCCTTCTCCGGCCAGGGGCACGTGCTCGTGCAGCCCGCGGAGAATGCCGCGAACACCGGCTCCGGGGAGCGTCGCAGCAGCGGGCTCAGCGACTTCCTCAGCTGAGGCCCGGACCGGACCCTCCGGCGGCGACAGCGCGATCGATCACGACGTCTTGCCTTCTCTCACCCCCACGCTAGAGAGGTGTATACCTCGTCATCGACCGGTCCGCAGATCCGCGAAGCGCACCCGCGCGTCCTCGGTGTAGAGCCCGATCGCGCCCTCGGTGTAGGGCCGCTCGGTGTCGGTCACCTCGGCGAGCTGCTCCCCGTCGACGGAGACGGACATCACGCCGTCGGCCTGCTCCACCTCGACCCGGTAGTCGGCGCCGATCGGGAACCGGGGCTCGGTGCCGCTGGCGAGGAAGCGCTGGTTGCCCGGGTAAGCCGGGTCCTGCTTGCTCACCTCCCAACCGTTCGGCTTGAGCACCACGGCGTAGAAGTGCTCGGGATCCTGGTAGTTCCACAGGACCCAGGCCACCTCCCACGGGTTGGGATCCCCCTCGCGCACCTGCTCCTGCGTGCTCGCCGTGATCGCGAGGTCCGTCCCGGCGGGGTGGGCCTGTGTCGTCACGACCAGGCCGCCGTGCGTGACGTCGGCGGAGGCGGCGTGACGCGGCTCGAGCAGCACCCCGTCGCCGTCGGGGCGGACGACGCCGTGCCCGTCGAAGACCACGCGCCACCCGTCGTGCTCGCTCCCCTCCTCCCACGCCTGCCCGGAGGCGCAGCCGGCGAGCAGCAGCAGCGCCAGGACCCCGAGGAGGCCTCGGCGCAGGCTCACGACGTCGACCCGCCGGTATGCCCGGCCGCCACCGGCTCCTGCTCCGCGCCGGTCAGTCGCTCGGTCTTCGCCCACCCGGTGCGGCCGCGCAGGGTGCGCCCGACGGCGCGCCAGCCGGCGGCATACCAGAGCATGCAGTAGACGACGTAGAGGTGCGCGAGGGCGAGCGCGGCGAGGAGGGACAGACCCGGCTCCCGGCGTCGGTAGAGCAGCGTGAGCACGATGGTCGGGCCGACCGCGAAGACGTAGGAGCTGAGCCACCACCAGCTCGGCTGGAGCTCCCCGGTGGCCACGTCGGTCGCCAGGTCGAGCACCCAGGCGACGAAGGCGACGCTGAACAGTGAGGCGACGAGGAGCAGGAACGGGCTGGTCAGGTGGTAGTAGAGGTCGACCCGGGCCGCCCCCCGCAGCGACTCCAGCACGCGGGGCACGAGCGCCCAGGACTGCAGGTGACCCTGGAACCACCGCGTCCGCTGCCGCACCCACCGGCCCAGGTCGACCAGGCCCTGCTGGTGCACCGCCGTGTCGCTGGAGAAGTCGAGCAGCCAGCCCGCGGTCAGCAGGCGGACCCCCAGGTCCAGGTCCTCCGACAGGGAGCGGGTCCACGGCGCGGGTCCGAGGCTCATGAGCGCCGAGAGCCGCACGAACTGGCCGTTGCCGCCGAGCCCGACGCTGCCCAGGTGGCGCCGCCCGCGCTGGAAGACATCGGTGTAGAGCACGAACTCCATGTCCTGCATCCGCGCCAGCAGGTGCGCCTGGCGGTTGTTGATCCGCACGCCGATCTGCACGCCGCCCAGGACGGGGTCGACGAACTTCGGCAGGACGGCGTGCAGGCTCTGCTGCTCCAGCCGACCGTCGGCGTCCACCACGCAGACGACCGTGCCGTCGGGGTCGTAGTCACGGCCCAACCCGCCGGCGAGCAGGTGGGAGACCGCGGCGTTGAGCGCCTCGCCCTTGCCGAGCCTGGCCTCGGGCGCGACGCGCTGCAGCAGGTGCACCCGCGGGTCGGTGAACGAGCGCACCACGTCGGCCGTGCCGTCGGACGAGCCGTCGTCGACGACCAGGACGGTCGTCCGGGGGTGCGGGAGCGCCAGGAGCCGGTCGATGCCGCCGCCCACGACGAGCTCCTCGTCGAGGCACGGGATCAGGAAGACCACGTCGAAGCCCGGGTCCTGAGCCAGGTCGACCTGCGGCTGCACGGTGTGCGCCGGGTCGCGGCGCGAGAGCACCAGCATCCGCACCAGGTAGATCGCGCTGACCAGCACCAGCAGCACGGCCAGCGTTGCCACCGGGTCCATCGGCAGCTCCCCCGTGGTCAGCACGGTCAGGCCGCCCGCTTGAGCACGGGCGCAGCCACGGGCAGGGAGGTCACGGGGGCGGGCGCAGCGGTGGCCGGCTGCGGGCGGGGCGCGCGGGGCGGCCGTCCGACGAGGGCGACGGCGGAGGCGAGGAGGTAGCCGACGTAGAGCAGGGCCGCGCTGAGGAGCGCGACCCGACCAGTCGTGGCCAGGACCGCGTCGAGCGCGGACAGGGCAGGGTGCAGCAGATCCGTCATGGGGACAGTCCTTCGTCACTGGAGGGATCGATCCGACCCAGGTCCGTCACCTGTGGAGATCCCGATGTGACTCAAGAGTAACGAGACCCGGTGCCTCGAGGGAAGTTGAAGTATCAACTATTTTGCTCTCTTTGGGGTGACTCTCGTCACACCCCATCGACATACAACCGAATGGTTGTATATTGCTACCATGGACCGGACGGGCGAGGACCGCGCTGACGCGATGTTCCACGCGCTCGCCGACCGCACGCGACGCGACATCCTGCGGCGCGTGCTGGCGGGCGAGCACTCCGTCTCGGCCCTGGCGGAGGACTACGACATGAGCTTCGCCGCCGTCCAGAAGCATGTCGCCGTGCTGGAGCGCGCCGGCCTGCTCACCAAGCGTCGCAGCGGCCGGCAGCAGCTCGCCAGCGGCGACGTGGAGGCCGTGCGCTCGGTCTCCTCGATGCTCGCCGAGCTCGAGACCCTCTGGCGCGGTCGCATCGATCGCATCGACACCTTCCTCAAGGAGCACTGACATGCCCGTCACCGGCGTCACCACCGACACCGAGACCCGGACCGTCACCATCACCGCGGAGTTCGCCGCACCGGTCGAGCGCGTGTGGCAGCTGTATGCCGACCCGCGCCAGCTGGAGCAGGTCTTCGGCCCGCCGACCTATCCCGCGACCTTCGTCGAGCTGAGCTGCGGGCCGGGACCACGACGAAGTACTACATGACGAGCCCCGAGGGCGAGCGGTTCGGCGGCATGTGGGAGGTGACCGAGGTCGAGGAGCCCCGCCGCTTCGCCTTCGAGGACCGCTTCGCGGACGCGGAGAGCTGGCAGCCCGCCGAGGGCATGCCCGTCTCCCGCAACACCTACGCCTTCGAGGAGCACGACGGCGGCACCCGCGCCACCTTCACCTCGGTCTACGAGAGCGCCGAGGCGCTGCAGCAGGTGCTCGACATGGGCATGGAGCAGGGCGCCACCGAGTCGATCAACCAGATCGACGCCTTCCTCGCCGCCTGACCCGCGGCTGCCGGGTATCCCTCAGATGCGCTCGTCGGCCTGCACGGACTGTGCGAAGGCGGCCATCGAGGGGTACTCGGCCAGGTAGGTCCACGCCGCCTCCGGCTCCGGGGTGGCACCCCACCCCGGACGGTCGTGGCGACGGTTGATCCATACCGAGTCCAGGTCGTGCGCCGCCGCCGGGACGTGGTCGTGGAAGAGGCTCTGCGCCACGTGCAGGTGCTCCTCGACCGGGATCTCCAGGTCGTCGAGCACCTTGCCCAGGGCGTGGAAGTGCGGGTCTACGGGCTTGTAGGCGCCGACGTCCTCGGCAGTGACGACGGCCGTGGTCCGAATCCGGAGCTGGCGGTTGCTCGCGGCGAAACCCGCCCGGTGCACGTTGGACGGATGATCAGGTCGAAGTGCTCGGCGAGGCTGGCCATCGCGGCGCGGGAGTCCGAGAAGGCGGGCCAGTCCGGCACCGAGCCGCCGAGACGCTGTGCCCAGTCGTCGTCGACGCGGGACCCGAGCGCCCGGCCCGTGCGCCGGAAGGCCTCGGCGAGCACCCGTGGGTATGCCTCCCGCGGTCGCTCGCGCATCACCGCCGCCTCGTGCCCGGCATACGTGCGCAGCAGGGCCTCGTCGTCGAGATCCAGACCCTGCTCGGAGGCCCAGGGACGGTCTGCGACGGGGTCGACGCGGTGCGCCGCGCCTCCCGCGACCAGCTGCGCACCGGCGCCCACCACGTCAAGCTCATGCTCTCCGGGGGCGTGGCCTCCCCGACGGACCGGGTGGACTCGCTGCAGTTCTCGGCCGACGAGATCGAGGCGGTCGTGGAGGAGGCCACCAACGCCAACCGCTACGTCACCGGGCACGCCTACACCGCACGGGCGGTCAACCGCGGGCTGGAGCTGGGTCTGCGCTGCATCGAGCACGGCAACCTCATCGACGCCTCCAGCGTCGAGCTGTTCCGCGAGCACGACGCCTTCCTCGTGCCGACCCTCGTCACCTACGAGTACCTCCAGAAGGAGGGCGCCGACGCCGGGCTGCCCCCGGCCAGCCAGGCCAAGGTGGGCGAAATGCTCGAGGCCGGCCTGCACGCGCTGGACCTCGCCAGCCGTGGCGGGGTGAAGATCGCCCTCGGCACCGACCTGCTGGGGTCGATGCACCGGCACCAGAGCGAGGAGTTCCGGATCCACGCGCAGGTGCAGTCACCGGAGGACATCCTGCGGTCGGCGACCCTTGTCGGTGCCGAGCTCCTGGAGCAGACGGGCACCCTCGGTGTCGTGGCCGAGGGGGCGGCGGCCGACCTCGTGCTGCTGCGCGCCAACCCGCTCGAGGACGCCCAGGTCCTGGCGTCCCCGGAGCGGCACGTCCGGATGGTGGTCCAGGGCGGACGTGTGGTGCACGAGGGCTGATCACCGGGCCGGTGGACGGGCGCCGCGCGGCGCGAGAGGCTGGGGTATGGCCGACGTCCAGGTGACCAGGAACGACGAGCAGACGCGCTACGAGGCACGGATCGACGGTGAGCTGGCCGGGTTCGCGGAGTACCAGCTGACCGACATCCTCGTGGTCTTCACGCATACCGAGGTCGACGGTGCCTTCGAGGGGCAAGGCGTCGGCAGTGCGCTGGCCCGGTACGCCCTCGACGACGTCCGTGATCAGGGCACCCGCCGGGTCCTCGCCATCTGCCCCTTCATCAAGGGGTGGATCGACCGTCACCCCGACTACGCGCCCTTGCTCTACGGCTCGCCGGGCTGAGACGCGCTGCTAACCTCCTGCTCCGGTGACGAAACACCACGTCAGGAGGGGTCATGGCCGGTGACGACGAGGTCGTCATGGTGAACAACACCTACAAGGACGCGCTGGAGAGCGCACGGTCGTCCAGCGTGGACCCCGCAGCCCGGCTGGAGGACGCCCTGTCCGCCGCTCGTCGCGCCATGGACTCCGGCGCCTGGGAGGGGCCGATGGGTGAGGACTTCTCCGGCGAGCTCGACACCTACCGGACCAAGATCAACGACGCGGGGCCGGCGGCCATCGACGCCTTCGACGCGGCGATCGCCGCCCAGCCCGAGCGCGTGCCCTCGACGGCCTGGCAGGTGCGCTGGCAGCGCATGGGCCCGCGGTAGGCCCCGGACATGGCCCTCGTCAGCATCGACATCGGCGCCATGGAGGACCTGGTCTCCGACCTGACCTCCGCCCGCGACGACCTGCCCTTGGACGTGAGCACCGTCAAGGGACGGCTCGATCACGTGATGCTCAGCACCGAGCCGGTGTCCGGCGTCGACTTCGGCGCCGAGATCTGGGCCTGGATGGATGATCGGGTCCGCGACCTCGCCCGGCGGCTGGCCCTGGCGCGCCTCATCGCGGGCAGCACGCCGGGCGTCCCCGGCGTGGGTGTCGTCGAGATCGACGAGAGCTACGTCAGCGACCTGTCCGAGGCGAAGGTCGATGCCCTCGCCGACGAGGTCGAGACGATGATGGAGCCGAGCCTGTCCGGCGAGCCGAGGGACATCGACCCGCGGTTGCTCGAGATCCTCGCCGAGCACGGCCACGACCCCTACTTCGCCAAGGCCGTCGCGGACCGGGTGCCTCCCGGCGTCCTCGACGCCTACCTCCGGGAGCTCAACTCGACCCGGGGTTACCACGTCCGCACCGCGGAGGAGGCCACCGACTTCGACACCGACTACAACGCGCTGCTCAACGGTCTGGGCCTGACCTACGGTCTCGCGTCGCAGGGCGAGGGCGACCTGGAGGTCCCGGGGATGGGGGAGGCCTGGGCCGACCACATCGAGCAGGCGCCTCCTTCGAGCGGCACGGCGCAGCGGCTCAGCCTGGTGATCTCGCGCGGCACCTTCTCCACCGACCTCCTCGGCACGGTGCACGAGCGGATGGTCGAGCTCGAGGGGGATGGCGGGGCGGAGTACTGGACCCCCGGCGACTTCGTGTTCGACCCGGACCCCGCCAAGAGCCCCGGCAGCAACCTGGTCATGGACCCGTTCGGCGCGCTCTACCAGGGCATGGGCAACAACCCCGAGGCGCTGCAGCAGGTCTTTGCCGAGGGCGAGACGGTCACCGTGGAGACCGACGACGGCCCGATGGAGGTCGACGCCCGCCTGTGGGAGACGCTCCGGTACCGCGGGATGGACGAGTATGCCGTCACCCAGCTCGTGACCGGGCTGCAGTCGGGTCTGGCCGCGCCACCCGTCGAGGGCTCGCAGGCGTGGCAGCCGGGTCTGGTCGAGGACCTGGAGGGAGCGGTCGCCGCGATCGAGCGCGAGGCCAGGATCGCCGAGGAGAACAAGCCGCCATGGTGGTCCCAGGCGGGACACCTCGTGCTCGACGTGGTCGGGATGCTGCCCCTCGTGGGGGAGCCCGCCGACCTCCTCCACGGGCTCTGGTACACGGCGGAGGGCAACTACGTCGACGCCGGCTTGTCCGCCGCCGGCGCGGTGCCGATCGTCGGCTGGTTCTCCGTCGGAGGGAAGTGGGTCAAGCGCGCCCTCACGGTGGACGAGCTCGCGACGATCGAGCGGCTCGCCGACAACGGCACCGACATGTCCCGCCTGCTGCCCGGCGGCAGGCTGCCCACCTCGGCCGACGAGCTCGCGGACCCGGCGAACTACGGGCGGGACAACTTCCTCACGCCGGCCGAGCTGCGCCGCTTCGAGGACCGCCCGTGGCTGCAGAACATGGTGGCCGGCAACCGCTTCGACACCTACATGGCGCCCACTTACCAGCACAACCAGGTCTACCTGCAGGCACCGGGCGGGTCGGGCTACGTGCGGCTGGACAGCTATGTGCCGGGCGATCTGATCGTCTCCCGCAAGCTCACCCAGCTCGGGAGCATCGAGACCAGGCAGGCCCGCGCCTACATCGACGAGCTGGTGACCAAGTACCCGGACGGCGCGACGGTCGCCGACGTACCCTCGACGCGGGCGTCCGGCCTAGCGGGTCAACGGCTGGAGGGTGAAATGGTGCTGCAGGTGCCACCACAGGCCGGAGGGACGATCCCGGACGAGGTCGCGGAGTACGCCTTCGAGAACAACGTCCGTATCGTCGACGTCAACGGCTTCGACTACACCGCCCACCTCTACCCCTGAGAAGAGAGCGATGACGTACCGCTACGGACGTGACTGGCATCCGGTCCTGCGCAAGCCGATCCAGGAGATCACGGAGGCCCAGGCCCGAACACGCTTCAGCAACGGCCCCTCCTTCTGCGTGAGCAAGGTCCCTGACGCCTCTGGTGGTGTCGTGCCGGACTACACGCTGAAGATCAATCCCGAGGGCATGTACGTCGGCTCCATCTTCTACGACCGGTTTGGCTCAGAGGTGAAGAAGTATCACTTCGATGAGGACCCCGGTCGTCCCGAAGAGTTGTTCCTCCGGGAGGTCGTCGTCACTGTCTACCCCGACGGGCAGGACAAGTGGCTCTCCCTCCGGGACTCCAAGGCGCACAGATCCTTGCTCTTCCAGCCGGACGGGCGAGCCCGCTCCTACTTCGCGGTCAAGGGAGAGGCTGCCGCCAAGGTCGAGGAGTTCACCGGCGTCGACGTCTCGCCCCACTGGGTCCCGATGATCACGTTCGGCGACTGGGACCGGTTCGGCGAGCACCGCGAGCCCGACCTGCCCGGCTGAGGCGAGCAGCGGGCGGTGTCATCTCCCGGCTCGGGTGAAGGGATCCGGGCCGTTCTCCATCGCGGTGCCGGCGGAACCCGCGGCAGGCTCAGGCCGTCGGACCGAGTCGTGCTCGAGAGAGGTGTCTGCCATGGTCGGTCGACGCGCACCATGCCACGGGCGACGCTGGGCTGCGAGCGCGTCCTCGGTCGTCGTCACCGCCGCGCTGGCGTCCTGCGGTATGCCCTCGTGGCGATGACCCCGGAGGCGACCCGCGCTACCTCTCGGTCGGCCGAGATCTCGCCGACTCCGACGGCACGTCCTGCTATCTCATCCACCAGGTCGTGCCGCGCGAGGGCTGAGCCCTGTCCCGTGTCAAGGAAGTGGCAGGGTTTCGCCCTCGGGAAAGTTGGGTGTGCCGGGGTCGGCCAGGCCCAGGTGCACGTCCCGGGGCCGGTTCCAGGAGAGTGCTTCGTGGGGCCGGACGGTGTTGAACTCGGCGCGGAAGTCCTCTCCGTGCTCGACCAGGTCGTGGATGTCGTCGATCTGCTCCCTGTAAAGCCGCTCGTACTTCAGCGACTGGAACGCCCGCTCGCGCACCCCGTTCTGCCCAGGAGTCCTGACCCGGGTGCGGACATGGTCCAGCTCTGGGGTGTTCTCGATCAGGGCCGCGAAGGTGGCTGAGCGGAACGGGCCACCGTTGTCGGTCACCAACGTGATGGGCACGACCTCCCCGGTGACGGGGTCGGTGAGGTACTCCAGCAGGTCCAGCCCCTCAGGCAGCATCGAGGCCGCCTCCGCCAGCGCGAGCTCGACCGCGGCGACCGCGTCGTGCTTGTTCGCGGTCGGTGACCAGTGCCACCCGAACTCGTACTTGGACCAGTAGTCCGCGATCCCCGCGACTCGCCAGGTCCCGCCCTTGGCGGTCTCGTACTCGGAGAAGTCGAACTGCCAGACCATGTTCGGACCCGTCGGGGTCTTGGCGAACGCGGCCTTGCGCTGCTGGGCCAGGTCACGACGTTCCCGCTGGTAGTCCGCCTTCAGCAACAACCCGGCGTCGTCCAGGATCCGCGCCGTGGTCGACATCGACACCCGGTGGCCGCCGTGGCGGGCCATGGCCCAGATCTTGCGGTGGCCCCACGCGGCGTGCTTGGCCGCCAGGCGAGTGATCACCTCCCGGGATGCCTCGCGGGCCGCTGCGGCCAGGGCCCCTTGGCGGGGCGCCCGGCGCGGGCGTGGGCCTGCCAGCGACGGTAGGTCCGTTCGGGGATGCCGACCAGTGCGCAGAACCTCGTGGTCGGCATCCCCGCCTCGGTACGGATTACCTCGAGGTCCTCGAAGGGCCCAGGCGGCCCTCAGCGCTCTTCTTCCACACCCGCGCCTCAAGATGGGCCTCACCCAATGCGGTGGTCAGCTCGGCGATCTCCGCCTCCAGCTGCTCCTCCCGGGTCGAGGGACCGGTCCGGCCCGAGGCCAGCGCGGTTCGTCCCGCCTCCAGGAACTCAGCCTTCCAGCGGCCGATCGACTGCTCGGAGACCTTCTCCTTGCGCGCCGCTTCGGCGATGCTCATCTCGCCTGCCAGGACACTCAGCACGATCCTGGTCTTCTTCTCCGCCGGGATCACAGGTGGTCGACCCATAGGCCATCTCCTCCTCGGTCACGCCGATCATGCCCTCATAACCGGTCTGCCAAGAAGTTTGAGACGCGACAAGATCACTCTCCAACTCCAGACGGAAGGCTGATGCGGCGGCTGGGACGTGTGCGCTCCGTCCCGTTGACCGGCACTGGCCGGGGATCCGCGGAGGTTTCGGCCCTCCTGGGGCGATCGGGAGTGTCCGACTAACGGTGTAAGTGGCGTTTTCATGGTCAGCGGTCCTGCGCCGTAGGCATGCGGTCGGCGAAGGTGATGGCGAAGGCGTTCAGGG